>NZ_FYBV01000005.1:0-179115 GCF_900186175.1 Listeria sp. ILCC796
TTCATTGTCTGGTAGTTATGGCGAGAAGGTCACACCCGTTCCCATCCCGAACACGGTAGTTAAGCTTCTCTGCGCCGATGGTAGTTGGGGGCTTCCCCCTGTGAGAGTAGGTCGCTGCCGGGCAATGATTTTGGAGGTTTAGCTCAGCTGGGAGAGCATCTGCCTTACAAGCAGAGGGTCAGCGGTTCGATCCCGTTAACCTCCACCATTTTTATGCCGGCTTAGCTCAGTTGGTAGAGCAACTGATTTGTAATCAGTAGGTCGCGAGTTCGACTCTTGCAGCCGGCACCATCTTTTTCTTAATCAGTCTTACATACATTAGTATAAAGAGCCGTTAGCTCAGTTGGTAGAGCATCTGACTTTTAATCAGAGGGTCGCAGGTTCGAACCCTGCACGGCTCACTCTTTGCGGGTGTGGCGGAATTGGCAGACGCACCAGATTTAGGATCTGGCGCCGCGAGGCGTGGGGGTTCAAGTCCCTTCACCCGCACTTATATTTATGCGGAAGTAGTTCAGTGGTAGAACATCACCTTGCCAAGGTGGGGGTCGCGGGTTCGAACCCCGTCTTCCGCTCCAATCTGAGTTTATTTTATGCCGGGGTGGCGGAACTGGCAGACGCACAGGACTTAAAATCCTGCGGGTAGTGATACCCGTACCGGTTCGATTCCGGTCCTCGGCACCATTTCTATATTGCGCCCATAGCTCAACTGGATAGAGTACCTGACTACGAATCAGGCGGTTGGAGGTTCGACTCCTTCTGGGCGCGCTTATTTTACGGGAAGTAGCTCAGCTTGGTAGAGCACTTGGTTTGGGACCAAGGGGTCGCAGGTTCAAATCCTGTCTTCCCGACCATTATTAAATTCTATAATTTGGGGCCTTAGCTCAGCTGGGAGAGCGCCTGCTTTGCACGCAGGAGGTCAGCGGTTCGATCCCGCTAGGCTCCACCAAATTTTAAATTAAATCTTTATTAATGTGGCGGCGTAGCTCAGCTGGCTAGAGCGTTCGGTTCATACCCGAGAGGTCGTGGGTTCGATTCCCTCCGCCGCTATCTTTAAAATTTGGACCTTTAGCTCAGTTGGTTAGAGCAGACGGCTCATAACCGTCCGGTCGCAGGTTCGAGTCCTGCAAGGTCCACTTAGCACTTTTTATTATTATATCGTGGAGGAATACCCAAGTCTGGCTGAAGGGATCGGTCTTGAAAACCGACAGGGGTGTAAAAGCTCGCGGGGGTTCGAATCCCTCTTCCTCCGTTTTTTATTTGTGACTAAGTGGGCCAATTTAATATTATTATCGCGGGGTGGAGCAGTCTGGTAGCTCGTCGGGCTCATAACCCGAAGGTCGCAGGTTCAAATCCTGTCCCCGCAATCGTGGTTCCGTGGTGTAGGGGTTAACATGCCTGCCTGTCACGCAGGAGATCGCGGGTTCAAATCCCGTCGGGACCGCCATTTGGCTTGGTAGCTCAGTTGGTAGAGCACTTGATTGAAGCTCAAGGTGTCGGCAGTTCGATTCTGTCCCAAGCCACTTTTATGTGTATTGTGCGGGTGTAGTTTAGTGGTAAAACCACAGCCTTCCAAGCTGTTGTCGGGAGTTCGATTCTCCTCACCCGCTTTTTTGGGCCTATAGCTCAGCTGGTTAGAGCGCACGCCTGATAAGCGTGAGGTCGATGGTTCGAGTCCATTTAGGCCCATTTTATTCCACAGTAGCTCAGTTGGTAGAGCAATCGGCTGTTAACCGATCGGTCGCAGGTTCGAGTCCTGCCTGTGGAGTTTATATTTTATACTGGAGAAGTACTCAAGTGGCTGAAGAGGCGCCCCTGCTAAGGGTGTAGGTCGTTAACGCGGCGCGAGGGTTCAAATCCCTCCTTCTCCGCCAGTAAGGCCCGTTGGTCAAGCGGTTAAGACACCGCCCTTTCACGGCGGTAACACGGGTTCGAATCCCGTACGGGTCATCATTATAAGTATAAGAACAATGCAGAGGCATTGTTCTTATTTTGGTTGGAAATTGGAGGGCTGGATTGGATGCGAAATAGGAGGAAGTTTTGGATTTTGACGGTTATAGTGGCGATTTCGGGGCTGTCACAAGGGCTTTTGTTGCCGCTGATTGCGATTATTTTTGAAGGAATGGGGATTAGTTCGAGTGTGAATGGATTTCATGCGACGGGGATTTATATTGGAGTTTTGTTGGTGTCGCCATTTATTGAAGCGCCGCTACATAAATTTGGATTTAAGCCGATTATTGTGGTTGGCGGGGGATTAGTTGCGGTGTCGCTATTTTTGTTCCCGATGTGGTTTAATTTGTATTTTTGGTTTTTGCTGCGTCTTGTTATTGGTGTGGGGGATCATATGCTACATTTTTCGTCGCAAACTTGGATTGGAGCTACGACGGAACCGAGCAAACGTGGCAGGAATATGGCGATTTATGGCTTGTTTTTTTCACTTGGATTTGCGGTTGGACCGCAGCTTGTGAATTTGATGGATGTAAGTCCTAATTTGCCATTTTATATTTCCGGTGTGTTAGTTCTCTTGGCGTGGGGATTAATTTTGACGCTGAAAAATGAATTTATTTCGGAAGGGACGGAAATTCGCAAAATTTCTTTTTTCGATAGTATGAAGCGTTTTTCTGATGTGATGAAAATTGCTTGGGTAGCGATGATACCACCCTTTTTATATGGTGTTTTGGAGACGGGTTTAAACGCGACTTTCCCAATTGTGGGGCTTAGATTTGGGATTGAAACGTATATGATTACGTTTATTATTTCTGCTTTCTCGGTAGGGACGATTTTGTTTCAGGTTCCAATTGGGATTTTTAGTGATCGGATGGGGCGCGGGCGCGTGTTGCCGATTTTAACGTTTTTAGGTGGTCTCGTTTTCTTCCTAACAGCATTTGTTTCGAGTAGTGTGCTTTTTATTGTGATTTTCTTTGTGCTCGGGATACTTGTGGGATCGCTTTATTCACTTGGGCTTTCATATATGACGGATTTGACGCCGCTTGATCTTCTTCCTGCTGGAAATATTTTGGTGGGGATGTGTTTTAGTGTGGGGAGTATTTTGGGGCCGAGTGTAACGGGGGCTTTGATTACTATGGTCGGCCCGAGGAGCTTTTATTTTACGATTGCTCTGCTTCTTATTTTGGGAGGAATTTTATTATTTTCAAAAAAAAGATTGACAGCATAGATTTATTTTTGGTATTATGATTTCAATACATTTGATATGTAAATTAAATATGAAACTCTTATAACGAGTGGTAGAGGGACTGGCCCGATGAAACCCGGCAACCTTTCAAGTTTTTTGAAAAGGTGCTAAATCCTGCAAAGCATGTTGCTTTGAAAGATAAGAGAGAACTAATTTTTCGTTTATTTTCGAATTATTTTAGCCTCTCTATCTAGGGAGGCTTTTTCGCGTCATAAAAAAGAGAGGATGAGGTAAATGGTAAAAGTACTTAGTTCAAATTTAGGGTATCCACGTCTTGGAGAGAATCGCGAATGGAAAAAATCGTTAGAAAATTTTTGGAATAACAAAATTTCAGAAGATACACTTCTTTCTGAAACAAAGGCGATTCGATTGGCTGCTTTAAACAAGCAGAAAGAAAAAGGGATTGAGCTTATTCCGGTCAATGATTTTACATTGTACGACCATGTGCTTGATTTGAGTGTGGCGTTTGGTGTGATTCCGAAGCGTTTTGGGAACTTTACGAACGAGGTGTCGCTACGTACATATTTTGACATCGCGCGCGGGAACGATACGGCGGTTGCTTCTGAGATGACGAAATGGTTCAACACGAATTACCATTACATCGTTCCAGAGCTTGACGATGTGGAGCCGAAACTCTTAGAGAATAGGGCGCTAAAAGCTTATTTAGAAGCGAAAAAGGAGCTAGGTATTGATGGAAAGCCGGTCATCATTGGGCCAATTACTTATTTGAAACTTGGAAAAGGTGCCGATAAAAATGATTTCGCGAGTTTAGTTCAGAAGTTCTTACCGCTTTATAAAACGATTATTGAAGAGCTAGATGCGGCGGGCGCGAAATGGATTCAACTAGACGAACCAATTCTTGCGACGAGTTTAGCAAAAGAAGAAGTAGCGCTTTTTGAAGAGGTGTACGCGGAATTACGCGCGGCGGCGCCACATGCGAAGTTGATTTTGCAAACGTATTTTGAAAGTGTGGACGCGTATGAGGCGGTTGTAAAATTGCCGGTGGATGCGATTGGGCTGGATTTCGTTCACGACCATGGTGAGACGCTTGAGAGAATTCAAAAATTTGGTTTTCCAGATAATAAATATTTGGCGGCGGGAATCATTGATGGGCGCAATGTTTGGCGGGCGGATGTTCAGGCGAAACGTGCGGAGCTTGAAATTTTAACGCGACTTGTGCAAAAGGACAAACTGATTGTACAGCCGGCGAGTTCGCTACTGCATGTTCCGGTGACGAAAAAAAGCGAGCCGAATTTGGATAAAGTGCTGTACGATGGTCTTTCTTTTGCGGATGAAAAATTGGATGAAGTCGTTCTTCTCGCGAAAGCTGTTTCAGACGGAGCGGAGGCGGTGTCTAGCGAGCTTGAAAAAGCAGAGCTTGCCGTTTCGGAATTGAATCGTTCGGAACATCGGAATAACAAGGCGGTTCAAACGGAGCTTTCAGAGCTTAGTAGCATTTCTGCTGAACGAAAAAGCCCATTTGAAACGCGGATTAAAGCCCAGCACGAATGGCTGAATTTGCCGCTTTTACCGACGACAACAATTGGGAGTTTCCCGCAGTCGCCTGAAGTTCGCAAAAAACGCGCGGCTTTCCTAAAAGGGGATATTACGAAAGCGGAGTACGAAACATACATTGAACAGGAAACGGAACGCTGGATTCGCATTCAAGAGGATCTGGACCTTGATGTTCTTGTGCACGGTGAATTTGAACGGACGGATATGGTCGAGTATTTTGGACAAAAATTAGCAGGCTTCCAGGCGACGAAATTTGGTTGGGTGCAGTCATATGGCTCGCGTGCGGTGCGTCCGCCACTTATTTACGGGGATGTGGCTTTTACGGAAAATATTACGGTGAAGGAAAGCAAATTTGCCCAGTCACTCACGAATCGTCCTGTGAAGGGGATGCTGACCGCCCCCGTAACCATCATCAATTGGAGCTTTGTGCGAGACGATATTCCAAGAAGCGATGTTTTCAACCAAGTGGGGCTTGCTCTTAGGAAGGAAGTTCTTGCATTAGAGGAAAATGGGATTCGCGTGATTCAGGTTGATGAGCCGGCGCTCCGCGAAGGGTTGCCGCTGAAGCGTTCGAGATGGGAAAAATACTTGAACGATGCGGTTTATGCTTTCAAGCTAACGACTTCCGGTGTCGCGGACGAAACGCAAATTCATACGCATATGTGCTACTCGGATTTTGATGACATTATCGATGCGATTAGTGCGCTAGACGCCGATGTTATCTCAATTGAAACGTCGCGTAGTCACGGGGAAATTATTTCCACGTTTGAAGCGTATCATTACGATAAGGAAATTGGGCTTGGTGTTTATGATATTCATAGCCCACGCGTTCCAAGTACGACTGAAATTAAAACGAATATTGAGCGCGCGCTTCGCGTGATTCCAGTTCAAAATTTCTGGATTAATCCGGATTGTGGGCTTAAAACGCGGAAGGAAGAAGAAACGGTTGCCGCGCTTCGTGATATGGTTTCCGCTACAAAGGAAATTCGCGAGGCCTATACCATTTTAGAAAAATAGAGAACGGGGGAAGCTCGATGGGAAATTTAAGTAAGCAGACGATTTCAGCACAAATTGGTAATAAAAAATGTGAGAAAACTGGTGCGGTCAACATGCCACTCTATTTCTCAACGGCTTACCGCCATACGGATATTGGGGTGGGTACTGGGTACGATTATACGCGGACGGCAAACCCGACGCGCGATGTTTTACAGGAGGCGCTCGCAGAACTTGAAGACGGGAAATATGGTTTTGCTACAAGTTCTGGTATGAGCGCGGTTCAGCTTGTTTTTAAAAGGTTTAAAACGGGTGACCACATTATTAGTTTGCAAGATTTGTACGGCGGGACTTTTCGCTATTTTGGGACGCTTGAACGGCAGTATGCGATTGCATTTGCATATTGGGACGGAAAAGTGTTTGATGAGCTTGACGGGCTTTTACAGCCGAATACGAAAGCGATTTTTATTGAAACGCCGACAAATCCGCTTATGCAGGAAGTGGATATTGAAAAAGTGGCACAATTTGCGAGCGCGCATCAGCTTTTGCTCATTGTGGATAACACTTTTTATACGCCCATTTTGCAGCAGCCGTTAAATCTTGGGGCAGATATTGTCATTCACAGCGCTACGAAATATTTAGGCGGTCATAATGATGTTCTGGCGGGAGCAGTCATTGTGCGAAGTGATGAGCTCGGTGAGTTTTATGCGACGGCTTTAAATGAAACGGGCGAAGTGCTGTCACCATTTGATTCGTGGCTTTTAATTCGCGGGCTTAAAACGCTACCACTACGCATTAGAGAGCATGAAAGAAATGCTAAACGCGTCGTTCAGTTTCTCGAAAACCATGCTTTAGTCAAAGAAGTGAAGTATCCAGGGCGCGGTGGCATGATTAGCTTTTATATTGAAAATGCCGCGCTTATTTCACCGCTACTTAGAAGTGTTTCGCTTTTTACTTTTGCTGAAAGTTTAGGCGGCGTTGAAAGTTTAATTACGTATCCTGCTACGCAAACACATGCGGATATTCCGCGAGAACTGCGGGAATCATACGGCTTAACTGATGAGCTGTTGCGCATTTCAGTTGGCATTGAAGACGCGGACGATTTGGTGAACGATCTCAAAACGGCGTTCGAATGCGCTTCTAAGGAGGCGGTACGGCCATGAATTTGCGTAAAGATTTAAGTGAGAAAGTTTTAATTGCAGACGGGGCAATGGGAACTTTGCTTTATTCGTACGGTGTAGACCGTTCGTTTGAAGAATTAAATGTGACGCACCCAGATGACGTACTTGCTATTCACCGCGCTTACATTGAAGCGGGCGCGGATATTATCCAAACGAATACGTATGGCGCAAACTATATAAAGCTGAAGCGTTACGGCTTAGAAGATGAAATTAAACGGATAAATCAGGCGGCTATTAGGTTGGCGAAAAAAGCGACCAGCGGCACAGGGACTTATGTTTTTGGAACGATTGGCGGCATTAACGGGGCTAGTGATTCAAAAGTGGAACAGGCTCCACTTGAAGAAATCAAACGTAGTTTTCGGGAACAGTTGTATTGTTTTTTGCTGGAGGGCGTGGATGCGATTCTTCTTGAAACATTTTATGATCCTAACGAGCTTAAAACCGTATTAAAAATTGTACGGGAAAATACAGATTTGCCAGTTGTAGCGAATGTTTCGATGCATGAACCGGGGCTACTTCAAAACGGGGAGAAGCTACCTGATGTTTTGCAGGAATTGGCAAATCTAGGCGCAGATGTTGTAGGCGTGAATTGTCGGCTTGGTCCTTATCATATGGCACGCGCGCTTGAAACGGTGCCACTCCTAGATAACGCCTATTTGGCAGCATATCCGAATGCTAGTCTACCTGAAATGCAGGAAGGAAAAATCATTTATCAAGCGGAAACGGATTATTTTGAGGAATATGGTGAAATTTTCCGCAAGCAGGGCGCACGCATCATTGGTGGTTGTTGCGGGACGACACCAGACCATATTCGGGCGTTCCGGGCGGGACTTCGGTCAACTAAACCAGTTCGAACAAAGGAAGTTCGTCCCATCATCGAACTTGTTCCTGAAGAGCCAGACACGCATGAAGGTGTTCGTTTAGTGGATAAAGTGAAGAATGAGTGCACGGTGCTAGTCGAACTCGATCCGCCGCGGACGTTTGATACGGCGCAATTTTTTGAAGGCGCAAAGGCGCTCGATGCGGCTGGAGTTGATGCGATTACGATTTCCGATAACTCGCTTGCGACGCCGCGCATTAGCAACATGGCGATTGCTTCGATCTTAAAGCACGAGCACAACATTAAGCCGCTCATTCATTTAACAACACGTGATCACAATCTCGTAGGCATGCATTCGCACATCATGGGTTTCCATAAGCTTGGCTTGCATGATGTTCTCGCTGTGACAGGCGATCCAACGAAAGTGGGCGATTTCCCGGGTGCTTCCTCTGTTTTTGATTTACGGTCGGTTGAGCTCATTCAACTCATTAAAAAGTTCAATGATGGAATTTCTTATACAGGCAAGTCGCTCAAGGAAAAGGCGCGTTTCAACGTCGCAGCTGCGTTCAACCCGAACGTTCTCAATGTGGAAAAAGCGGTCCGTTTGATTCAGCGAAAAGTGGAATACGGCGCGGACTACATTATTACACAGCCCATTTACGATGTGGAGAAGGCCGCCATCTTAAAAGAGGCGCTTGATGCGGCAGAAATCTCCGTCCCCATCTTTGTTGGCGTCATGCCACTTCTATCAAGCCGAAATGCGGAATTTTTGCACAACGAAGTTCCAGGTATCAGGCTAACCAATGAAGTCCGCGAACGAATGCGCGAGGCAGAAAAAGCGGGGCGTGGCAACGAAGAAGGCATGCTAATCTCAAAAGAAATCATTGATGCAATTTGCACGCATTTTAACGGGATTTACATCATTACACCATTTTTACGCTACGATTTATCGCTCGAATTATTGGAATATGCAAAATCAAAAAAACAGGTGCATGTCGTATAAATGTAGCCTGTTTTTTGCGCTAAACGAAAGGTCAGAAAATCGCGAAATGATTTTCTGACCTATTTTTAAAATAAATTCATTTGAAGCAAACTTAGTAAGTAACTAATCGCGAGTACGATACCAAAAATCGTAATGGCTTTCGATGTGGATTTCATTGCCGGTATCATAGTGATTGGTTCCGTTCTGCCGATGAAACGTCTGACGGAACGAATCGCTTCTGGAGCACTTATTAAAATGAGTAGGGTCCAGTACGGCGCGCCTGCCCAAAAAATAAGCGAGATTTCAAAAGCATAAGCGAAAACATAGGCGAGGGCGAACAAAATTGTGGCGTTTCTTCTTCCAAGTAAGATGGCAAGTGTCAAGCGCCCATTTGCTTTATCTGGGTCTAAATCACGGATGCTGTTTGCGAGTAATAAATTGCCTACGAGAACCATGATTGGAATGGAGATATAAACGATTTGTGTGCCAATAAATTCCGCCTGAATGTAAAATGATATGAAAGTTATGACGCCACCCATGAAAAATCCGGCCATAATTTCACCAAAAGGGGTGTAAGCGATTGGATACGGGCCGCCAGTGTATAAGTAGCCAACGAGCATGCAAATTGCGCCGAGCAAGCCAACATACCAGTTTAGTTCCATCGATAAATAAACGCCGCCTAGAATGGAAAGTATGTAAAGGGTAATCGCTAGAAAAAGAATGAATCCCGGGCGTATACCATTTCTTACGATGGCTCCGCCGTTTCCAACCGAGTGTTCATCATCGTGCCCTTTTTTATAGTCGTAATATTCATTGAACAAGTTTGCTGATGTTTGAATGAAAAAGCATGCAACAAGCATCACGAGAAAACGTGTGAAATGAAGATTTGAGTAGAGCATTGCAACGGATGTACCTAAAAATACGGGCACAAAAGAGGCAACTAGAGTGTGGGGCCGAAGTAGCGTCCACCATTTTTTAAAACCAGATTGTCTGGCTAGAACTTGTCTTTCCTGCGCTGCCATTTTATTCGCTCCTTTTTTAAAATATCCTTTCTTCATTTTAGGGAAAATAGTGAGTTTCGTCAATGAATAAAGCCAAAATCGCAAAATGAGCAGGAAGATTTTATTTTTGATATAATAGAAGGAGTGTTAGTAAAGGAGCGATGAAAAAAATGGGAATTACATTACCTCTTGCTTTATTTGAACAAGCGAAACGTCATGCAACAAAAGATAAACCTGCTCTTCTGAGTTGGGTAACTGAATACTCACAAGATTTGGCGCCGCATATTTTGTATCAAAAAGCAAAAGATGCCTTTTCTGGCGAGCGTTTCTTTTGGCAAAATCCTGAGATGACGCTAACACTGGCTGGCTTTGGTGTAACCGAACAATATTTAGCTGCGGATAAAGCAAAGGATGCTTTTTCTGGTTTAGAAGATAAACTAAAGGCTTTAAAATTAAGAACGGTGACCAACGCGACTGAAAAAGAGACAGGGCCGCTTTATTTTGGTGGGTTCAAATTTGATCCAGAACGCGAAACAGATAAAGAATGGCAAGCTTTTAAAGATGGATTATTTTACTTGCCACTATTTATGTTGACGAAAAAGAGCGAGAAAGTTTTTTTAACGGTTAACTTAGTCGTTTATCCTGACGATGAGCTTAAAAAATTGGAAGCCGTAAAAGGTCAGTGGGAAAAAATTATGGAAGCGAAACGTCCAGATATGGAAGTGAATTCGCTCATTACAGCTAAGGAATTAGAAACGGATGAATTTTTGGAAAATGCGCGTGATATTATTGCGCTGCTAAAAGATTCGGAAGACTTACATAAAGTGGTGTTATCCAGAAGAATGGGCTTGCGTTTTAGCAAACAAATTGATAGTGGTGCAGTTCTTCAAAAAATGATGGATACACAAGAAAATAGCTACTTTTTTGTGATGGAAAAAGGTGCTGCATTGTTCTTTGGTGCTACGCCAGAACGATTAGTAGCGGTTTCTGATGATAAAATCCACTCTTCTTGTGTAGCAGGGTCGGCCAAACGCGGCGAAACGGCAGAACAAGATGATAAACTCGGGAATGCTTTATTGAAAGATGCGAAAAATTTACGAGAACATCATTATGTTGTGGAAATGATTGAAGAAACCTTACAACAATTTGCAGATGACTTAACGATTTCCAGTGAACCGGTTCTTTTAAAAAATCGGGATATCCAACATCTTTATATGAATGTTCATGCGAAAAAGCGTGATGATGTAAATATTCTGCAAATTTTGCGGGCGCTGCATCCGACGCCGGCGCTTGGCGGTTCACCTAAAAATTTAGCGCGGGCGATTATTCGTATGAAGGAAACAAGTGACCGTGGTTTTTACGGTGGACCAATTGGGTTTATTGACACGGATTTTGATGGCGAATTCGCTGTAGCAATTCGTTCAGCGCTAGTCATTGACTCGCTTGGCGTGCTTTACGCAGGTTGCGGGATTGTGTCTGATTCCGTTCCAGAAGAAGAATTACAAGAAACAAAAGTCAAATTTCAACCGATGTTACGTGTTTTAGGAGGCAATGTCGAATGAGTCACCAAGAAACAATGACCGCATATTTAACTGCTTTTATCGAAGAATTAATTCAAGCAGGTGTCAAAGAAGCTGTTATTAGCCCAGGATCAAGATCAACTCCAATTGCGCTTTTAATGGCGGAACACCCGACGCTTAAAATTCATGTTCATGTGGACGAACGTTCGGCTGGTTTTTTCGCTCTTGGCATCGCAAAAGCTTCGAAAAATCCGGTTGTCCTACTCTGCACAAGTGGAACGGCTGCGGCCAATTATTTTCCGGCAGTGGCAGAAGCGAATTTATCCCAAATTCCGCTCATTGTTTTAACAGCAGATAGACCGCATGAACTGCGAAATGTTGGGGCGCCGCAAGCAATGGATCAAATTCAGTTGTTTGGCACCCACGTGAAAGATATGGTCGATATGGCGATACCAGAAGGAACAGATGAGATGCTACGCTATGCGAAATGGCACGGTAGTCGTTCAGTTGATATTGCGCTCAAAACGCCGCGGGGACCAGTACATTTGAACTTCCCACTACGGGAACCATTAACGCCGATTTTAGATCCTTCGCCGTTTACACAGACGGGTAAGAAGAAACATCACGTGCGGATTTATTATACGCATGAAGTTTTAGAGCAGGAAGCGCTAGATAAAATGTTCGCAGATTGTTCTGGGAAAAAAGGGGTCATCATTGCGGGACCGCTTGATAAGAAGAATTTGGAAGGAAAATTAGTTCAGGCGGCGCGAAAATTGGGTTGGCCAATCTTGGCGGATCCGCTGTCTGGTCTTCGGTCATACGGTGAAAAAGATACGGTTGTGGTGGATCAATATGATGCACTGCTAAAAAACGAGGCGTTTTGTTCGGCGATGGCACCTGAAATGGTCGTTCGTTTTGGGGCGATGCCGGTATCGAAGTCACTGAAAATTTGGCTAGAATCATTCGATGTGCGGACTTTCGTTGTTGATCCTGGGGCGGCTTGGCGGGACCCGGTGAAGGGTGTAACGGATATGATTCATTGCGATGAGCGTTTCCTACTTGAGGAGATGACTCAGGCGGAGTTTGCGGCTCCGGAGAATTGGCTTTCTGTGTGGCACAAACTAAACGCGTCTGCGCAAAACGTGCTTTCTTCCCATATAAAAGAAACAGCTGGCTTGGAGGAAGGGCAAATTGTGAGTGTGCTGCGGGAGCATCTGCCGGATCAGTCGGGTTTGTTTATTGGGAACAGCATGCCGATTCGGGATGTGGACACGTATTTCATGCAGACGGATAAGCGGGTGAAGATGCTTGCAAACCGCGGAGCAAACGGCATTGATGGTGTTGTTTCGGCCGCCCTTGGTGCGAGTACGATTGTTCAACCGATGTATTTGCTTATCGGCGATTTATCTTTTTATCATGATATGAACGGCCTACTGATGGCCAAAAAATACAACTTGAACTTGACGATTATTGTGGTGAACAACGATGGTGGCGGGATTTTCTCGTTTCTTCCTCAGGCGAAGACGCCGAAATATTTTGAGTCGCTATTTGGCACATCCACAAACCTTGATTTTCGCTATACGGCAGCACTTTATGGCGCGGGCTATGATGA
The DNA here is from genome assembly GCF_900186175.1 of Listeria sp. ILCC796. Classification (NCBI taxonomy): domain Bacteria; kingdom Bacillati; phylum Bacillota; class Bacilli; order Caryophanales; family Listeriaceae; genus Listeria; species Listeria sp. ILCC796. Next base: position 12,815 of record NZ_FYBV01000005.1, read on the forward strand.
AATTACACGATTATGTGATTTGGAAGATGCACTCGACAAAGCCGCTTATAACAAAGGGTTAGACATCATTGAAGTGCGCACAAATCGCCATGAAAATGTGGCACATCACCAAGCTCTTTTTGAGAAAATAGCGGTCCAAGTGGAGCGTGACCTGAAAAAATGAAGCTCTTTTTAAGTTTTATAAATCGTCATGCCAAGCTTGATATGATGTTGCTACACGGTTTTACGGGGACACATAAAACATTTGGACAGCTGGAACTAGGCGGGGCGAATTTAATTTTGCCGGATTTGCCTGGGCACGGCGCATCTTATTCGGCTGTTCCAGATGATTATTCGCTTGAGGCGACGGAAGCCGCATTAAACGCGCTTGTTAGAGCGGACAAGCCTACGGTTTTAGTTGGCTATTCGATGGGCGCACGAATTGCACTGGCGCTTACTATGCGGAACAAGGCAAAATACGGCGGGCTTGTTATGATAAGTGGTTCGCCGGGACTCAAGACGGATGAGGAGCGCGCAACTCGGCGGCACCGTGACGCGGACTTGGCGCAATTTATTACCGAAAAAGGTGTGCCGGAATTTGTGGCTTACTGGGAAAATTTGCCTTTGTTTGCTTCGCAAAAGTCGTTAGCTGCGGATAAGCAAGAACAAATTCGTGACGAGCGTTTGAGTCAAGCGGGAACAGGGCTTATATACAGTTTAGCTGGTGTTGGGACAGGTGAATTGCCTTCTTACTGGGCAGATTTGGTAGAGCTTGATATACCGGTTTTGCTTATAGCGGGTGAACTTGATGAAAAGTTTTGCCGTATTGCCAAGGAAGTGCAGAGTTTACTGCCTAATGCGACGTACGTTTCCGTGAAAGATGCGGGGCATGCGGTTCATCTTGAGGCACCCGAAGAAGTATCGAAAATGATAAATAACTGGTTAAATGACCATTTTTAGGAGGTTTTTTCTATGATTGAATGGAAAACGGAGAAAGTGTTTGAGGAAATTAAATATGAGTCGCACAACGGAATTGCGAAAGTAACGATTAATCGTCCGCATGTACATAATGCATTTACGCCTAAAACGGTGATGGAAATGATTGATGCGTTTAATTTGGCTCGCGATGATGAAAAAATTGGTGTCATCATTTTAACTGGTGAAGGCGACAAAGCGTTTTGTTCTGGGGGAGATCAGAAAGTGCGCGGGCACGGCGGTTATGTTGGCGATGACCAAATTCCACGTTTAAACGTGCTCGACTTACAGCGTCTCATTCGTATCATTCCAAAACCAGTTATTGCAATGGTTGCAGGCTGGTCAATTGGCGGCGGAAATGTGTTGCAACTTGTTTGTGACATTACAATTGCTGCTGACAATGCGAAGTTTGGTCAAACTGGACCGAACGTAGGAAGTTTTGACGCGGGGTATGGCTCTGGGTACTTGGCGCGCGTTATCGGGCATAAAAAAGCTAAGGAAGTTTGGTTTATGTGCCGCCAATATACGGCCGAGGAAGCGCTTGAAATGGGCTGGATTAATACGGTCGTACCCGTTTCTGAACTGGAAAATGAAACGGTCGCTTGGGCAGAAGAAATGCTTAAGAAAAGTCCGACAGCTTTGCGCTTTATTAAAGCGGCATTTAATGCCGATACAGATGGTTTGGCGGGAATTCAACAACTCGCAGGGGACGCAACACTTCTTTACTATACGACAGATGAAGCGAAAGAAGGCCGCGACGCCTTCAAGGAAAAACGCGACCCTGACTTCGATCAATTCCCGAAATTCCCATGATGAACTGGTTATTACAACGAGCGCAGGTTTCGCCACATGAAACTGCGCTTGTTTTCCGCGGAGAAAAATATTCGTTTGAAGAGGTGGCAGGGGACGCATTTTGTAACGCTGGAAAACTGGCCAGCCTGAACATTAAACCGGGCGATTTTGTGGCGCTTCTTGGAAAAAACAACAAGGAAACTTTTTTGATGATTCACGCTCTCCAATTGCTTGGCGCCATTCCGGTTTTTTTGAACAATCGGTTGACGGCTTCTGAAATGAATTTTGAGATTTTGGATAGCGGCGCCATTTGTACGCTTTTTGATGATGCCTTTGCTGATTTTTCGGTGGATTTAGACGGTGCGCGTCACGCATTTTCGGAAGTGGCTGCGCAAATCGCACGAGATTTTTCTGCCACAAAAAATGATTTTGATGACGTAGCATCGGTTATGTACACCTCTGGCACGACGGGAAACCCGAAAGGCGTTCTGCAAACTTACGGGAACCATTTCTTCAGCGCGACAGCTTCAGCACTAAATTTTGGCGTGAACCCACGTTCGGACGCGTGGCTTTGTGTGGTGCCAATTTTTCACATTAGCGGCCTGTCGATTTTGATGCGCTCGGTCATTTACGGGATTCCGGTTTTTTTGGAAGAAAAATTTGATGTGGTGCGCGTCACGAAACTACTAATGAGCGGGGACGTGACGCATGCTTCAGTCGTTCTGACAATGATTGAACGGCTACTTGCCCACAGTTCGGCGGCTTTCCACGAAAACATGCGTGTTGTTTTGCTCGGCGGAAGTGCCGTTCGAAAAGACATGCTAGAAACCTGTTTTGCGCGCCGCATTCCAATTGTTCAGTCATATGGCATGACCGAAACGGCGTCACAAATTGTTGCGCTAAACCCGGCCGATGCGAAACGTAAAATCGGCTCCTCAGGCCGCATCTTGTTCCCCTCGGAATTGCATATTGAAAAGGCTAATGAGGCGGACGTTGACGGAGAAATCTGGCTGCGTGGGCCAACTGTTTTCAAGGGCTATCTGAACAACCCGGCTGCGACAGACGAAGCCACACAAAACGAATTCTTTCGTACCGGAGATATCGGCCACGTGGACGAAGAAGGCTTCCTATTTGTAGCAGAGCGCAAGGGTGACTTGATTATATCCGGCGGCGAAAACATCTACCCAACAGAAGTTGAACACGCCATTTTGAGTGATAAACACGTCTTAGAAGCCGCTGTTGTTGGAAAAAAAGACGCCAAATGGGGCGAAGTGCCAGTCGCACACCTCGTCGTCTTACCCACGTTCAGCGAGCCGCACCTAGTAGAAGCATTAAAGACCAAACTGGCCGCCTATAAAATTCCGAAAGCCTTCCACATCACGCCCGAGCTACCCAAAACCGCATCTGGCAAAATCAAGCGCCATCAACTAAAATAGCGGCTGAAAGGTGGAAAACCAATGTTCAAACATCAAATTGATGAGAAACTTACCATTCGCGTTTTAACTAAAAATGATGTAGACGACTATTTTGAACTGATTAAATCGGCCAAAAGTTATTTAAGAAACTGGCTGACGGTCAGCGATAAAGCTGAAACAAAAAGCGATACCGCGCGTAATATAGCGTATCAAATGAACGTTAATGAAGAAGTGCCAACTTTATTTATGATGGAATACGAAGGAAAACTCGTCGGCTCTATCAGTTTTCATACAATGGATAAAGTCAACCAGAGTGGCGAAATAGGTTATTGGTTAGCTGAACCGTTTCAAGGCCAAGGCCTGATGATTAAGTCGCTACGCTTTTTAATTGATTATGGCTTCCACACGCTTAAGTTACATAGAATTGAAATGAAAATTGCATCTAATAATGAGAAGAGCCAGTCCTTACCTGAAAAATTAGGCTTTAGAAAAGAAGGAATTTTGAAAGAGGCAAAATTTATCAATGGTCGCTTTGTTGATTATGTTGTGTACGGTTTATTGCTGGAAGAATACGAAAAAAAGTAGAAAATATTTTCTACTTTTTTTAATTCTTTAAAACTCTATTATAGAGTAAATAGATTAAGAAAGATTCATATATTCTCTGTAAATGTCATAAAATATACATATTTTTCGTTTAAAAAACTATTTTACTAGCCTATTTGTATATTTTTTGATGTTATTATGAGTATAACTGTTTATATTTTAGTTTAAATAAACAGTTATACTTTATAGCAAAGGAGGGACAACTGCGCGAATTTTTAGCTGTTCAGAAAAAGGCAATCAAGAAAAAACAAAATAATCTAAACGGTTCGTCAGAGTATGTAAAACTTATGAATAATCAATGGGGGACTTCTTGAGTACTACCCAACCTCACTTTAAATCAAAGTGAACTTACATATTTTCTAGATTGTAAAAAGGCGATTAGTTATGTTAATTTGGAAGATTGTCTTAACTAAGAAAAAGGGAGAGTGCAAACATGACTAGCAAAAAATCTAAGTTAAGGAAATTGAGCATTAGTGCCGTTTTGTCCACTGTTATTGCGTCAACTATTCTAACGACAGTACCTTATAATGCGGTAGCGATTGAAGCGAATCAGGAAGTAGTGGGTAATCAAGTTGTTAAAAATGTAAACGCTGCCATCGGAACTACAACAATTTGGGGAGGTGCCACTACAAAATCAACAATCGCTAAAGGTTTTGCAGAACCTGGTTCAGCCATTACGGTTACTAACAATGGTGTCCAAATTGGGACAGGACGCGCAGATTTTGAAGGCGGATATAGAATTAGCATTGCGGAACAAGCAGCTAATACGGTCATGACAGTGACAGCAACTAAAGATGGCAATACTTCGAGTGCTGATGCAACGGTCGTTTATACTGACCGTATTCCATTTGAAACGTATCCTGTTACCCCAAACTCAAACGTAATAAGTGGGACAGCGACGCCAGGAGCAGATATTGTTATTTCAGTGAATGATTCCGAGAACCAAATTGCGAGTGGTACAGTCAATACTAACGGTACATTTGCGTTTGTTATTCCAAAACAAGCAGCAGGTACTAAAATAAAAATATCATTAGCTTATCGCGAAATAGTAAATAATCAATCAACCATTGCTCTTAGTGTAGATTCTATCATTGTGAAAGAGGCAGATCTTGCTTTTACTACAATTAATAAGCTTACAACTGATTCGACGAGGGTGGAAGGAACAGCTGAACCTAACACTATAATTAGCATTAAAAATCAAAGCGGGACGCAACTGGCAGTTGGAAGCGTAGGTTCTGACGGTAGGTATAATTTAGCGATTCCCAAACAATTAGAAGGAACAATTATCACAGCTACTGTGACGGCAAAGGGACAAACCGAAAGTGCGTCCACAACAGTTGTGCGAGAGCGTATGGCACCCACAACCATTGAAGCAATAACAACGGATTCAGTAAGGGCAGAAGGAACCGCGGAACCAAATGCAGATATTGAATTGAAAAACCAAAGTGGTATTATCCTTGCGAGAGGCAAAGTTGCGACAGATGGCTACTACAGTTTGACCATTCCAAAGCAACCTGAGGGAACAATTATTACAGCTACAGCGACGGTAAGTGGTAAAACCGAAAGTGCATCCACAACGGTTAAACGCGAAAGTATTGCACCAACAACCATTAAGTCATTAACAACAGATTCAGTAAGGGCAGAAGGGACAGCAGAGCCAAATGCAGATATTGAATTGAAAAATCAAAGTGGTGTGGTGTTAGCAAGAGGTCGAGTGGCTTCTGATGGTGTGTATGTATTAACGATACAAAAACAAGCTGCGAATACGGTTATTATTGCAACGGCAACAGCAAATGGTAAAACGTCAAGTGCAAGCACAACTGTAGTACAAACTCAGACATCTACTGGTACAGTCAGCGTCAAAAAGGATTATCTTGTTGGCGTGGATAGCCGAATTCAAGCGGAAGTTACAGGAGATGTGACAAAAGTTTATCTAGAAGTAGATGGTGTGAGAAAATCAACTATTCCTGTGGCGAGTAGCTTTGAGTACTATGCCAAGAATGTCATTACTCACGTAAATCAAGATGTCTATTTAGTTGGACTTAATGCTTCTAATGAGCAGTTAGCACGCACAAAAGTGACCTTAAAAGATGGACAAATAAGAACAGGTACAGTTTCTCCTAAGAATTTTATTGTTGGGGCGGATGCTTATGTGAAAGGAACGTATACAGGAGATATCAAAAAAGTAGGTCTTTCAGTGAACGGCACGGTTCTTTACAGTATTCCAGTTGCAACAGATGGTAGTTTCCAGTACTATGCGCGGCCAAATATTACGAATGCCAATACAGATCAAGTATATGTTATTGGCTATAACTCAGAAGGCAATGAAGTTTCAAGAGTCAAAGTGACATTGTCCGGGACGAATAGTGAACTAGATGGCACTATTACAGCATATAACTACATATTAAATCAAGATAAATATGTGGTTGGAACGTATACAGGGAATGTAAAATACATTACTTTGAGAGTGAACGGAACGATTTTAAGTAGAATTCCGGTTGTAGACGGGAACTATACGTATTATGCACGTCCACAAATCACTTCGACAACAGATGTAGTTTCAGTCCTTGCATATAATAATGCAGGCAGTCTTATTGCTGAATCACCAGTCGCGGTAAGATAATCACGCAACAAAAAAGCATAGAACCAGTGAACTCCATTTTAAAAATGGGATTATGTCTGGTTTTATGCTTTTATTTTTTTGGTCCCATTTCACAATTAACAAAGTCTTCTTTTTCCGAAAAAGAAGCTAAAGGAAATTTTCTGTTTTCCGCTGGCTTGATTACATAAATAATATACTTTTTAAAAAATAAACGTAACATTTTATACATAAAATATGCAAAGAAAACTATTTTAGTATCCATTTCGTGTGTTTCTTTGATGGTATCATGATTATGTGTATTTTGATATTTCAAAACACATTCGTCATAATTCCCATCAAAGGAGGAGCATCCAAACGAAGTTTTAATTATTTAGAAAAGATAATCATAAATAACAAGCGAGGCTAAACGGTGTGCTAAAGCATATAAAATCAATAACGGTATACTGTGAAAAGTTTTTTTTAAGATATACATGTTTTTAGATTTAAAGGCAGCTGTTAAATGACTATCTTAAACAAGGGAGAAGATAAATATGAAGAACAAAAAAGCTAAGTTAAGAAAGTTAAGTGTTAGTATTATTGCAGCTACAGTGTTTGTTGCAACAGTTATGACTACTTTACCACACGATGTGTTAGCGACAGAAACTAATCAAGAGGTTGTAAACGTTGACACGGAAACAAATACGAATGCTGCAGGCACAATCATTGTCAACCAAGACTTTTATGTTGGTACAGATAGTCGTATTCAAGCAGAGGCTACAGGTGCTGTGACAAGGGTTTATTTAGAAGTAGATGGTCTTAGAAAAGCGACTATTCCCGTGGCTGGAAGCTTTGAATATTATGCGCGGCCTGAGATTACTGACGTAAACCAAGACGTGTATCTAGTTGGGCTTGATTCTTCTAATCAACAATTAGCACGCACGAAAGTCACGTTACGCAGCACAGATACTGTGACAGGAGGGGCTATTACAGTAAATCCTTATACAGTAGACCAAGATAGATACATAACAGGGACGTATACGGGCGATATAAAGTATGTTGCATTAGAAGTAAAGGGCATTGAACGAAGTAAAATGCCAGTTACAGGTGGCAGCTATGAATACTATGCCAGACTAACGGAGTCAGATGTAAATACAAATCAAGTGTACATCATTGCTTATGACTCGAAAAATGCCCAAATTGCAAGAGAGAAAGTTACATTACTTGGCACAGAAACAGGTAGTGACATAACGAGTACCCTTACAGTAAATCCCTTTACAGTAAACCAAGATAGAATCATAACAGGGACGTATACAGGTGATGTAAGATATGTTGCATTAGAAGTAAAGGGTGTTGAACGAAGTAAAGTTCCAGTTACAGGTGGTAGCTTTGAATGCTATGCCAGACTAACGGAGACAGATGTAAATACAGATCAAGTGTACATCGTTGCTTATGACTCGAAAATTGTCCGAACTACAAGAGAGAAAGTTACATTACTTGGCACAGAAACAGGTAGTGACATAACGAGTACCCTTACAGTAAATCCTTATATGATAAACCAAGATAGATATGTAACAGGAACGTATACAGGTGATGTAAAGTATGTGGCATTAGAAGTAAAAGGAGTTAAACGAAGTAAAGTTCCAGTTACAGGCGGTAGCTATCAGTACTATGCCAGATTAACGGAGACAGATGCAAATACAGATCAAATGTACATGATTGGTTATGATTCAAGTGGTGCTGAAGTTTCGAAAACAAAAGTTGCATTAAACGATACAAATAGTTCAACAGGTAGCATTAGCGCATATGATTATACGGTAAACCAAGATAAATATGTATCTGGAACGTATACGGGTGATGTGCAATATGTTTCTTTAGAGGTAAACGGAGCTACGCTAAGTAAAGTTCCAGTTGCAACAGATGGGAAGTATCGATATTACGCACGACCAAATATTACGAATGGAACTACAGATAAAGTGTATGTCATTGGTTATGACTCAAAAGGTACTGTCATTGCGAGAGAGGAAGTAAAATTATACAATTCTGGGAGTACAACTTGCACCATTACAGCAAACGATTATACAATAGACCAAGATAAATATGTATCTGGAACATATACGGGCAATGTAAGGTATGTGGCGTTAAAAGTAAATGGAGTTACTTTAAGCAAAGTTCCAGTTACAGCAGGAAACTATTCATATTACGCTCGCCCGCAAATTACTTCGATGACAGATATCGTTTCCATCATTGCGTATGATAGTGCAAGTATTAAAGTTTCTGAATCGACTGTTGCTATTCTAGTAAGGTAGTTTAGAAAGTTGTAGAAATACGCAATATGAGTTTTAAAAAGTAAAATCGATAAAGAAATAGTTTGTGCAATAACTTTTATGATGGTTGTTGCAACATTTTCAAATTATACACATAAAAAAATCAGGTAGTCGTCAGCTTTTAAACATGACGTGCTACCTGATTTTTAATAGTTTTCCTCGTTATCGGTCGTTTCTTTCCGGTCCCATTTCACAATTAGGAGCGCCTCTTTTTTCCGCGCGTTGATTTCATCGTAAGCTTCTGCGTAGAAGCCTCGCTGACTTTGAATTTGTTCCGCTAAAAACCCTGCTTCTAGTTTAAAAGTAGGATTTCCTTCCGCTAAAAAGCGCTTTTCGACCTGCTCACCGCTTAAAGTAATCCGTAACTCGTCTTTTTTCTCTTTCGTAAGCGTAAGTTCGCCGAAAGAAGCCTTTTTAAAAAATGCGCTTATTTCATCAAGAGAAGCTAAAGGAAATTTTCTTGCTAAATCTTTTCCGGCCCAGTAGAGGATATGTGGTGTTTCCTCGCCTAGTAGTTCAGGAATAAGATGGTCTCGCAACAATTCAAGGCCGAAGCTTGGAATTTGCGACTGAACGTCTTCATGAATTTCTTCTGTCATTGTGAATACCCCACTTTCTTCTTCACTATTATAACTAAAAGTAGCCCCAATTGGAAAGAGAGAAGGATAATTTTTGTAAAATACTTGCTAAAAGTGGGAAAAAATAAGAAAATGGAAACGTATAGATTTAAAATAGAAATTGAGGCGAGACCGTGAAACGAGCAATAGGATTTATTGATTCGGGGGTTGGGGGCTTAACCGTAGTAAAAGAAGTGTTAAAGCAACTTCCTCATGAAAACATTTATTATTTAGGTGATACAGCACGTTGTCCGTATGGTCCGCGTGATACAGAAGAAGTATTAAAATTCACTTGGGAAATGACGAATTTTTTAGTGGAGCGAAAGATCAAAATGTTAGTGATTGCTTGTAATACGGCAACTGCTGCGGCGTTAAAAGATATTCGCATGAAATTAGATATACCTGTCATTGGTGTTATTCAGCCTGGTTCTAGGGCGGCGCTTAAAGCATCGCGCAACAATCATATTGGTGTACTCGGGACGGTTGGAACCGTTCAAAGCATGGCGTATCCAAACGCTTTGAAGGGACTGAATAATCAAGTCAAAGTGGATTCACTTGCATGTCCAAAATTTGTTTCGATTGTGGAATCGGGCGAATATAAAAGCGCTATCGCGAAAAAAATTGTTGCAGAGTCACTTTTGCCGCTAAAAAGCACAAAAATTGATTCGCTTATTTTGGGCTGCACGCATTATCCGCTTTTAAAGCCGCTTATTGAAAACGTGATGGGCGAAGGCGTTGCGGTCATTAATTCTGGTGAGGAAACGGCCAGCGAAGTGAGCGCACTGCTCGATTATCATGATTTGCTCGAACGAAGAGGCGGCGAAACCGATCACCGTTTTTATACAACAGGTTCGGTCAAAATTTTCCATAATATCGCAAACGACTGGCTAAAACTACCTCAAATGGATGTCGAACACATCACTCTTGGGGAAAAATAAGGAAATCAGGTGTAAAAATGAGATTTGATGGTAGAAATAATGAAGAATTGCGTGAGATTAAGATAGAAAAAGACTACATCATGCATCCGGAAGGTTCGGTTTTAATTTCAGCTGGAAATACGAAGGTCATTTGTAACGCGAGCATTGAAGAAAAAGTTCCGCCGTTTATGCGTGGTGAAGGAAAAGGTTGGATTTCAGCTGAATACGCCATGCTGCCACGGGCGACAGGTTCAAGAAACATTCGCGAATCATCCAAAGGAAAAGTGAGCGGACGGACGATGGAAATCCAACGCCTGATCGGCCGCGCATTACGTGCTGTTGTCAATTTGGACGCGCTAGGGGAGCGAACAATTTGGCTCGACTGCGATGTGATCCAAGCGGACGGAGGTACGCGTACGGCTTCTATTACTGGCGCTTTTATCGCGATGACGCTTGCGGTTTATCGGTTACATACGGAGAAATCATTTGACTCATTTCCTATTCAAGATTTTCTTGCCGCTACAAGTGTGGGCATTTTAGATGAAGGGGAAGCGGTTTTAGACTTAAATTATGTGGAGGATAGCGCTGCAAACGTTGATATGAACGTGATTATGACGGGTGCAGGGCGGTTTGTTGAGCTACAAGGAACTGGCGAGGAGGCGACTTTTTCTGACGAGGAACTAAGTGAACTTCTTCGCTTAGGGCGGAAAGGGATTGCGGAGCTTGTTGAGCTACAAAAAGAACAATTAGGTGCGGATATTACGGCGCTTATAAAAGGGGAGTAAAGAGATGCGAAAATTAGTAATTGCAACGGGAAATGTTGGAAAAGCACAGGAATTTCGTGGGATTTTAGAAAAATATGATGTGGAAATTTTAACGCTGAAAGATTTTCCTGAAATTGGTGAAATCGAAGAAACGGGTACGACTTTTGCGGAAAATGCTGCTTTAAAGGCGACGACGGTAGCGAAAATTTTAAATCAAACGGTGCTAGCTGATGATTCGGGGTTAATTGTAGATGCACTAGACGGCGCCCCGGGCGTCTATTCTGCGCGTTATGCTGGCGAGGCACATAATGATGCCAAGAATAATGAAAAGCTCTTACGCGAGCTCGGAGACACGCCAGATGAAAAGCGTACGGCAAGATTCCACTGCACACTAGCTCTTGCCACACCAGACGGCGAGGTTGATTATTATGAAGGTGATTGCCAAGGGAAAATTGCACAAGCGCTTTCTGGAAAAAACGGGTTTGGCTATGATCCGTTGTTTTTCCTACCTGAACGCGGTGTGACGATGGCAAATTTAACGCCTGCTGAAAAGAACCAAATTAGCCATCGTGCGAATGCAATTAAAAATCTTGGTGCGAATATTGAAAAAGTACTAGAAAAAATTGATAAAAAGTGAGAAAATAGAAAGCAGTAGCACATGGGGAGGATATACATTTTATGAAATTAGTAGTAGTTAGCGACAGTCATCATGAACATGACTGCCTGCTTCGTTTAAAGGAAAAATATGAAAACAAAGTGGATGCTATGATTCATTGTGGTGACTCTGAACTTGAAAAGGATGATCCTGCTATTCAAGGCTTTCAGACGGTACGTGGAAACTGCGATTTTGGCGCTGACTTTCCTAATGACCTCGTTATCGAGGTCGGCGAGTACCGTATTTTTGTGACGCACGGTCATTTATACAATATTAAAATGACGTTAATGAACTTACGCTACCGGGCGCGTGAGCTTGATGCTGACTTTGTCTTTTTTGGCCACTCACACGAGTTGGGCGCTGAACTCATTGACCAGACGCTCATTTTAAACCCTGGCAGTATTTCTTTGCCGCGAGGTCAAATTCGCGTGAAAACCTATGCTTTAATCGAAAGTGTTCCTGAAGGGATTTGCGTAAAATTCATGGACGAAGATGATCAGGAGCTGACGGAGCTGACGCAAGTTTTTCCGCTTTTGAAGGCTTGAAAAAGTTCTCTTTTTGCAAAAATATAAGCGAACTTGCATAAAACCATTGACAAACGAATGAAATCGAAATAAAATGGTACTTGGCTGTTGAAAAATTAGCCATTTGTCCTGATAGCTCAGCTGGATAGAGCAACGGCCTTCTAAGCCGTCGGTCGGGGGTTCGAATCCCTCTCAGGACGTTATATTGAATTTTAGTGATACCAAGCTTTTCGGAGTTTGGTGTCTTTTTTGTTACTTTATGCAACGATTCAATATAAAAAACTTTTTTAATAGATAAATGCAAAAAAACTCAAAAAGTTAGGCTTTTAGTCTAACTCTTTGAGGCATAACATTTGTGGGCCAATTTTTTAGATTTTCGAAATATAAAGTGTATCTACTTTTCCATCATCGTCGGTGTCTGCTTGTAAAATTGTAAAATGCATGTCGCCGCTTTGGCATTCGTAGCCTGTCGAGCCGGAGCCATCTTGCATGTCAGTTAAAACAGTTGTTTCTTTTGGAATATAAGGCGATGCAAGGTCTAGCAATTTATCTTGAGATGCTGGAAAGTCTACATTTTTGTCTGTTACATCTGCTTGGATAAAAATAATTTTATTGTTTGCATCTACTGTATAAAATTCCGTTTCATACATGTTGGTCCAATTATCGGTAGTTTCGTGTAAGCCTTCTGTTTGTAAAGTTTGCCCGATAATGTTTTTCGGTTGGGTGTTTTCTTTGCTAGTCTCTTCTTTTTTGGAAGTATTTCCTGAGCAGCCAGATAGGATAATACCAAATATAAGGAGGAAGCCAAATAGTAAGGCCATTTTCTTCAAAATCATCATTCCCTTAATTATTTTTCACATTTCATTATAGCATTATTAAGATGCGATTTAAAAATTTTCAATATTAAAAGAATACGCCTTATTATGTATATTCTTTTATTTTTCTTTTGCGATTATTAGCAGTATAATCGCTAATGTGAAAAAAATAACATACGGGAGATGAAAGGATGAAAAGGTTAAACTCGGAAGATTACCGGGTCTTAATTTACCTCCATGAAGCGCATAAAGAAGATGATTCAGGTTACTTAAAGGCACATTATCACAACCTCAAACGTCTTAATCGTCACGGATTTTTGACGGTTGTTTATAATGAGAAACGCTTGCCTTATCTTATCATTTTTACGAAAAGAGCGAGCGATTTATTTAGAAATCGACATCGGCAAAGATATGAACACGAAAAAATTATGCTAGAATATAATATTTGACTTTAAGCCTTGTGATTTTTCGCAAGGTTCTTTTTTATCTAGTTACTTCGTTCCAGTATATTTTTAAAAGATGACTTTCGGACTGTATACTTTTGTTGATTAATTTAATACAATTTAAACGAACGTATGTTCTTTTTTAGGGAGGGGGCGAAATAAAATGAATTTACCTGGCGAAGAATTTGACCGAGGTATCCAAAAATGGGGTGGCTTCATTTTAAGTGAACATTCAGAGCAAATTGAACATGAGAAGAAGCATTTAAATTGGAAAGAGGCAATGAGTGCGAAAAACATTGAAATGATATTAAGCGAAGCATTGCTGCATCAGCAAACTGTCATTATTCAGCAGAAATTGCCAGTGTATAACCCGGATGGTTTTCCGGAAGCAGACTTAATTGGACGAATTGTTGGCATTCAAGATGGCGATATTTGGCTTAGAAGCGGGGAGAAAAACGTAAAAGTATTTTTTGATAGTATTCATCATGTGGCATGTAAAGAAGGCGAATCTAAATGGTACACGTAATGGATTATCAGCATGTGCCGCGAAAAGATATTTTATGCATTGATGTAAAATCATTTTTTGCGAGTGTGGAATGTGTTTCAAGGGGACTTAATCCGCTTACTACATTTTTAGTTGTCATGAGCCATCCGGAAAATAGTGGGGGATTAGTTCTTGCTGCGACACCGCTCATGAAAAAAGTGTTTGGCATTCAAACGGGAGCGAGAAGATATGAGCTTCCAAACGATCCACGCATTATTGTTGCGCCGCCTCGTATGAAACATTATCTGGCTGTTAACTCACAAATACGGGCGGTTTTTTTACGATATGTGCCTAAAGAGTATTTTTTGCCTTATTCGATTGACGAAGTGTTTTTAGATGTGACTGGTTCGCATCGCCTTTTTGGGACGACTACAAGGATTGCGGAACAAATTCAAGCGGATATTTTAAAGGAAACAGGGCTTTATGTCACTTGTGGCATTGGCGATAACCTGCTTTTGGCTAAATTGGCACTTGATATTGAGTCGAAACATAGTTTTACGAGACGAGCGGAATGGCGGTATGAGAACGTTCCTGAGAAGGTGTGGCGCATTAAAAAGCTCACGGATTTCTGGGGCATAGGGGAGCGAATGGGGCGGAAGCTTAGGGATATTGGCATAAATAGCATTTATGAGCTTAGCCAAACAGAGCCAGGGCTGCTCAAGAAACATTTTGGGGTAATTGGGCAGCAGCTTTACTATCATGCGCACGGTCTCGATTATAGCCGTATCAATGAAACTTATAAACCTATCGAAAAATCTTTTGGGAAAAATCAAATTTTGGAACGCGACTACAAAGATGCAAAAGAAGTTGTGATTGTCATAAAAGAAATGGCCGAAGAGATGGCGTCGCGCCTTCGCAAAAATTTTGTGGACACCAATCGGGTGTTTTTGAGTATTGGTTACAGCAAATATAGTCCAATTCGAGGCTTTAGACATCAAATTAAAATCCAGCCGACAGATTCGAGTGTGCGGCTTAAAGCCATTTTAGAAATGCTGTTTTGGAAATATTATCAGCAGCAATCTGTTCGCGTCATCGCCATTTCATTTGGTGGCATCGCACTAAAAAAGGGCTTGCAGCTTAATTTGTTTGAGAATCCTATTAAAACGCTGCAAATGGAACAATTAGAGCGAACAATTGACAAGATTCGCGCGCGCTATGGCTATAAAGCCTTAATGCATGCGAGCAGCCTTTCAAGCGGGGCCACTGGAATGAAGCGGTCGACGTACATTGGCGGGCATCAAGGGTAAAAACCGCTAAAATTTTTAGCGGTTTTTATTAGACATCTTTCAACTCTTGCTTTTTTGCGAATAACGTGCTTTTTTGAGCGATCTTTTTCCGGAAGCGATAGGTAAGATAAATGGAACGTAGCAGTAAATCGAGTCCAATCGAAAGCCAAATGCCGGCAATATCCATCTGAAGCCATAAGCTGAAAATAATCACGCCGATAATCCGGACGCCCCACATGCCAATAACCGTGCTATATAAAGGCGATTTCGTATCACCCAAACCTTGAAGAGCGCCTGTAAGGATTAAACTAATCGCTAAAATAGGCTGAATAAAAGCATCGATGCGCAGAGCGATTATAATTTTATGCAGCGCTTCTGGGTCTTGTGTAAACCAACTGCCAAATACAGGAGCGAAAAAGAAGAGAACGGCGCCAAAAGCACTCATAATTATCAGCCCAATTTTAGCAGACAAAAATCCCAATTGTTTCGCTTCCTGATAGTTTTTAGCACCCACACTCATACCGACAAGTGTTGTCGCCGCAATGGCAAAACCATAACCAGGCATATAAGTGAAGCTTTCAATAGTCCCAGCAATCGAGTGAGCGGCGTATGTTTTAATCCCTACAGCTACAATTAAGCTGAAATAAAGTACTTGTCCTAGACGCATGACAAGCCGCTCCAAAGCTGCGGGAATAGAGAGGCGAATAAGCGCCGAATAATTGGATTTTCGGAATAATTTGCGGAAAGAAAGATGAAAATCAGTTTGTTGAATTTTCATGTATAGTAATAAACAGCCAATGAGCCTAGCGATAACAGTCCCAATTGCACTGCCGACTACGCCAAATGCGGGGATAAATCCGATACCAAAAATCAAGATGTAGTTTAAAAGAACGTTCAAAATATTAATGACGAAACTAATTTTCATAGGTGTTTTTGTATCTCCGGCAGCGCGTAATACGCTTCCCCATACAGTCATCAAAGAAATGAAAACGGAGCTTCCGCCAACTATAGAAAGAAAAGGGACTGCATAAACTAGAACGGAATCCTTAGCGCCCATTAACTGCAGGAGTGGAGAGGCAAAAAGGAGTGTAAGGACACTAAATAAAGCTCCAACTAAAATCGCAATAAATGTAGATTGAGAAACGATTTCTTTGGCAGCGGTTACTTTTTTATCGCCTAGATAGCGCGCAATTAGTGAGGCAGTTCCAATCCCTAATGCGAGAAATATGGCAAGGTAGACGGCAAGAATGGTGTTAGCAAGCCCTACGGCAGTGACGGCAAGCAAACCGATTCGAGCAACCATTAGCCCATCAACAAACCCCATCATAGTTTGAAGGAGGTTCTCAATCGTAGCGGGGATAGCCAAATTTAAGATTTTTCTAGTGGGGGATAGCGCTTTATGATGCATAGATACACGTCCTTAAGTTAAAGTATGTTCACTATTCATTCAGAAAATTGTACCATGTTCTTTTATGAAAACGCAATCCCATTTCACAAGATGTTTGTCTAAAAAAAGAAGGGGAAAATGATTTAAAATAGGAGGAAGGGAAGTTAACGACGTGAATCCATATATTAAAGAAACGAATTTAAAACGTGAGATTTATCCTTTGCCTGAAGATATTCATCAGTTGTTGAAAGAACATCAAGTTTTAGAAGCCTATAAAAAGCGCCCAGATTTTCAAAAAAATGATTATATTGGGTGGATTGGACGCGCAAAACGTGAGGAAACTCGCCATAAAAGAATCGAACAAATGATTACAGAGCTAAAAGGTGGCAAAAAATATATGAATATGGATTATGAAGGGAAATAGGAGGAAGCAATACTAGTAAACCCCACCGAAAATCAATTCGGCGGGGTTTACACGTGTTATTTCTTAGTCGTTGCGTCCCTTTTTAATGAGTTTATAACGTAAATGGTAACATGCAATTCCTAGAAAAAGTAAAAATAGTCCTAAAAGCAAATTTTCAATGTTACTAAAATCCCATGAGAGGGAGATACCAATATTTATGACCCCTAAAATACTAAATAATAAGCTAACAACAAGGAGGAAACGAAAGGGAATAGTAGAAAACTTCATAAAATCGCCTCACTTGTTTATTGAATCGAACTTATTTTAGCATAAAAAATCAATTTATTCACTTGTTATTTGTTTTGTAAACCCTTCACCAACAACACTTTGGGCATCATTAATAATGAAAAAGGCTTTTTCATCATGTTTGTTAACAATTTTGGTAAGTGGCAAAAGTTGCTGTCTGCTAATGACGATATAAAGAATTTTCTTATCTTCTTTTTTATAATAGCCTTGTCCGTCAAACAGAGTCATGCCACGACCGATTTTTAAATCAATTTCACGAGCGATATCTTCATATTTATCTGAAATGATAGTAACGGATTTTTTAGGATTAAAGCCTTCTAAAATTAAGTCGAGTACTTTTGTAGAAACATAGAGTGAAACAATTGTGAAAAGCATGTTTTGTAAGCCAATAATAAAAGTTGAGGGAATGACAACGATGAGGTCAAAAAAGAGGAGCGCATAACTTGTATTCCAGCCAAGATATTTATTCGCAATTTTAGCTAAAATGGCACTTCCTGCTGTTGTTCCACCACCGTGCATAATAAGTCCCATACCAAATCCCATTAACACGCCAGCAAAAATAGCTGCGATAATCGTTTGGTCAGTTACAAAGGTTATATTTTCGGTTAGACGTAAAAAAAGTGATGTAAAAATAATGGCTATAATTGTAAGAATAATCGTCAACCGATCCAAAAATTTATATCCGATAATAAGCAAAATCCCATTGAAAATTAAAGTAGTAATAGCCGGTGCAATTCCAAGTGTGTAGTATAAAATCATCGTAAGTCCCGTAACACCACCTTCACCGAGATGGTTTGGAATCGCAAAAACGTTTACTGCTAGCGAAAAAATAAGCGCCCCTATAATAATTTTCGCAAAATTAAAAGCCCATTTTTTATTCATAGTATAACCCCTCTCTTTTCCTAGTGAGCAGAAAAAGACCCCGAGCATCCCAAAAGGGTGTCGGAGTCTTTTTGTAAAAAAGCATTAAGGCAATCGCCGTTAACTGTCTCACCATAAAAACATAAATTCTATTACTAAATTAGCATAAAATTTTTAAAATGGCAACTCAATTTTTTTAAGAAAATATCGCTAGAATAGGCATAAGATTAAGTAAAACAAGCCCTAACAAAACAGAGATGACAATTTTTATAACAAGTGGCTTTTCACTTTCTGCTTTTTTCATGTGGAAATCCTCCTTTGATGATTACTTTTTCCAATGAACAAATTCATTTTTTAGCGGCATATAAGTGGCCGTCTTTTTCTTGTAAACTTGAAGCGCTACAATAGCTCCTAAAGTTGCAGGAAAAACGATTGCCATCACAATCAGCAATGTTTGCTTCATGAAAATCGCCCCCTAGGTAGTGAATTATTATAGTATTAGTGTACCACATGCTTTGCCTAAGTAGCTATTTTTATAAATATTTTTCAACAATGGGTGTGATTTTTTCTTTATAGTTAAAAATATCTGTGACATTCACTAGCTCAAGTTCAGTTTTCTTTTCATCATTTAAAATAATAAACTTACGGGAGTTATTAATATAAAGTCTAAGAATCCATTTACGAATATTATCATCAATGAGAATGTTGAAATATGATTTGTTATCTCTGTAGTAAAGTCGTTCCAAATCGATTGAATCTTTTAATACTAGTTTCGTTGTAGCAAAAGCTTCAATTTCTTCTTCGGTTGTTATAGTTTCTTTTTCGTTTGTTTCATGTAGACTAGTTTCTTCATCTTCTTTGCTTAAGTTTACAGAATTATTTAGGGCAGCATTTAACTTACTATTCACTTGTTCAGAAATAAATTGTCTAAATCCTTTTTTGATAACTGGTGTGAATTTATCAATTACAGCTTTTGACTTTTTCCCCTCATAAATTTCGGTCATAATAAATTTTACAAACTCTTCACTAGGGTCATTTAATTGTTTGGTTAGAAATTCTTTTATAGCTCCAAGATATTTAAGATCAGAAGCTGCTTTCGAGATATTGATTAGGTCAAATTGTTCTTTATGAAACTTGAAAATTTCAGCTTCTTGTCCATCTTTTAATTCGGTTAAGTGAAACGAGAAGAAAGGTTTACTATCCATTTTATTCGTTTCATCTAAATCAGTATAAAAACGATATTCGTTACCATTTGTCAATATTCCGATTTTAGCAGAGGTTGTCCCAAAATATCGAAACAGTTGAGAATCGTGGTTGTTCAATTTTTCATTGATTGATTTAGCTTCAATTAAAATAAGTGGTTTCCCATCTTCTAATATGGCGTAATCTACTTTTTCTCCCTTTTTTATACCTACATCAGCAATGTATTCTGGTGAAAACTCTAAGGGATTGAAAATATCATAACCTAGAGTTTGAAAGAAGGGCATAATTAATGATGTTTTTGTGGCTTCCTCTGTAGTAATATTTTCCTCTAATTGCTCTACACGTGCGCTTACAGAAAAAAGTGTCTTAGAAAACTGTTCAAAATCCAATATCCTTCATCTCCTATTATTATAATGTGATTATTTTGATAGTCAAAAGCATGTTTAGGATGTATTGCTTTTCCCGAGTAAATAATCTGTACTTACGTCATATAAATCAGAAAGTTTTACAATCATTTGGGCATCAGGTTCACGTGTCCCGTATTCCCAGTTAGCATAAGTACCTAAATTTTTCAAACCAAGCTTATGTATAACCAGCGTTTTTGTCCAACCTCTGTCTTCGCGTAAGCTTGTGAGTCGTTCACTTAAAATGGTCATACTGGTACCTCCCTCATAGTTAGAATTATACAATATATAAACAGAAAATATAGTTTGTTAAACGAAAAGTGTAACATCTTAAATTGTATTAAAATATTACATGACACTAAAAAAACCGGTTATGCTAGATTTAAGCATGACCGGTTTTTTTAGTTGCCTTTTTCTTAGGCGTATTTGATTTTCTTTTAATGAGTGAAATAAGGCTGATGATGAGGGAAATGACGTATTCGCCAAAGCTTGCTAAGAATAATGCAATTGCAATTTCGGTTTGTTTCATACCACCACCATAAAAGCTGATAAAAAATATGATGCCACTGGCTACTAAACCTACCGTCGCCAAAAAGTACTTAAACCAGCGCCATTTCACAATGAATTCAAATAAAAGCAGAGCCGCAACAAAGCCTGCAAAAATAATTAAAGTTAGTGGAATTAATGTCATGTTTCTTCTCCTTATCGTTAATTTCGAATATATTTTTCTAATTTTAACCATTCTATCATACCACAGGTTTAAAAATATGATAAGGGGAAAGAAAAATACTAGGAGGTTTTGTCGATGAAAGATATCGTTTTTTATGATGGAAATTGCGAATTTTGCAAGGAAGTCAAACGAATAATGATGAAATTAGACAAAAAAGGCCAGCTAAAATGGCAGCCGCTTCAAACATACAAAGGGAGCTATTTTTCAGCAAGTGAACTACACGAACAGTTGCATGTTATAAGCGAAAATGGGCGTATTTATCGCGGCTTTTATGCCGTACGCAAAATCCTCATGCGCTTACCTTATTGGAAATGGCTAGCTGTAGCCTTATATCTTCCGGGAATTCCTTTTTTTGGCAGAAAAATATATCGCTTAATTGCGCGAAAACGTGGTAGAATAATGTATTATATTAGAAAATATCTGCCGCATAAAAATGTGAAGTGTTTGAAGAGGGAAGCGTGAATAGTTTGGAAATGCCATTTAATTTAGCCTTTAAAATTATTGAAAACGTCTATAAAAGTGAATCGAACATTCATGAACTTGTCAACGATCGTTCAAAATCAGGTAGGATGAATTTGCCAAGTAAAACGGATTTTTTATGGACGATTTACCAACTAGAAGAAGCCGGATATGTTTTTCGCTACCACAGCAACCACGGCATCCGTTACAGCAGAACAGAAAAAGGCGATTTATTATATGAAAAGTACAAGGATGTGCCACCAAATGAATGGCCGGAATTTTTAACAGTAAATTAGGGTTGCAACGGTATGTTCCGTATGTTATTCTAAAAAAGAACGAAATCAACTCTTATCCAGAGCGGTAGAGGGACTGGCCCTTTGAAGCCCAGCAACCTACACTTTTTGTTGTAAGGTGCTAACCTGAGCAGGAGAAATCCTGACCGATGAGAGCGAAGGTACGAACTTTCAAGCCTTTTCTCTATGCCTGTCTATGTAGAGAATAGGGCTTTTTTTCTTGCCATACGCGGATGGAAGAGATTAAAAGGAGGAACTATCAAATGACTGAAAATCGTCATTTATTCACGTCAGAATCTGTTTCTGACGGGCACCCAGATAAAATTGCAGACCAAATTTCTGATGCAATTTTAGACGCTATTATCGCAAAAGATCCAGATGCGCGTGTCGCTTGTGAAACGACCGTGACAACTGGACTCGTTCTTGTAGCAGGTGAGATTACAACATCTGTTTATGTGGACATCCCGAAAATTGTTAGACAAACGATTAAGGAAATCGGCTATACGCGTGCTAAATATGGTTTTGATGCAGAAACATGTGCCGTTTTAACAGCGATTGATGAGCAGTCGCCCGACATTGCGCAGGGCGTTGATGAATCTTTGGAATCGCGAAACGGAGAAAAGGAAACAGATTTACTTGCGACTGGAGCCGGCGATCAAGGCTTGATGTTCGGTTTTGCGACAGATGAAACAGAGGATTTAATGCCGCTACCGATTCATTTAGCGCATGCGTTATCACGAAAAATTGCTGAGTTAAGGAAATCCAAAACGCTTGATTATTTGCGCCCTGATGCCAAAACACAGGTGACTGTAGAATATGATGAAAACAACCAGCCTGTGCGCATCGACACGATTGTCATTTCTACGCAACATCATCCTGAGATTTCAAATGACACGATACGTGAGGACATGCTTAAAAAAGTCATTCATGCGGTCATCGAGGAAAACTTGTTAGACGCGGAAACAAAATATTTCATTAACCCGACAGGTCGGTTTGTTATTGGCGGCCCGCAAGGCGATGCGGGGCTCACTGGGCGGAAAATTATCGTAGACACTTACGGCGGTTATGCAAGGCACGGCGGCGGCGCTTTCTCCGGTAAAGATCCGACCAAAGTTGACCGTTCCGGTGCCTATGCAGCCCGTTATGTGGCTAAAAATATTGTAGCAGCTGGACTGGCGAAAAAGGTAGAAGTACAGTTAGCCTACGCAATTGGCGTCGCACACCCAGTTTCGATTTCTATTGAGACCTACGGAACAAGTGATTATTCTGAAAAAGATTTAATTGCAGCTGTACGTGCCAATTTTGATTTGCGTCCCGCGGGGATTATTAAAATGCTTGACTTGCAACGCCCAATTTACCGGCAGACAGCAGCATTTGGACATTTTGGACGTTCTGATTTAAACTTGCCGTGGGAGGAAACAAATAAAGTAACCGACTTAAAGGCTTTCTTAAATCAACTTGCAAGTAAACTATAATTTCGAAACGCTGCTTCTTTTAGCGGCGTTTTTTTATTATTGAAACTGTGCAAATCGTCGTGCTTTATGATATGATAGACGTTGTGTAATTGAGAAATCAAATGAAATTTAAAATAGAGGAGAATGTCAGAATGTGTGGATTTGTAGGATGCGTTCATGACCGCATTGCTGAAATTACTGGTGAAGAAAAACAAACGTTTAAAGAAATGAATGATATGATTACCCATCGTGGACCTGATGATGAAGGATACTATACCGATGAGCACGTTCAGTTCGGGTTTAGACGTTTAAGTATTATTGATGTGGAAAACGGTCACCAACCGTTAACGTACGAAAACGAACGTTATTGGATTATCTTTAACGGAGAAGTTTATAATTATGTGGAACTTCGTGCATCACTTAAAGCAGACGGCTTATCGTTTGAAACCGAAAGTGATACAGAAGTTATCATCGCTACATATGCGAAATATAAAGAGAAGACTGCCGAAAAACTGCGCGGAATGTTTGGCTTTGTCATTTGGGATAAAGTGGAAAATACCGTTTACGGCGCGCGTGATCCATTCGGAATTAAGCCATTCTTTTATGCAGAAGAAAACGGCAAACTTTATATGGGTTCGGAGAAAAAATCGATTTTACACGCACTGAAAAATAAAAAATTAGATGAAGTTTCCTTACAAAATTATATGACGTATCAATTTGTGCCAGAACCTGACACACTTACGACGGAAGTCAAACGTCTACTACCAGGACATTATTTTACTAAAAAAATAGGGGAAGACATGCAGTTTACGCAGTATTTCAAACCTGAATTTGCAGCCGTTTCTAAGTCCGAGGACACGTTTATTAAAGAAATCCGCGATGTCATGTACGACTCTGTCAAAATGCACATGCGCTCTGATGTGCCCGTCGGTTCATTTCTTTCTGGTGGAATTGACTCCTCGATTATTGCGGCGATTGCGAAAGAATACCACCCAGCGATTAAAACATTCTCGGTCGGATTTGAACGAGATGGCTTTAGCGAAATTGATGTTGCAAAGGAAACCGCAGATAAACTTGGCGTAGAAAACATTAGCTATGTGATTACACCGCAAGAATACATGGACGAACTGCCGAAAATTGTTTGGCATATGGATGACCCACTTGCCGATCCAGCGGCGATTCCGCTTTACTTCTTATCACGTGAAGCGCGCAAACAAGTAACCGTAGCACTTTCAGGCGAAGGCGCAGACGAATTGTTCGGCGGTTATAACATTTACAACGAACCGAATTCACTTTCCATGTTCAACAAAATGCCCGGCGTCTTCAAATCGATGCTTGGCGGCGTTGCTAAAGTGATGCCAGAAGGAATGCGCGGTAAAAGCTTCCTAGAACGCGGCACAACGCCAATGGAAGAACGTTATATCGGCAATGCGAAGATGTTTACCGAAGCTGAAAAACGCATTTTACTGCCCGGCTACATCGAAGGTCACGATTATACGAACATCACTAAACCGTTCTATGATGAAACGAAACACTACGGACCAGTCGAGCGGATGCAATACATCGACATGCATACATGGCTTCGCGGCGATATTTTGCTAAAAGCTGACCGCATGACGATGGCGAATTCACTTGAAGTGCGCGTTCCTTTCTTGGATAAAGAAGTGTTTAACGTTGCGAAACAAATTCCCGCATCGCTTAAGACGACAAACGGAACGACGAAATATATTTTACGTAAAGCGGCAGAGACTTTTGTTCCCGCACACGTTTTAAATCGTCGTAAACTAGGATTCCCGGTTCCAATTCGCCACTGGCTAAAAGAGGAAATGAATGAGTGGGTTAAAACGATTATTCATGAATCGGGAACGGGGCATTTAATTAACAAAGAGTACGTGTTACAACTACTTGATGATCATTGCGCAGGGAAACATGATTACAGCCGTAAAATTTGGACGGTCATCATCTTCATGATTTGGTATTCCATTTATATTGAAGAAAAGTATGATTTTAATAAATAAATGAAAAAGAGAGCGGAAATTAATTTTTTCGCTCTCTTTTTTCAATCGCAACAACAAATGGTGGATTGTTTTGTTGATTGATGAAACCGTATCTGAGAACGTGGAAGTCCTTTTGTGGCAAAGATTCAGCGTAATTTAGAACGGCTTTTTTTTCGGTTTTTCCAGCGTCATGACCGCGGTAGATGACTAAAATGACAATGCCACCGGGAAGAAGTTTCGCTAGCGCTTGCTCGATGCTTGAGATTGTTGTTTCGCTTAGCGTTGTAATGGACTTGTTGCCACCTGGTAGGTAGCCAAGATTATAGATAGCAGCTTTAATTGGTACGGGGACGCAATTTTCGATTTCCGCATGGCTTTTTTGAAATAGTTTTACTTGCGCGGAACAATTTGCTTCGGTGAGTCTAGTAGCAGTATTTTGGACGGCTTCGTTTTGAATATCAAACGCGTACACGCACCCATTTGTGCCGACTAATTCAGCGAGGAAAAGTGTGTCGTGCCCGTTGCCGCAAGTCGCGTCAATCACTGCGTCACCGGGGAAAATAATCTTTTTCAGTAAACCGTGACTAAAGGGAAGAATCCCGTCTAAATTCATGCTTTTACCCCCGAAAAATGTTTTCCTTGATAGCTGTTTCGAAAGACGAGCTCTTGATCAATGGCGTTTAACACCTCAAACTTGTTCAGACTCCACATGGGGCCAATCAAATCGCTAACGCCGCCGTCACCCGTGATGCGGTGAATAACCATCTCTTTTGGCAAAAGCTCAAGTTGGTCACAAACGAGCTTTACATAGTCTTCTTGCGACAAAAATTTCAAGTCGCCACGCTTATAATCCAGAACCATCGGCGTGCCTTTTAGAAGGTGGAGGAGGTGGATTTTAATACCTTCAACGCCGCTTTCCGCTACTTTTTGTGCAGTTTCAAGCATCATTTCTGGTGTTTCTTTTGGAAGCCCATTAATGATGTGCGTACAAACGCGAATGCCTTTTGCGTGTAGTTTGGCGACACCTTCCAAATAAGTCTCATAATCATGAGCGCGATTGATGAGTTTCCCCGTTTCATCGTGCGCCGACTGAAGACCAAGCTCAACCCATAAATAGGTGCGTTCATTTAATTCCGCCAAATATTCCACCACATCGTCTGGCAAACAGTCTGGGCGAGTCGCAATCGAAAGCCCAACAACACCTTCCTCGTTCATAACCGTTTCATACTTTTCGCGTAAAACGGAGACGGGCGCATGGGTATTTGTAAAGGCTTGGAAGAAAGCAATATATTTGCCGTCTTTCCATTTATGATGCATTTTACTCCGCACCTCATCGAATTGTGTTTTCAAGTCAAAATTGCGGTCGCCAGCAAAATCGCCAGAACCAGCAGCGCTACAAAATGTGCAACCACCGCGCGCGACTGTGCCATCACGATTCGGGCAATCGAAGCCGCCGTCGAGTGCTACTTTAAAAATTTTCATGCCAAATTGTTCGCGGAGACAATAATTCCACGTATGGTACCGCTTGTTGTCGCGGCTATAAGGAAAGGGATTTACTTGTGTCACAATACTTCTACTCCTTTTTGTTCAATGTGTTTAGTTTACCACAAATAGTTGACGCATAAAATAAAGTTTGCTATATTTAGTTATGCTTTCTCTTGGTAACGTGATAATAGGTTAAATTGAAAAAGGAGTTACAAATATGTCGCAAAAAAAGAAAATGGGCTTTTTTATTTTAACAGCCCTCGTCATCGGAAATATGATTGGTTCAGGCATCTTTATGCTTCCACGCCAAATGGCAGAAGTCGCAAGTCCGCTCGCAATTTTGCTGGCGTGGTCGATTACGGGACTTGGCGTTTTAATGATCGCCCTTGTCTTCGGAAATTTAGCGGTCAGAAGACCAGACTTAACAAGCGGGGCGCAGAGCCATGCCTATGCCTTATTTAAAAATCAAAACGCGAAACAAATGGCCGGCTTCATCGCCGTTTGGAGTTATTGGGTAGCAAACTGGGCAGGGAACGTGTCGATTATCACTTCATTTGCCGGCTACTTATCCGTGTTTTTTCCAATATTAAACAGCACTGATACTTTGGTTCAAATCGGAGGCTTCAAGCTAGCAGAAGGTCAGCTCGTGACATTTTTCGTATGTTCCGTCTTACTTTGGGGCGTAGCATTCATCATTTCACGCGGCGTAAGTGCAGCTGGAAAAATCAATTTAATCGCCACCATCGCCAAAGTCATTGGCTTCTTTTTATTCATCATCGTTGCCGTCTTCGCCTTCCAGTCCGCCAAAATGGGCGCATTTTATCACCCCGTTTATGATGCAAATGGCCTTGAAAACGGACTTCTATCACAAGTTAACAAAGCCGCAATTGTGACGCTCTGGGCGTTTATCGGCATTGAATCCGCGATGATGTTTGCAGGTCGTGCCAAATCAGGCCGTACTATTCAAGCAGCGACGATTTCAGGTTTGGTGATTTCCGTCTTGCTGTATATCTCCATCTCGGTTTTAACTCTCGGACTCATTCCAAAAGAGCAGTTACTCGGGAGCGCGAGCCCGCTTGCAGATGCGCTCAATTCGGTCATTGGCAGTGGTGGTTCCGCCGTCATGGCTGTTCTAGCGCTCATTTGCCTGTTCGGCTCCACAATTGGCTGGATTATGCTTAGTTCCGAAGCCCCGCATCAGGCTGCAAAAAATGGACTTTTCCTCCCTTATTTGAAAAAGGTAAATCAAAACGGCACACCAGTGCGCGCGCTCGTTTTAACGTGTTTAGCGTCACAATTATTCATTTTATCAACGCTATCAGGCAGCATCGCCGTCGCGTACGATTTCGTCGTAAAAGTTTCCACGCTGGCCTTTCTCGTGCAGTATTTCATTTCACCAATTTTCCAATTGAAACTCGTGCTAACCGGTTCAGGCTACGAGCGTTCGGCGCGCACAAAACGTGTCACAGATGGTGTAATCGCGCTACTCGCTCTAATTTATAGCGCATGGATCATTAAAAGCGGCACGGAAAATCTAATCGTATTCGGCCTCAGTCTGGGCTTGTTCCTACTCGGCTTCATACTTTATCCTTTAATGAAAAAAGGGCAAACTAGATAAATCTTTTGAGAATATAAGAAATAGGCTATTTTGTATAAAAATATACACAATTTGCTTAATTTTGGTTTCTGTAGTAAAGTAGGACTAATTGCTTAGGTTGTAAAATAGATAAAAGCTGCTACCTGTGCAACATCTTATTTTATTTCAAGGAATAAAGGGAAGATAACCTCATGTGGTAGCAGCTTCTATTTACAATTACTAGCCTTACAAAAAAACAAACATAGGAGAACATAATGTTAAAGAAAATAGCTTTTTTAATGTTTCTACTTGCAGTTTTGACCATCTCTGGATGTTCTAAAAACCAAAATGATGAAGTAAGCAACAGTAATGAGGTCAATAAAAATATTAAACTCGTATACGACGGAGCGAAGCTAATTAAATTTGATATGTCTGAAAAGTCAGCTTTAGAACCATGGGATTTGCGTAGTAATCAGTTTCAATATACGTTCTTTAAATCAGCTAAATATATCACTTCAGGAAATTCAATATCAAATAATTTTGAAATCCTAAAAAAAGCTGGTGATTCTTACAGTAGTATATATCATTTAAAGAGTGATAAAGAAGCTCTTTTTCCTTTAGCAAGTATCGGGGATGAGCACTTATTTATTGTTGTTAAATATTTGGATGATACAAATGAGCTTGTTGATTTACTGGAAATTGATCGGTCCGGGAAAATTAAAAAAATGAATTTAGAATTAAGTGATAAGGCTAAAAAGGTTTTTTCGGGAATTTCGACCGATAACGGGGATATTTATACACTACTTCATGAAAATAAAATGGCAAATCTATACAAAACAAATAAAATGTTATCTGAATTTAATTTAATTGCAACTGATGTAGATGAGAATTCCCTTAGCACAAATAAAGAAGAAATTGTTTATACGAAAAAGAATTATTTGTATAGTGGTACAAAACAAATAAAAAAATTAGCCGAAGGAACAACCACAGCAAAGATTATTTCAGATACATATCTCTTGCAAGTAATGGCAGATGGAGAATTTACAGTAGAAGACTTATCTACAAACAACATTTTATTGAGCTACAATGACTATTTAGGCTATCAAGAAAATAATGATAAAATAAGTTTTTTTACATCAGATAATGTATATGAATTAGGCGAAAGACAGAACAAATGACAAAATTAGTGGAAGTTTCGTGAATCCAAGCGTATCATTTTCCTAACTTTTTAAATTCGAATAAAAAAGAAATGTCTATCTTGAAACTAATGGAATATAAGAATAATATTATTTCGCATATCTACTTAGATATTATTAGTCGAAATTATGGAATTGGCTTGATTGTGAGCTCTGTCATATTTATTATGCTGTCACTATTACCACTTTTTGTAGTGCCAAGCTTCGTTGTAATAAGTATTATTGCAGTTGATATTTTTATATATGGATTGATAATTATGATTGTGTATTGGGGTAAAATTAAGAGATTAGCTAATACAGACTTATGAAGAAGGATAGAGAATTTGATTGAAAAGGAGCCTTGCCAAAAGCGTGAAAATCAGCTACAATGAAGCTAACTTCAAAATGAGATGCGATAAAAGGAGTAGTAGTCCAAGTTTCTTTTGCTTAGAGAGTCAGCGGTTGGTGTGAGCTGAACAAGAGGACGGGTGAACTTGCCTTTACAAAAATTCGCACGTTATCCGCGTTAAGGATGATAAAGTTGAGTGAATGTCACTAATTTGGGTGGTACCGCGGAAGCAATAGTCTTTCGTCCCATAGCAAGTATGCTATTGGGGCGGAAGGCTTTTTATTTTGTGCATCTCAAAAAATAGGTAGAGAGAGGGAGAAAAAATGAGTTTTAATCACAAAGTAGTTGAACCAAAATGGCAAAAATATTGGGACGAAAAGAAAACATTCCGTACGACGGAAGATGCGAATAAGAAAAACTTTTATGCGCTTGATATGTTCCCATACCCGTCTGGAGCAGGTCTGCATGTTGGGCACCCAGAAGGTTACACGGCGACGGATATTTTGTCGCGCATGAAACGGGCGCAAGGCTACAACGTGCTTCATCCGATGGGCTGGGATGCGTTTGGTTTGCCCGCCGAACAGTATGCGATTGATACGGGGAATGACCCAGCTGAATTTACAGCGCACAATATTGAAAACTTTACGCGTCAAATTAAATCGCTAGGTTTTTCTTATGACTGGGAACGTGAAATTAATACGACAGACCCAGAATACTATAAATGGACGCAGTGGATTTTTGAAAAATTGTTTGAAAAAGGCTTGGCATATGAAGCAGAAGTGGCAGTAAACTGGTGCCCGGCGCTTGGAACGGTGCTAGCGAATGAAGAAGTCATTGACGGAAAAAGTGAACGCGGCGGACATCCAGTCTTTCGTAAACCAATGCGTCAGTGGATGCTTAAAATTACCGCTTATGCTGATCGCTTGCTAGACGACTTGGAGCTTGTCGACTGGCCGGAAAACATTAAGGACATGCAGCGCAACTGGATTGGGAAATCGGTTGGTGCGGAAGTTAATTTCGCGATTGATGGCACGGACCAATCATTTGCTGTCTTTACAACACGTCCAGATACACTTTTTGGATCGACTTATGCGGTGCTTGCTCCTGAGCATGATTTGGTAGACGTCATTACGACACCCGAACAGAAAGAGGCTGTCATTTCGTATCGCGAAAAGGTGGAACTAAAAAGTGAACTAGAACGTACGGATTTAGCCAAAGAAAAAACAGGTGTCTTTACAGGAGCGTATGCGATAAATCCAGTTAATGGCGCAAAAATGCCGATTTGGATTGCGGATTACGTGCTCATTCAATACGGCACGGGTGCTGTGATGGCGGTTCCGGGGCATGATGAGCGCGACCATGAATTTGCCAAGCAGTTTAATCTTGCAATTGTGGAAGTTGTGAAGGGTGGCGACGTTTCAAACGCGGCTTATAGCGGCGACGGTGAACATGTGAACTCCGATTTCTTGAACGGTTTGAATCAAGCAGATGCTATTTCGAAAATTTGTGACTGGCTAGAGGCAGATGGTTCGGGTACGAGAAAAACAACGTATCGTTTGCGCGACTGGCTCTTTAGCCGCCAGCGTTATTGGGGCGAACCAATTCCAGTTATCCACTGGGAAGACGGCGAATCGACACTTGTACCTGAAAATGAATTGCCCCTTCTTTTGCCAAAAGCAACAGAAATTAAGCCATCTGGTACAGGCGAATCACCACTTGCCAATCTGACGGATTGGGTAAATGTGGTCGATGAAAATGGTCGGAAAGGGCGTCGTGAAACGAATACAATGCCGCAATGGGCTGGCTCCAGCTGGTATTTCTTGCGTTATATCGATCCGAAAAATGCGGACAAAATCGCGGACCCTGAAAAACTAAAAGCGTGGCTTCCCGTTGATGTATATATCGGCGGCGCAGAGCATGCCGTTCTTCACTTGCTATACGCGCGCTTCTGGCACAAATTCCTGTATGACATTGGGGTTGTTCCTACGAAAGAGCCATTCCAAAAACTTTTTAACCAAGGAATGATTTTGGGCGAAAACAACGAGAAAATGTCGAAATCTCGCGGCAATGTTGTAAATCCTGATGAAGTCGTTGAAAAATACGGGGCGGACACGCTGCGCTTGTATGAAATGTTCATGGGACCGCTTGAAGCTTCTATCGCTTGGAGTGAAAACGGGCTTGAAGGTGCGCGGAAGTTCCTCGACCGGGCATACCGACTTTTTGTTTCTGACGCAGGCAATTTGCAAGCAAAAGTGACAAAAGCGAACGATGGCAAGCTTGAACGTGCGTACCATCAAATGGTGAAAAGTGTGACGAATGATTACGAAAATCTGCGCTTTAACACCGGGATTTCGGCGCTAATGATTTTTGTGAACGAAGCATATAAAGCAGAAACGGTGCCAACAGAATATGCAGAAGGCTTCGTAAAACTCCTTGCCCCAATTGCACCGCATGTAGGGGAAGAACTTTGGTCCATTCTTGGGCATAACGAATCTATCGCATACGCGGTGTGGCCAACGTTTGATGAGTCAAAACTAATTGAAGACGAAGTGGAAATTGTGCTTCAAGTGAACGGCAAAGTGAAAGCAAAAGCAATTGTTGCAAAAGCAATGCCAAAAGAAGAATTAGAGGAATTTGCTAAACAACATGAACGCATCCAAGCGGAACTAGAGGGCAAAACTATTCGTAAAGTGATTGCTGTTCCTGGAAAGTTGGTCAATATTGTAGCAAATTAATGCTGAGGAGGGGAGTTTTCCCCTTCTTTTTTTGTGTAAACAAGTATTTTTTTACGAACAGTTGGAATCGGCTATTTACTTTCCTATACGAGTTCGCTACTATTATGAATAAACATAAAAAATAAATCAGCAAAAGAAGGTGGACACATGCATAATGGAATTGGTATTTATTTTGGCACATTTGCCCCCTGTCATATTGGGCATTATGAGCTAGTCATTCGTGCAAAACGCGAATGTGAGGAGGGTGTTGTTGTCGTTGTGTCAGGCTACGACGGAGATCGTGGTGGCAGTAGCGGCATGGGTTTAACCGATAGATTTAGAGCCATGAGAGAGCTATTTAAAGATGACGAAATGGTACAAGTTATTAAACTAGATGAAAAGGATATTCCGGCGTATATTTCCGCTGATGTGAATGGTTGGGAAGAATGGTGGGCGCTCTTGCAAACAATACTGGCAAAAGAGCTACTCACAAATAGCCCGCGAAACTATTATGTAGGGGAACCAGAATATCAGCAAGAACTCCAAAAGCGGGTAGCTAGAGAAGATGTGATAACGTTTCTGGAACGCAAGAAAACAGGGCTTTCCGGCACTTTATGTCGCGAAAATCCGGTCAAATATTGGGACTACATCATGAAACCTTTTCGAAAATTTTATGTTAAAAAGGTGCTAATTTACGGGACTGCCTCAACAGGGAAAACGACCTTAACGCGTGATTTGGCCCGGCATTATGCAACGTCTTTCTCATTAGAGTACGCGCGCGAATATGAAGAAACTTACAATGTTCGCGATGACGAATTAAGTTTTAGAGATCTTCTAAACATTGGAATTGGGCAATTTGAAAATAATAAAAAACATATACATAGCCCAGCGAACAGTGGCGTGTTTATTGCGGATACCGACACGATGACCACGCTAAACTACATTCAATATTATTGCACAGAAGAAGAAGTGGAGAATGCGCGCGTTGTGTTTAAACATTATATTGAGAAACAGGAGTGGGACTTAATTATTACGTTGCCACCTGCAACGAGATATGTAGATGATGGTTTCCGCGACATGAGTTACAGCGATGATGCCACACGCGAAAGAATGCATCAAAACTTTTTAAACACGCTAACCGAATATAACCTTTCTGACAAAGTAGCGGTTTTAGAAGGTAGTTTTTATGAACAGTATCAAGCGGCAATCAAGCTAATTGACAACTTGATTGAGCCAGAAGGAGAATTTGCATGATTGAAGCTTTAAAAAAGGAGTTGTTTTACGGCTGGACAACTTTTGAAAAAATATGGATTACGATTTTTCTTGCCGTACAAATTGTGGTATACATCTTATACCCAGATTCCGTTATCGGATTAATCGCTGGGATAAGCGGGATACTTTGCGTTGTTTTTGTTGGAAAAGGGAAAATAAGCAATTATTTCTTCGGACTCATTAATGTTCTCGCTTACGCCTGGGTTTCCTACACGTTCAAATTATACGGCGAAGTGCAGCTGCAACTCATTTTATATCTTCCAGTCCAAATTGTCGGATTCATCATGTGGAAAAGACACTACTCGGCTAAACATGCAATTAATAAGGCAAAAGTAAAAGAAGTTGAGGCGAAATCTTTAACCCTAGTCCAGTGGCTAATCTGTATCGTCTTAGTGGCTGTTTTAACCATCCTGTACAGTATTTACTTGCGAAGCATCGGAAGCGCCCTGCCCGGTTGGGACGGAGCGACCACGATAATTTCTGTAGTGGCGCAAATCCTAATGATTTTGCGTTTTCGTGAACAATGGCTTTTATGGATTGTGGTAAATATTTTAACGATTACATTATGGGTGCTGATGCTGTCGCATTCAGGTGAAACAAACATGTCCGTGCTCGTCATGTATATCATGTATTTGTTCAACTCGGTTTATAGCTGGTATAACTGGACGAAAATGGTACGGAGTAATAAGGAATGATATTGACTAATAGCATCAATTTGTGGTATAGTAATAAACGGTGTTAAATCACACACGCAACGTGACAAATGAGAAGGTGCTTGATTTTTCAAGTCTTTCATTTGGTTGACCGATTGCGGAGGGCGACTTGTCGCAAAAATAAAACCATAGGAGGGAATAACATGCCTGTTATTTCAATGAAACAATTATTAGAAGCTGGTGTACACTTTGGACACCAAACACGCCGTTGGAACCCGAAAATGAAGAAATATATCTTCACGGAACGTAACGGAATTTACATTATCGATTTACAAAAAACGGTTAAAAAAGTTGACGAAGCTTTCAACTTCATGCGTGAAGTTGCTGCTGACGGAGGTACTATCCTTTTCGTTGGTACTAAAAAACAAGCGCAAGATTCTGTTAAAGAAGAAGCGGAACGTTCTGGTCAATACTTTGTAAACCATCGTTGGTTAGGTGGAACACTTACAAACTTTGAAACGATTCAAAAGCGTATTAAACACCTTAAAAAAATCGAAAAAATGGAAGAAGATGGCACTTTCGAAGTTTTACCTAAGAAAGAAGTTGTCCTTCTGAAAAAAGAAAAAGAAAAATTAGAGCGCTTCTTAGGCGGTATTAAAGATATGAAAGGTCTTCCTGATGCAATGTTCATCGTTGACCCTCGTAAAGAGCGTATCGCAGTAGCAGAAGCTCGTAAATTAAATATTCCTATCATCGGTATTGTAGATACTAACTGTGATCCTGATGAAATTGATTATGTAATCCCTGCAAACGATGATGCGATTCGTGCGGTTAAACTATTAACTGCTAAAATGGCTGATGCTATCATCGAAGTCAACCAAGGCGAAGAAAACGTTGAAGCTCCTGTAGAAGAAGTACAATCTACTGAAGAAGTGAAAGCGGAAGAGTCTACTGAAGCTTAATTTTTGATGAAACATTTCTGAGGTGATAAGAGATTTAACTTATCACCTTTTTTAAAAGTTAACTATTGGAGGGAAAATAAAATGGCAAACATTACTGCTCAAATGGTAAAAGAATTACGTGAAAAAACTGGCGCAGGTATGATGGACTGTAAAAAAGCGTTAGTAGAAACTGATGGCGATATGGATAAAGCAATCGACTATCTTCGTGAAAAAGGAATCGCGAAAGCGGCTAAAAAAGGTGACCGTATTGCTTCTGAAGGTATGACTCACGTTGTAAGTAACGAGAAACATGCTGTTGTTTTAGAAGTAAACGCTGAAACTGACTTTGTTGCTAAAAACGATAACTTCATCGCATTAGTAGATAAATTAGCGAATCATTTGTTAGCTGTTAAACCAGATAACTTAGATGACGCTTTAAAAACTGAAATCGAAAGCGGCGTAACAGTTCAAGATTACATCACTGAACAAATTACAAAAATCGGTGAAAAAATTTCACTTCGTCGTTTTGAAATCAAAGAAAAAGCTGATAACCATGCGTTCGGCGAATACATTCACATGGGTGGACGTATCGGCGTTTTAACTTTACTTGAAGGTACTGACAAGGAAGAAGTAGCAAAAGATGTTGCGATGCACATTGCCGCTATTAATCCGAAGTACATTTCTCGTGACGATGTAGACGCTGCTGAAATCGCACACGAAAAAGAAATTTTAACACAACAAGCTTTAAACGAAGGTAAACCTGAAAAAATCGTTGAAAAAATGGTGGAAGGTCGCTTAACAAAATGGTTGAGTGAAATCTCCCTTTTAGACCAACCTTTCGTTAAAAATCCTGACATCACGGTTGGCGAATATGTGAAACAAAACGGTGCAACTGTTGCATCATTCGTACGCTTTGAAGTCGGCGAAGGCTTAGAGAAAAAAGAAGATAACTTTGTTGAAGAAGTTATGAATCAAGTGAAGAAAGACTAATTGTAAATATAAGTTTAAACCCCTGTTATTCATTTAGAATAACAGGGGTTTTTATGTTATTAATTATTTAGTGCTAAAATAAAAATTCTCGTACTTTATAAGCGGCGCCGCATCATTTTTATTAATCGTTCCTTGAATATATCCTTCTGCTGTTCCTTCATTATATAATGTAGCTGATAATTCATTGGGAATAACAACACTTTCTCCGTCATAAAGCGTTCCTGTTGATGAAAGATATTCAAATTCCATATCATTAATCATAAATTTATTTTCTGGTGAAGCGATGCCATATGCCTTAACTTTGACTTTATTTAAAATGTATTCTTTTCCATCAGGGGCAGGCTCATTAAATTGATTTTCAGCTTGAATTATTTGTGCGGCCTCATTTCCTCGTATTGTTTCAGTAATCGTAATATCCATATTTGCTTTAAAGTTATCATAAGTATCCACATCCATCATTGAACCGCTAAGTGATAATGTCGAATTTAAAGGAGTAGGGTTAGCTCTAGATCCTTCTTCTGACTCAGTGTCAGTGTATTCTTCAGTTGATTCGTCTTCTAAGGAAGTGTCTGCCGAATCATCGCTTGAGTTAGTGGAAGTAGAGTTAGTAGAGGCAGCTTCATTTACCGCCTTTGCTCCCTCATTGACTATGCCCACGACAAACACGATTGAAAATACTATCCCACATGCAATAGATGAAATAGTAGTTATAACACCTGCTTTTCTAGTTTTCTTGTTGATGATTAGAATAATGCCCACAACTAGACCGATAAAACCTAAAACAAGCATTAAAATTGAAACTCCTACCATAAATATGTTCTCTCCTTTTTGTGTTTTTATATTAGCGCTTATGCGTTAACATCAATTGATGAGTTATATTTTGAACTTTTGTGTTGAAAATAACTTGGATTACTAATGATTTTCCACATCTCATAAAGTTGTTGGACTCGTTCTTCCTCTGATTCAGGAAGTTCTCTCCAAAATGCAGCTAATTCAGGATTATTTTCAAAAGCTATGTATTCAGGGGAGTTGAGGTATCCGTCTTCATTGTCTGTGTTACCTACCAAGTAATCAATGGATACATCATATGACTTGGCAATCTTGTTGAGTGTTGCTAAATCAGGTTCTCGGTTCCCTTGCTCATACATAGCATAAGTTGTGCGACCAACATCTATTTTTCTCGCAACGTCTTTTTGTAGTAAGTTATTTTTTTCTCTTAAGTTTTTTAATCGATTTTTTAACATCTAATCGACCTCGATTCATTCGTGATAATAGCTATTATACTACACAAATAATCTACTCAAGATTAATTTCGCGAAAAGTGTACTACCCTTCTAATTTGGTACACATTTTGTGACTTTTGCGATTGAGAAATAAAAAATAGCAGACAGGATTTATCAAATGATTTGAAAGCAGCAGCGTGTTTTTGTGCTATAATGGAACAATAAAAACAGCTTAGATTAGAGGACAGGAGAAAGAGGACAATTGGGGATTT
Organism: Listeria sp. ILCC796; assembly: GCF_900186175.1. Lineage (NCBI taxonomy): Bacteria > Bacillati > Bacillota > Bacilli > Caryophanales > Listeriaceae > Listeria > Listeria sp. ILCC796. The sequence continues at coordinate 50,136 of NZ_FYBV01000005.1, forward strand.
ATTTTGAAGAGTTGGGGACATATCTTACCTTTTTTTGTATTTATATGGTATCAATTATAATTTTAAAGCTATGTTGGAAAAAAAGCTGGGGATTTCTATTATGTTACTCTATTTTTTATCTTTACATAACCGAAGTGATTCGGATTACACAATTTCCGCTTTACTTTATTGACAGGGCAGAACAGAATCTATCTATTTGGCAAGGCGTGTCTTTAGTACCTTTCGTAAGTATCGATCCAAAAGGCTATTTATTAAATACACTTTTAACGATACCGTTTGGATTTGGATTACCATTTTTATTACGAATGTCTTGGAAAAGAATGATGATAGTAGGATTTACTTTTACACTTTTAATAGAAGTAACACAGTTTTTAATAGGGTATCGGATTGCTGATATAGATGATATTATCTTTAATTTTTTAGGAAGTATGATAGGTTATGCTTTATTCAAAGGTTTAAAATTTGTGCTACTTAAATTGTTTCGCGGGGATACTGAGAAAATGCCAGCAATTTTTGATTAAAGAAGGCAGGTCGCTTTAAGGTGACCTGCCTAGTTTTTTACCTCGGTAATGTTTCTTTTTGATAATTAAGTTGCCAGTGAACACCGTATTTGTCCGTTAGATTCGCGTAAATCGCGCCCCAAAAAGTTTCTTGGAGTTCCATGTGGATATCTTTGGCTTCACTTTTTAGTTTGTCATACGCTCTTTTTAAAGAAGCTTCGTCTTGGAACATGAAGGCGATGGTTACAGTATCACCTTCAGCAAGTGGCATGCCCTCGGGTGCGTCAGAAAAAAGTAAGAAATCCACACCGTCCTTTGCCAGCCAGCCGTGAATTAATCGTTTGGCGGATAAATCGGTGCCAGAGAAATCTTCCATATCACCATAACGCTGAACGCCGCTGTTATCAGCTTCAAAAACATCTTTATAGTATTCTAAGACGTCATTTGCCGTGCCATCGAAAATTAAATAGGGTACAGTCCAAACCATCATCATTCCTCCTTTTATTTGCTCTTAGTATAGCACGTTTTTTGAAAATTAGGAGAATAAAAACGCTCCAAATTACACAAAAAGGCAAAGCGCAAACATTTTTTCTATTTTTATATAAAAAAGCTTTTGTAATGACGGGTTTTCTAGTAAAATAGATGATGGTGGATAAAGAAACAACTTATCTCGAAATAGAATGAATAGCGGAGGTTTTTATGGATACCCCAGAATATAAACGTGTAGTACTAAAACTAAGTGGTGAAGCATTAGCTGGAACAGACGGATTTGGGATTAAGCCAAACGTTGTTAATGCGATTTCTAAACAAGTAAAAGAAGTAGTAGAGTTAGGTGTCGAAGTGGCCATCGTTGTTGGTGGTGGAAATATTTGGCGCGGGAAACTTGGGAGTGAGATGGGCATGGACCGTGCGGCAGCTGATTATATGGGCATGCTTGCGACTGTCATGAATTCTCTTTCCTTACAAGATTCTTTAGAAAACGTTGGTGTGGCAACACGCGTACAAACTTCGATTGATATGCGTCAAATTGCTGAACCATACATTCGTCGTAAAGCGATTCGTCACCTTGAAAAAGGGCGCGTTGTCATTTTTGCTGGCGGAACTGGAAACCCGTACTTCTCTACAGATACAACAGCGGCTCTTCGTGCAGCTGAAATTGAAGCGGATGTCATTTTAATGGCGAAAAACAATGTCGATGGCGTGTATAGCGCGGATCCAAAAGTCGATGAAACAGCGAAAAAATATGACGAACTTTCTTACTTAGACGTTATTAAAGAAGGCCTGCAAGTGATGGACTCCACAGCCTCATCGTTAAGTATGGATAACGATATTCCGTTAATCGTATTCTCGTTTGCGGAAGATGAAAATAATATTAAGCGAGTTATTCTCGGTGAAAAAATCGGGACAACTGTTAGGGGGAAAAACTAAATGAGTAAAGAAGTCTTGCAAAATTCAAAAGAAAAAATGGAAAAAGCAGAACAAGCTTTAGTACGTACACTTGGACAAATCCGCGCTGGTCGCGCGAATGCTTCAATTTTGGATCGTGTTCAAGTTGAATATTACGGGGCGCCGACTCCACTTAATCAAATGGCTAGTATCTCCGTTCCAGAAGCGCGCATGCTTTTGATTACACCTTTCGATAAAAATATCATTGGTGACATCGAAAAAGCACTTTTAAAATCCGACTTAGGTTTAACGCCAAACAATGACGGATCCGTGTTGCGTTTGACGATTCCGCAATTGACGGAAGAACGCCGCCGTGAGCTCGCAAAAGAAGTGAAAAAAGAAGCAGAAGAAGCAAAAGTAGCTGTAAGAAATGTTCGCCGCGATGCAAATGATGAGCTTAAAAAAATTGAAAAAGCTGGCGATATTACAGAAGATGACTTGCGTGGTTACACAGAAGATGTACAAAAACTAACGGATGCAAGCATTAAAAATATCGATGAAATTGCGAAAAACAAAGAAGCTGAAATCTTAGAAGTGTAATGTTGAGAGTGGAAAGCGTTCCTTTTCTTCTAATTTGAGAAGGGGAGGAATGCTTTTTCTTATTATTTATTCTCATGAAAATCTCATGTTCCACATGAAAATTTTAGTACATAAATGGCGAGATTTTTGATATTATAAGTATAGATATGCGCATAAAAATGGCATCTCTATTGGAGGATTTAAAATGTTTAAGAAGCTATTTGGACAAAACGAAAATTTTATAGATAGCGAGCTTTCAACAGAAATTCCTCTTCCAAAGCATGTAGCAATCATTATGGATGGCAACGGAAGATGGGCAAAGAGACGTTTTTTACCACGTATAGCTGGTCATAAGGAAGGTATGAATGTCGTTAAGAAAATCACGAAATATGCGAGCAGTCTTGGCATTGACGTGTTGACATTATATGCGTTTTCAACTGAAAATTGGAAAAGACCAACAGATGAAGTGGATTTTTTAATGAAGCTACCAGTGGAGTTTTTTGATACGTTTGTACCTGAACTGGTAGAAGAAAATGTCCGCGTAAATATTATGGGCTACCGGGAAAACTTACCAGCTCATACGCTTAAATCAGTTGAAGGAGCTATCGAAGCGACGAAACACTGTACAGGGCTTGTGCTTAATTTTGCGCTCAATTACGGGGGAAGAGCGGAAATTATATCGGCGACAAAGGCAGCCATTGCAGAGCTAGTAGCAGCAGGTGAAAATCCGGCTGATATTACAGAGGCGGATATTGATAATCATTTGATGAGCCGGGGACTAGGCGATCCGGATTTATTGATACGAACAAGTGGCGAACTTCGACTTAGTAATTTTATGCTTTGGCAACTTGCTTATAGCGAATTTTATTTTACGGAAGTTCATTGGCCTGATTTTAAAGAAGAAGATTTCCTTCAAGCGATGATTGATTATCAAAATCGGTCACGCCGGTACGGAGGTCTGTAGGGAGGACAAGATAAGTGAAGACAAGAATAATTACGGCAATTGTGGCGCTCATAGTTTTTATTCCGTTTGTAATCATCGGGGGGATTCCTTTTGAGCTAATGAGTTTGTTGTTAGCGACAATTGCTGTATATGAAATTTTAGTCATGGTAAAACAACCTGTTTTTTCTGTGAGCGGGATTATCACGATTTTACTGACATGGATTGTGACTGTTCCAGACCGTTATTTAACTTTTTTTGAAGAAATAGGTCTTTCAAAAATGGAACTTCTTTTCATTGGAATTGCAATTTTATTAGCTTATACGGTATTTTCGCGGAATAAGTTCCATTTTGATCAAGCGGGCGTGGCGCTACTTTCAGCGATTTACGTTGGATTTGGCTTTCACTATTTATCTTTGACGCGTGACGCGGGTTTATACTATGTCATTTTCGCATTACTCATCGTTTGGTCGACTGATACAGGTGCGTATTTCATCGGGCGGCAATTTGGGAAACATAAACTAGCGCCGCATGTTAGTCCGAATAAAACGGTTGAAGGCTTTATAGGCGGTATTATTTGCGCATTAGTCATTGCAGGCGGCTTTTATTATTTCGCCGATTTACCACTTTCCATGGTCGTTATTTTAGTAGGGCTTGTTGTTCTATCCATTTTTGGACAGCTAGGCGATCTTGTTGAATCTGCCTTAAAACGCTATTACGGCGTGAAAGATTCCGGCAAAATTTTACCAGGACATGGCGGGATTTTAGACCGTTTTGATAGCCTGCTCTTTGTATTGCCACTTCTACATATACTTCAAATTATTTAAATGGAGATGTGACTATGAAAAAAATTATTTTACTAGGTGCAACGGGATCAATTGGAACACAAACACTTGAAATTGTTCGCGAGCACCCCGAAAAATTTAAAATTGTTTCGCTTTCATTTGGAAGAAATGTGGAACTGGGACGGAAAATCATTACGGAATTTCAGCCTCAAAAAGTTTCCGTACAAAATAAACGTGACCTTGAAACGCTACGAGCAGAATTTCCAAGCATTCAGTTTTCGTACGGCATTGCTGGTTTAAGAGAAATTGCGACTTTCCCAGAAGGCGATGTAGTTGTCAATGCAGTAATTGGTAGCGTTGGGCTTCTCCCCACACTAGATGCGATTGAAGCGGGGAAAGAAATCGCGATTGCGAATAAAGAAACACTTGTAACGGCTGGGCATCTTGTCATGGCGGCCGCAGCGAAGCATAACGTGAACTTATTACCTGTTGATAGCGAACATTCAGCTATTTTTCAGGCATTAAATGGCGAAAACCAGAAAGACGTTGCTAAAATTGTGTTAACAGCTAGCGGCGGTAGTTTTCGCGACAAGACACGTGAAGAGCTAAAAAACGTGACAGTCAAAGAAGCGCTCAATCATCCGAACTGGAACATGGGAAATAAACTCACAATTGATTCGGCAACGATGTTCAACAAAGGACTTGAAGTCATTGAAGCGCATTGGTTGTATGACATGGACTACGATGATATTGAAGTCGTCATTCATCGTGAAAGTGTTGTGCACTCGATGGTAGAATTTGTTGATGGCAGTTTAATTGCCCAACTCGGAACACCTGATATGCGCATTCCCATTCAGTACGCTTTAACGTATCCAGAGCGCGCATCGATTTCGTTCAGTGAACCGTTTGACATTACAAAATACGGGGCGCTTCATTTTGAAAAAGTCGATTTTGACCGCTTCATGGCATTGAAATTAGCATTTCAAGCTGGTAAAATAGGTGGAACGATGCCAACGGTTTTAAATGCAGCGAACGAAATTGCTGTGGCAGGGTTTTTAAATGGGCAAGTCGCCTTCCAAGGAATTGAAGCAGTTGTTGAGAACGCGATGCATAACCATAATGCGATTCAAGATCCGTCACTCGACACAATCCTGCAAGTAGATCAAGAAACACGTGCATACGTGAAAACACTTTTATAGGATAGAGGTGAAACGAATTTGACAACCATCATTGCATTTATATTTGTTTTTGGGTTAATTGTCTTTTTTCATGAATTAGGACACTTTTTATTAGCCAAACGTTCAGGAATAATGGTAAAAGATTTTTCCATTGGTTTTGGCCCCAAAATATTTGCTTATAAAAAGAAAGAAACACAATACACGATTCGTTTACTTCCCATTGGCGGTTACGTACGCATGGCCGGGGAGGACGGCGAAGAGATTTCGCTCAAACCGGGTTTTCGCATTGGTTTAGAGCTTTCTGAGGATGAAAAGGTCGAAAAAATTATCGTAAATGGGAAAGACCAGTATGTCAACGCCCAACCGCTTGAAGTCTCAAATGCAGATCTCGAAAAAGATTTATTCATCGAAGGCTTTGAAGATTTTGACGAAACGAAAAAAGTCCGTTATGAAGTCGCAAAAGATGCGATTATTATTGACGGAAAAATTGAAACGCAAATTGTCCCGTATGACCGCTCTTTCGGCTCGAAATCACTCGGAAAGCGTGCAGCGACAATTTTTGCCGGCCCATTATTTAACTTCATTTTAGCGATTCTCATTTTTACGGTGCTTGCTTTTGTACAAGGCGGCGTTGTCACAAATGAAAGCGAACTTGGAAAAGTAATGCCGGATAGCCCCGCGCAAACAGCTGGCTTAAAACAAGGCGATGAAGTCAAATCAATTAACGGTAAACAAACGGATTCCTGGGCTGATATTGTGACCATCGTGTCGGAAAACCCGGGCAAGGATTTAGACTTTAAAATAGACCGCGACGGAAAAACAGAAGATATTCATGTGACGCCTGACTCGGTGAAAGAACAAGGCAAGGAAGTCGGGAAGATTGGCGTCGGATCACCGACAGACGATTCATTTGGCGCTAAAATCAGTTACGGGTTTACGCAAACATGGTACTGGATTTCACAAATCTTTGCAGTGCTCGGCAACATGATTACAGGTGGCTTCTCGCTTGACATGTTGAACGGACCAGTCGGGATTTATACGAGCACGGAACAAGTTGTTAGTTACGGCTTCTTAACGTTATTAAACTGGACGGCAGTTCTTAGTATTAACTTGGGGATTGTTAACTTATTGCCGCTTCCAGCACTAGATGGCGGAAGACTTTTATTCTTTGCGTATGAGCTTATTCGCAGAAAACCAGTGGATCCGAAAAAAGAAGGAATGATTCACTTTATCGGATTCGCGCTACTCATGGTTCTGATGATACTTGTCACTTGGAATGACATCCAACGTGCCTTTTTCTAGGACGATGTTACAAAGGGATTGATTTTAAAAATTAGGGAGTGTTTTTCATGCGTCAGACAATGACATTTATTCCAACTTTAAAGGAAACACCTGCTGATGCAGAAGTAATGAGCCATAAGCTGTTACTCCGCGCAGGTTTTATTCGTCAAGTTGCAAGTGGGATTTACAGCTACTTACCGCTTGCTCACTTAACACTAAAAAAAATCGAACAAATTATTCGCGAAGAATTAAATCGCGTGGGAGCATCTGAACTTTTGATGCCAGCTTTACAACCCGCTGAACTTTGGAAAGAATCCGGGCGTTACAGCGACTACGGTCCTGAATTAATGCGTCTTAAAGACCGTAACGCGCGCGACTTTGCGCTTGGGCCAACGCATGAAGAAGTAATTACGTCACTCGTTCGTGATGAACTGAGTTCATACAAGCGTTTACCTATTACACTTTACCAAATTCAAACGAAATTTAGGGATGAAAAACGTCCACGTTTTGGGTTGCTTCGTGGTCGAGAATTCATCATGAAAGATGCTTATTCGTTCCACGCCACACAAGAAAGCTTGGACGAAACGTATGAAAAGATGTATCAAGCTTACAGCAACATTTTTACGCGCTGTGGACTAGATTTCCGTGCAGTCATTGCAGATTCTGGTGCGATTGGCGGGAAAGACACGAAAGAATTTATGGTGCTTTCAGAAATTGGGGAGGATACCATTGCATATAGCGATGCTTCCGATTATGCGGCAAATACGGAAATGGCGCCCGTTTTACACATGGAAAAAAAATCTCATGAAAAAGAAGCGGAACTTGAAAAAGTAGCGACGCCTGAAAAACGAACCATTGAAGATATTGTTTCGTTTTTAGAAATTCCAATTGAAAAAACGTTGAAATCAATGTTGTTTGATGTGGATGGCGAAATCATCATGGTACTCGTTCGCGGCGACCATGAAGTGAATGATATTAAAATTAAAAATGCGCTTGATGCGAAAAGTGTTGAACTTGCGGATCCTGCTGTGGCGATTCAATTGCTTGGCGCGGATTTTGGGTCGCTTGGGCCAGTCGGTGTGCCGGATTCGATTCGGATTTATGCGGACAATGCGGTGGCAGATATTGTGAATGCGGCAACTGGGGCAAATGAAAATGACTACCATTATATAAATGTAAATCCAGAACGTGATTTTACGGTCAGCAGTTATTTTGATCTTCGGATGATTCAAGCGGGGGACTTATCGCCTGACGGTCAAGGCATTATTAAATTTGCTGAAGGTATTGAAGTAGGCCACATTTTTAAATTGGGAACAAAATATAGTGAAGCGATGAATGCGACATTTTTAGATGAATTCGGTCGTGCGAATCCTTTAATTATGGGCTGCTACGGAATTGGCGTATCGCGACTTTTATCTGCGGTAGCAGAACAGCATCATGATGAGAACGGTTTAGTCCTAGAAAAAGGAATTGCGCCGTTTGATATTCACCTGATTCCAGTAAACATGAAGAATGATGAGCAGCGCGAATTTGGGGAAGGGCTTTATGCGAAACTGCAAGAAGCGGGCTACAGTGTGTTGCTTGATGATAGAACTGAGCGCGCTGGCGTGAAATTTGCGGATGCAGATTTGATTGGCTTACCAATTCGTGTGACGGTTGGGAAGAAAGCGGCGGAAGAAATTGTGGAAGTGAAAATTCGGAAGACGGGCGAAATGATTGAAGTGCGTCAAGATGAACTTTTAAATACGCTACCAATTCTTTTTGGCGAAAACTGATTTTTTTAGTACAATAGAGATGACGGAAAAGTACCTTGGCTTTTGTAAGGTACTTTTCAAGTTTTCTGGAAGGAGTGTCAGAGATTGAGTGCTACCGAACAAGATAAAAAAGAACGATTTAAACTTCTTTTAGAACAGGTTGGTTTAAGCGATGTGTCGACTTTTGCCGACTACACGAATGAAACGCAAATTGAAAAATTGATTGCGGATAAGGCAACAAAAACGTGGCAATTTCATTTGAAGACGCCGCAAATTTTTCCGCAAGCGTTTTATCAAATGCTTGATACGGGAATGAAACGTGCTTTTAGTGAGATTGCAGAAACGGAACTGCGAATCATGACGACAGATGCACGCTTGGATGAGGCGCTTATTCAAGATTACTGGAACATGATTGTCGAGCCGATTTTTAAGACGTCGCCAATGATTGGGCAGGTGTTGATGGAACAAAAACCGACTTTGAAGGAACCGCATTTTTTGGAGATTTCGGTTCATAATGAGATGGAGCAAACTAAAATAGCGCAGAGCTTTCAGAATCAGATTCTTGAAGCCTACCGTGATGCGGGGTTCCCGCGTCTTACAATCCGGATGAATATTTTAGCCCAAGAAGAGACGGAAGCGTATAAAGCGTTTGCGAAGGCGAAAGAAGAAGAGGACGCGATGAAGGCGCAGGAGGCTGTTCAGGTGATGCAAAAGCGCCAGATGGAGGCGGCATCTAATGATGTTCAAGCAGCCCCACTTGATGGTCCGTTCCAAATTGGTTATAAAATTAAAGATGATGAAGAAGTGAAACGGCTCGGCGATATTTATGATGAGGAACGCCGGATTACGGTGCAAGGTTATATTTTTGCAACGGAGATTCGCGAGCTTCGGAGCGGAAGAAGCTTACTTCAATTTAAAATAACGGATTATACGAGTTCGATGATTATTAAAATGTTCTCGCGCGATAATGATGATGCGGCGATGTTCCAAAACCTTAAAAAAGGGATGTGGGTCAAAGTTCGCGGTAGCGTGCAAAATGATACTTTTGTCCGCGATTTAATTATGATGGCGCAAGATATTAATGAGATTGCACCGAAAATGCGTCACGATAAAGCGGAAGAAAAACGTGTTGAATTGCATTTACACACGAACATGAGTCAAATGGATGCAACAAATTCCATTAGCGATTTAACGAAACAGGCGGCTGATTGGGGACACAAAGCGATTGCACTTACAGATCATGCGGCGGCACAGTCGTTCCCAGAAGCCTATGCGGCTGGGAAGAAAAATGGCATCAAGATGATTTACGGCATTGAAGCCAATTTAATTGATGACGGCGTTCCGATTGCTTATAACGACCAACATACTGGTTTAAAAGACGCAACTTATGTGGTGTTTGACGTTGAAACAACTGGGCTCTCTGCGGTTTATGATACGATTATCGAGCTTGCCGGAATTAAAATGCATAACGGGGAAGTCATTGATAAATTCGAAGCGTTTATTGACCCTGGGCATCCACTTTCGGCGACGACGATTAATTTGACAGGCATTACAGATGATATGGTAAAAGGCTCTGATCCGATTGAAGTCGTTCTAAAAAACTTCCGCGAATGGTGTGGCGATGATATTTTAGTTGCCCACAATGCATCATTCGATATGGGCTTCATCAACACGGCGTACCGCAAAATTGGTTTGCCTGACGCGCCGAACGCGGTTATTGATACGCTGGAGTTAGCGCGATTTTTATACCCGCATTTTAAAAACCACCGCCTGAATACGTTGACGAAAAAGTTCAACATCATACTCGAACAGCATCACCGTGCCATTTTTGATGCCGAAGCAACTGCGTATTTGGCGTGGAAGCTCATCAAAGATGCGAAGGAAATGCATGATATTGATTTTCACGACGCGCTCAACAATTATATGGGAGAAGGCGACGCTTACAAACGTGCACGCCCATTCCACGCGACCATTTATGCAAAAACGCCTGAAGGTTTAAAGAATTTATTTAAACTGGTTACGCTGTCCAATTTGAATTATTTCTTCCGTGTGCCGCGTATTCCGCGGTCGCAGCTGCAAAAATTGCGCGAAGGTTTAATTGTCGGGACGGCCTGTAGTCAAGGTGAATTATTTGAAGCGATGATGCAAAAAGGTATGGCGGAAGCTGAAAAAGTCGCTGGGTTTTACGATTTCATTGAAGTTCAGCCGAAACCAGTTTATGCGCCGCTGATTGAACGCGAAATGATTCGCGATGAGAAAGCGTTAGAAGAAATTTTGAAAAACATCGTTAAAGTGGGCGAAAAAACGGGGAAACCTGTTGTAGCGACTGGAAACGTCCATTACAAAGATCCAAATGACAAGATTTACCGTAAGATTTTAGTCCATTCAATGGGTGGGGCGAATCCTTTAAATCGAAATGAAATGCCAGACGTGCATTTCCGTACGACGGATGAAATGCTCGCCGAATTTAGCTTTTTAGGAAGCGAGAAGGCACATGAAATTGTCGTAACGAATTCGAATCTCGTTGCTGATTGGATGGAAGACTTAAAGCCGATTAAAGACGAATTATACACGCCTAAAATTGAAGGTGCTGAATACGAAGTCCGCAACATGAGTTACGAAATGGCACACAAATTGTACGGCGAAAAGCTACCTGAAATCGTAGAGGCACGTCTTGAAAAGGAACTAAAAAGTATTATCGGACACGGATTTGCCGTTATCTATTTAATTTCCCATAAGCTTGTTAAAAAATCGCTTAACGACGGCTATTTGGTAGGTTCTCGTGGGTCTGTTGGTTCGTCTTTTGTGGCGACTATGACCGAAATCACCGAAGTAAACCCACTCCCACCGCATTATTTGTGCCCGAACTGTAAGCATTCCGAGTTTTTCGACGACGGTTCGATTGGTTCAGGTTTTGACCTTCCAGATAAAGTTTGCCCACACTGCGGCACGAACTATCAAAAAGAAGGGCAGGATATTCCGTTTGAGACGTTCCTAGGTTTCAAAGGGGATAAAGTGCCCGATATTGATTTAAACTTTTCTGGTGACTATCAACCCGTTGCGCATGCGTACACGAAGGAAATTTTCGGTGAGGAGTATGTGTATCGTGCGGGAACTATCGGTACGGTTGCGGAGAAAACCGCTTTCGGCTTTGTTCGCGGTTACGAAAGAGACATGAATATGAATATTCGCGGAGCAGAAGTGGACCGACTCGTTGCAGGGTGTACGGGCGTTAAGCGTACGACTGGACAGCATCCCGGCGGTATTATTGTTATTCCTGACTATATGGATGTTTACGATTTTACACCGGTGCAATTCCCAGCTGACGCAACGGATTCGGAGTGGAAAACGACGCATTTTGACTTCCACTCGATTCACGATAACGTGTTAAAACTCGACATACTCGGACACGATGATCCGACCGCCATTCGGATGTTGCAGGATTTAAGTGAAATTGATCCGAAAACCATTCCAACTGATGACCCCGAAGTCATGAAATTGTTTGGCGGGACAGAATCATTAGGCGTGAAACCGCAAGATATTGATTCAAAAACAGGAACGCTTGGTATTCCTGAGTTTGGAACGCGTTTCGTACGTCAAATGCTCGAGCAAACAAAACCGACGACATTTTCCGAGCTTGTGCAAATTTCTGGTCTTTCTCACGGGACAGACGTATGGCTTGGCAACGCGGAAGAACTTATAAAAAACAAAATTTGTGAGCTCCCTGACGTTATTGGTTGTCGTGATGACATTATGGTCTTCCTGATTTATCAAGGATTAGACAGCTCACTTGCTTTTAAAATCATGGAATCCGTGCGTAAAGGGAAAGGTTTAACGGAAGAAATGGAAGCTGCGATGATTGAAAATAAAGTGCCGGCTTGGTACATCGATTCTTGTAAAAAAATCAAGTACATGTTCCCGAAAGCCCATGCGGCAGCTTATGTTCTGATGGCCGTTCGAATCGCGTATTTTAAAGTCCATCATCCATTGTTCTTTTATGCGACTTACTTCTCCGTCCGCGCAGACGATTTTGATTTAACGGCAATGGTTAACGGGCGAGAAGCGGTGCGCGCTGTCATGAAAGAAATTAATGACAAGGGACTTGAAGCGAGTACGAAAGAGAAAAACTTGCTTACGGTACTTGAAATCGCGAATGAAATGATTGCGCGTGGTTTTAAATTCCAAAAAGTGGACTTATATAAATCTACCGCAGATGAATTTATCATTGAAGGCGATACGCTTATTCCGCCGTTTAATGCGATTCCAAGTCTTGGAACAAACGTTGCGAAACAAATCGTTGAGGCGCGTCTTGATGGCGAGTTTTTATCAAAAGAAGATTTGCAACAACGCGGGAAAGTATCGAAAACGATTATTCAATACATGGACGATCAAGGCTGCCTAGAAGGTCTTCCTGATCAAAATCAGTTATCATTGTTTTAAAATTAGAGCTGCTTTTGCTTTATCAAGGCAACCTTTTAAAAAAGGGGGAAAACAAATGGATTTAGCTAAACAGCTATGTAAAGTGCTTTATTATTTGGATAAAGGTAAAGAATTAGAAGCGATAAAAACGTTAGATAACATTATTCCCACTGCAAAAAATGAAGGAAATCAAGAAGTGTTTGTCAGGGCAACAATTGTTTTAGCAGACATTTCATATAAGCGGGGCGAACGATTTTCTGAGATGGCGAACAATTTGACAGAAGTTTTGCAACTTGAACGGGGAGATTTTGATGACTCACTAAATGTCGAATTGGAAAAAGCCAATGAATTACAGCAAATTTTTAAAAAGTATTTTGAAGAAGAAGGAAAATTTTTCAAAGGGCTGGATTTAAAAACTTTTTTCAATACTAGCTATGGCGATGAATACCAAGATGCTTACCCGACTGATGAAATTATTCAAGAGATTGAGGCGGAGCTTGGATTTAAGTTGCCTGCTTCATATATTTACCTCATGCGCCATGCACAAAACGGCGGCATACCGTGCAAAGATTCTTTTCCTACAAATGAAGCAACTTCTTGGTCAGAAGATTCTATTGCCATTACAGGCATTATGGGGATAGGAAAACAGGCCACTTCTTCTTTATGTGGGGAATTTTCCACTGAATTCTGGGAATCAATTTGGGGCTATCCTAAAATTGGTGTAAGCATTTGTGATTGCCCATCAGCTGGGCATGATATGGTTTTTCTTGATTACCGTGCATGTGGTTCTGAAGGTGAGCCGACTGTTGTTCATGTTGATCAAGAAGCGGATTATAAAATCACTTTTTTAGCAAAAAATTTTGAGGCATTTATTACAGGCTTATATAGCGAAGTGTACTAAAAATGTTACTAAAGGCGCCAAGTTTCCATTCGAAGCTTGGCGTCTATTTTTGTGCGCATTCATAGTCCAAACTATTGTCATCTGTGCTGACAAATAAAATCATAAGGCATGTTGAACGTTTGAAATCAAACTACTATTATGAAGATGTAATCAAAATATGACAATTTGTGGAGTAAGTTAAATGAGTGGAGGCGTCTTATATGACAGAGGTAAGAAAAATGAAAAACTTTATCGGCGGAAAATGGATAGAGAGTAGCACGGATAATTTTGAAAACGTTATCAATCCGGCAACTGGAGAAGTCATTTGCCAAGTGCCGATTTCGACGCGCGCGGAATTAGATAGCGCCGCACAAATTGCGCAAGCGGCTTTTCTAAAATGGAGTAAAGTGGCGGTTCCTAGGCGTGCAAGGATTTTATTCAACTTTCAACAATTGCTACAAAAAAATAAACAAGAACTGGCTAAATTAATTACGATGGAAAATGGGAAAAATTTGTCCGAAGCACTTGGCGAAGTCGGACGTGGCATTGAAAACGTTGAATTTGCAGCTGGTACGCCGTCACTTATGATGGGGGATTCGCTTGCAAGCATCGCGACAGACGTGGAAGCTGTAAATTATCGTTATCCAATTGGCGTCTGCGGCGGCATTGCACCATTTAATTTCCCCATGATGGTACCTTGCTGGATGTTCCCGATGGCCATCTCGCTTGGCAACAGCTTCATTTTAAAACCATCAGAACGCACCCCACTGTTAATGGAAAAATTGGCCAATTTATTTGCCGAAGCAGGACTGCCAGATGGCGTGCTAAACATTGTATACGGGGCGCATGATGTCGTAAATGGTATTTTGGAAAATGAAACGATTAAAGCGGTTTCGTTTGTTGGCTCGAAGCCCGTTGGGGAATATGTCTACCAAACAGGAAGCGCTCATTTAAAACGCGTTCAAGCTCTTACGGGGGCTAAAAACCATACCATCGTACTGAATGATGCGGACCTTCAGGATACGGTGACAAACGTCATTGCGGCGGCTTTTGGCTCTGCTGGCGAACGTTGCATGGCGTGCGCGGTGGCGACCGTTGAAGATGGCATTTATGATGAGTTTGTCGAAGCTCTAAAACAGAGAGCGTCGGAAATAAAAATTGGCAACGGCCTCGATGATGGCGTCTTTTTAGGGCCAGTCATTCGCGAGGAGAACAAAGAAAGAACGCTTTCGTATATTGAAAAGGGAGTTGCAGAAGGCGCAAAATTGGTTGTTGATGGACGCGAAAAAGTACCAGCAAACGGCTACTTTGTTGGCCCAACCATTTTTGAAGACGTGACAACGGATATGACTATTTGGAAAGATGAAATTTTTGCGCCCGTTTTATCCATCATTCGGGTGAAAAATTTACAGGAAGCGGTTGAGATTGCGAATCAATCGGAGTTTGCTAATGGGGCTTGCTTATTTACAGATAGTGCGAAAGCGGTGCGCTACTTCCGTGAAAATATTGATGCGGGCATGCTTGGCGTTAATTTGGGTGTGCCAGCTCCAATGGCCTTCTTCCCATTCTCTGGTTGGAAGTCATCATTTTATGGGACTTTGCATGCGAATGGAAAAGATAGCGTAGATTTCTTCACGCATAAAAAAGTAGTAACGGCGCGTTATTCACAAAAAGGTTACTAGGAGGCAAAGTGAACATGGCAAAACTTTTAAGAAAACCGCAAAACGAGCTTTTAAAGGAAGGGATTACTTGTGTGCACCGCGTGACGGAGGACAATGCGCCGCTGCACTATGTGGCTTTTATGATGCTTGATGTCAAAAAAGGGGCAACGTACGGGGAAACTTTGGCAGATATGGAAGTTTGTATCGTTGCTTTAACCGGAAAAATCACAGTACGCACTGAAAATGAGATTTTTGAACAGATTGGGACGCGAAAATCTGTTTTTGAAAAAATTCCAACCGATAGTGTGTATGTGGGACGCGGTCAGCGGTTTGAAATTGCTGGCGAATCGGAAATGGCGCGCGTGGCACTTTGCTATTCACCAACTGAAAAGGCTTTGCCTGTGCGTTTTATTCCCGCAAGTAGTAATACGATTGAAGCGCGTGGAAAATATCAAAATAGGCGTTTGGTGCATAATATTTTGCCGGATGATTCTGACGTGGCGGATAGCGTTTTAGTAGTGGAAGTATACACAGAAGGCGGCAACTTTTCGAGTTATCCACCGCATAAACATGATCAAAATAATTTGCCAGCGGAATCTTTTTTGGAAGAAAGTTATTATCATGAAATGAATCCAGCGCAAGGCTTTGTGTTCCAGCGTGTGTATACAGATGACCGGTCGATTGATGAAACGATGACGGTGGAAAATCGCGATATGGTACTGGTGCCTGCTGGCTATCACCCGGTTGGCGTACCAGACGGTTATACGTCTTATTATTTGAATGTGATGGCAGGACCAGAGCGGATTTGGAAATTCCATAATGACCCGGCACACGCTTGGATACTGGACCGCAAATAGAGGAGGACTAAAAATGGATTTAAATACACATAAAGAACGAAAATTTGATATTATCGCCATTGGCCGCGCATGCATTGACTTAAATGCGGTGGAGTATAATCGCCCGATGGAAGAAACGATGACTTTTTCTAAATATGTAGGTGGAAGTCCTGCAAATATTGCCATTGGTGCTTCCAAATTGGGCCTCTGTGCTGGATTCATTGGGAAAATTCCAGATGACCAACATGGTCGTTTTATTGAAGGCTATATGAAACAAGTTGGTGTAAATACGGACGGCATGGTCGTGGATACGGAAGGGCATAAAGTTGGGCTTGCCTTCACGGAAATCAAAAGCCCCGACGAATGTAGTATTTTAATGTACCGCGATAATGTGGCGGATTTATATTTGCAGCCAAACGAAATCGATGAAGCATATTTAAGCTCGGCACGCCTTTTGCTCGTATCTGGAACGGCACTCGCCAAAAGTCCATCTCGTGAGGCTATTTTAAAAGCGATTCAGCTTGCACGAAAAAACGATTGCCTTGTCGCGTTTGAACTAGATTACCGCCCGTACACTTGGGTTTCGGAAGAAGAAACCGCGATTTATTATTCGCTTGTTGCCGAACAGGCTGATATTGTCATTGGAACGCGCGATGAATATGATGTGATGGAAGGGCGTTCAGGCGGTGCGAATGAGGTGACGACGAAGCATCTATTTTCCCACCATGCGAAGCTTGTTGTGATTAAACACGGCGCAAGTGGTTCAAACGCATATACGAAGGCAGGCGAGGTTTTCCGAGCTGGGGTGTACAAAACGAACGTCTTGAAAACATTTGGAGCGGGCGACTCGTATGCATCTGCTTTTCTCTATGCTTTATTCACAAATAAAGGGGTGGAAACGGCACTAAAATACGGGAGTGCATCGGCCTCGATTGTAATTAGTAAGCATAGTTCTTCAGATGCGATGCCGACTTCGCATGAAATTGAAGCGCTGATTGAAGCGCAAAAATAGTAAAACTGGAGGTGCGCCTTATGCCAAATGAAAAAATTCGGTTGACGACGGCACAAGCATTAGTGAAGTTTTTGAATGAGCAATATATTGAAATTGACGGTGAAGTGACGCCATTTGTGGAAGGCATTTTCGCGATTTTTGGTCACGGAAATGTGGTCGGCATCGGCCAAGCGCTTGAAGAGCACCAGGGACATTTAAAGATTTATCAGGGGAAAAACGAGCAAGGCATGGCGCACGCCGCGATTGGTTTTGCGAAACAGAACAACCGTAAGAAAATTTTCGCCTGTACTGCATCAGCTGGCCCAGGGAGCGCCAATTTCGTGACGGCGGCTGGAACAGCACTTGCGAACAATATTCCGGTGCTCTTCTTGCCGGCGGATACATTTGCCACACGCCAGCCTGATCCTGTGTTACAGCAACTTGAACATGCGTACAGTGCCGATGTGACAACAAATGATGCGCTCCGCCCGGTTTCGCGCTACTGGGATCGAATTGAGCGCCCAGAACAAATCATGAGCGCGCTTATCCGCGCGTTTGAAGTGATGACCGACCCTGAAACCGCAGGCCCCGCAACAATTTGCATTGCGCAAGATACAGAGGGTGAAGCGTATGATTATCCGGTTGAATTTTTCAAAAAGCGAATTCACCACATGAATCGCAGAATACCGACTGAACGCGAATTAATTGGTGCGGCGGATTTAATTACAGCGAGTGAGCGCCCGGTCATCATTGTGGGCGGCGGGGCGCGCTATTCTGGCGCACGTGAGGCATTAATCGCGCTTTCAGAGCGGCATAACATTCCACTAGTGGAAACGCACGCCGGGAAATCGACGGTGGAAAGTACATTTGCGAACAATTTGGGTGGCAGCGGCATTCTAGGTACGCTTGCGGCGAATAAAATCGTGCAGTCGGCCGACCTCGTCATTGGCGTTGGCACGCGCTACACGGATTTTATCACCAGTTCAAAAACAGCCTTTCAAGCGCAAACGAAATTTTTGAATATTAATGTGAGTCGGCAACAAGCGTATAAATTTGATGCGTTTCAAGTGGTAGGGGATGCTAAAACGGCGCTTACCGCGCTACAGCCGCGCCTAGAAGGTTATCTCACGTCTTACGGGGATGAACTGCAAATTTTACAAGAAGAGTGGGACAAAGAGCGTGAACGTCTGGCAAATGTGAAGTTTACGCGTGAGAATTTTGAACCCGAAATCAAAAATCAATTTGCGACCGCAACATTAAACGAATATGCCGATGCTTTGAACACAGAATTTACCCAAACAGAAGCACTGCTCACGATTAATGAGGTGGTAGATGCAAACAGCATTGCGCTCACTTCGGCTGGTTCGCTGCCTGGCGATTTGCACCGTTTGTGGAACACAGAGGTGCCAGAAACGTATCACCTTGAATACGGCTACTCGTGCATGGGCTACGAGATTAATGGGGCGCTTGGGGCGAAAATCGCGGCGCCGGAGCAAGAAGTTTACGCCATGGTGGGAGATGGCAGCTTCAACATGCTTCACTCAGAGCTTCTAACATCTCTCCAGTACGGCCATAAGCTCAACATTATGCTGTTCGACAATTCTGGTTTCGGCTGTATCAACAACCTACAAATGGCAAACGGGAGCAAAAGCTTTTACTGCGAATTTCGGGATGAAAATGACCGGATTTTGAATGTCGACTATGCAAAAATTGCAGAAGGCTACGGGGCAAAAATATATCGGGCGAACAACAAAAAAGAGCTTACGCAAGCGCTCTTAGATGCGAAAAAGCAAACACGTACAACGCTCATCGAAATGAAAGTCCTCCCAAAAACCATGTCCGACGGCTATTTAGGCTGGTGGAACGTTGGCGTCTCCGAAGTTTCTGGAAAAGAAAGCATTCAAAAAGCCTATAAAGACAAGCAGGAAATGTTGAAGAATGCGCGGTTGTTTTAATAAAAGTTCTTATTATTACAATACAGGTTGTGGATAAAACAAAACTATTAATTCTATAATATATTTTAGGAATAGAGGAACATATTGCCTCTATTCTTTTTGTTTTATTGTCACGCGGTATAAAATTGTATATAATCAAATTGTGAGATAATAAACAAAGGAAGGTGGCACCATGTCAAAATATGACGAAGAAATCACATATTGCAAACAAATGCTTTCTAAACAACAGACCAGGCAACAACGGCTAGAATCTTTTCTAAACCAAACTAAAGAAAAAGAAGGGCAAATAAATCAGCTTCAAATCCGAAGTCATTCTTTAGCGGAGGATTTTTGGCGGGATAGCTCTTCAAATACTATTAGTCAAATGATGAATCAAAACAAGCATTATTATTCTAGCCAAGTGTCGCGAGTGGAAACTATGATATGGGGAATTCAAAAAGAAATCGAGTTAGGAAACGGGCATATGGCAGAGTATAAAAATAATGTCCAACACTATGCCAATTTAAAGCGACTGGAGGAGGCAAAGAATGTCTAGCATAAAATTAAATGAAGCTAACCTTTTGCAAAGTACCCAGCAGTTCTCAGCTAAACAAACGATATTAATCAAGAAAACAACGATACCTATGCGGAAAAACCAATTGGAGAGTTGTAAAAGGATGGACGCTATTTTGCGTATAAGAACAACGCAACTTGACCAAGTCCAGCAGTTTGGAACAGATACAACAAAAGATATGGAAGAGAACTGTGCTGAATTTGTTCAGCTGGACAAAAGTCTACTAGACAATATTGAAATTACGGGGTGAAAATAACCTATGAGGATAGATGTACAAGCATTACGGGATCATGTACAAGAAACAATAGCTGACTTGAATGAGGAACAAACGAGTTTAAACGACGCCTTGCAGGCTACCGACACATTTATTATAGAAACAAAGGATAGTTTTGAGGGGAAAACAGCAGATGCAAGTCGGGCATACTTAGAAGAAGTGTATAAACCAGTTCAACAAAAGACACTAGAAATTAACAAACTCATGATAGCGACATTGCAAAAATATATGGCAGATGCTGAGGCCCAGTTTGGGAGATATGGTATTGTTGATATACCAGCTATCAAGCATGAATATAAGCGCGAATTAGAACAAATGATGCAAGAGGAGATGCACGTATATCGGGAATTAAATCAACTCATTGATGAAGTGAATGAATTTGTTCCGATTGAATCTGCGAATTTAGGTCAACTTGAGCAATTGCATTATGATGTTCTGCGAGAAATCACTTTGGTTGAAGCGAAATTGGCAGACTTTGATATAAAGTGGAACAGAAAGTTTAGAAATGTGGAAGTTCTACAAGAAGAACTTGCCAACATGCTAACTAAAGTTGGAAATCAAACAATTACTCCAACGACTTATCAAAAAGGGACAATAGTTTTTAATGATATAGAAGCAGAATTTTTATTGACTATGCAAGCTCAATTTGGATTCAGCGAGGAAGAATCTGAGATTATGTATAAAGTATATGAGTCTTTACGTAGTCAATCAATTAATGAGGAAGAAACTTTTAAACTTTTTTTTGCTTACATGGGGTCTTTCTTTTATGGTGATACTGAGAAATACGGTGTTGAAGCATGGGGAATTGTTTCGGGGACATTAAATAATGAAGAACTAAAAAAGAAACTACTTGCCTTAGGTATCAATGAAGAAGAATTTAGTACTCTAGAAAAAGCAATTATTAATCAACATAATGCTTGTGCATGGAATAGTCCAGCAAATTATGTGGAAGCAATTTTTGATTTAGATTATGATGCATTGTCCCCTGAGGATAAAGCACGCTACAACAAAATATATAATCAGTATAAAAATACTGGTGATTTTGCTCATATGTCTGTTACGCTTGCCGCACAACTTCATTCAGATTCATTGAAATGGGGAGCAAGTGCATACAGTGGTTTTGAAAATGGTGTTTTCTCAGCAGAAGATAATGCGGGATATGCGGGTGATATATTTGGCGTATTTGGAGCAGATCCGAGTATGAGTAACGATGATTATAAAGCCGATTTAGATGCTGTTAATTTAGCTTTTACAATGAAAAATAATCCTACTGATGGTCTGGAAATTATAAATACTTATTATGCTGATATTAATTCTGGAGAACGGAATAGATCGATAGAATTTCTATCTAATATTGGTAATGGTTCTGTTGAAGAAGGTCATAAAATTTTAGAAAATCAATTTAAAGACCATACAATGAACTACGTACAAACTGACCTTCCGTTTACCTATCTACTGGAAGGAGAAGAAGGTTTGGAGGAACATTTTAGTATATCGCTTCAATTTATGCTGAATTTAAGAAATGAAAATAATGAGTGGGTGGAGTATGAAGAGAAAGAATAGATTAGGCATTAAAATATTTTGTTGGATATTTTTAATTGGAGTAGTGGTATGGATTTTATCAATACCAGTTAGGAATATATTGTGGCTCGAACATGCAACTGAGAAAGAACGAACACAATATTTTCTACAAACAAAATTCAATGATGAATGGAGAGAAATTGATTCTCAAATTTCCTTTGAATTTAATGTTGAAAGTGGTCGAAATAAACTCACTACTAAACAGTTTAGTTTATCTGCACAAGTGGAAAATAAAAAAGATGATTTTCATACTTTTCGCACTAAAAATTTTGAAGATTTAAGTAAACTAATACCGTTTACTGTTTCTTTGGAAAATAATTTAGTTGCGCGCACAACAATTGAACCATTAAATGTTATTTATGTGAGTGTTCCAATAATTGATGGAAGTGAGGAAGTCTACGAAATCTCAGCAGTTGGTGGCAAGTATGTTACGAATGAAAAAATGGAGCAATCTTTGGATATAGAAACAAGTCATGTTGTACAGCAAGTTCGGAACGGGCAGGAATCTTATAAGTCTTTACTTACAAAAATAACTGAAAATTGGTTAGCTAGAACGAGATTGATTACCTATGTATTAGTAATCGTAGGCATCATTCTTAACACAGCGTTTTATTATTTCTTCTTTCATTCTAAAAATAAGAAAGATAAATCTAATAGCAATTCAAAGAATACATAACTTGAAATGAAAGTTTATGAGTTATCTAATGACTGCATCTATTTCACTAGGCAGACCTTTTCATTTTAGGTATACTGCACATAGAGGTGATAAAAAATGGCGAAAGTAAAATGTGAGTTTTTTTCAGAGGTGCTCGGGATTTCGACTTCAATGACGGTGCTCCTTCCTGAAGTTGGAAAAAATCGAATTGGGATGGCAGGAGCTAAAAAACAGGAGGCTTATCCCGTTTTGTATTTATTACATGGACTTTCTGACGATGATAGCACGTGGACTCGTCGGACGGCGCTTGAGCGCTATGTCGCTGAACTTGGAATTGTTGTCGTCATGCCAAATGGGTATCGGGGATTTTACACGAATACGAAAACCGGCGAGAACTATTTTGACTACATAGCAAACGAAGTGCCAAGTCTAGTGCAACATTACTTTCCAATTAGCAGTGCGCGAAATGAAACGTTTGTTGCGGGGCTCTCCATGGGCGGTTACGGAGCGATGAAATTAGCACTCCATTTTCCGGAGCGGTACGCTGCTGCAGCTAGTTTTTCAGGTGCTTTAGACATGGAAAGTTATTTAAAAGAGGTTTCAGGAGAAGCAGCTCGGGAGAAAAATAATACGTTTGGAACGGCGGCGGACTTTGTTGGAAGTGAAAACGATTTGTTCGCGCTGGCGAAAAATGTGTCTGGGGAATCGCCAAGACTGTACCAGGCGTGCGGGACGGAAGATTTTTTATATGCGCATAATCAAAATTTCCGTAAATTTGTAACAACGGAAACGAACTTGCCGTTAACATACGAGGAAGGCCCAGGTAGTCATACGTGGGATTACTGGGATTCGCAAATTCAAAAGGCGTTGCAATTTTTTTCTTTTACAAAATAAGGAAAAAACCCGTAAATTTGCTTAATTGCGCCGTTTGTGATATGATTACTTATGAAATACTACGATAACTCAGCTAAGAGTGGGCATTTGCCCACTCTTTCGTTTTGCGAAAAGCAAGCGAGCGAGAATCTAGAAGGAGGCTGAAATGAGTAAAGTCCTAGACCAAGTAGAGTCCATCGTAAAGCCTATTACGGAAGAGCTCGGCTTTGAACTTGTCGATTTAGCTTTTGAAAAAGAAGGGAAAAATTGGTTTTTACGTATCTTTGCTGATAAAGAAGGTGGCATTGATATCGATGATTGCGCCGTAATTAGTGAACGCGTTAGCGAAAAGCTAGACGAAGCTGATCCGATTTCTGAAAACTACTTTTTAGAAGTATCATCACCAGGTGCAGAACGCCCGCTTAAAAAAGAAGCTGATTTTGAAAATGCTGTAGGGGCTTACGTACATGTCACATCTTACGAGCAAATTGAAGGTCGTAAAATGTGGGAAGGCACGCTAACTGCATATGATGGAAGCACGTTAACGGTAGAAATTATGGATAAAACACGCCAAATTATTTGTGTGATTCCAAAAGACAAAGTTGCCAAAGCAAGACTAGCCATTAAATTTTAAAATTAAATAAGGAGTGAGCAAAAAATGAGCTCAGAACTACTAGACGCTCTTCATGTGTTAGAACATGATAAAGGAATTTCGCGTGATGTCATTGTGGAGGCGATTGAAGCCGCACTGGTATCCGCCTACAAACGAAACTTTAACCAAGCCCAAAACGTTCGGGTGGAACTAAACTTAGAAAATGGTTCGATTCGCGTTTTTGCAAGAAAAGATGTTGTGGATCAAGTGTTTGATTCGCGCCTTGAAATTTCGCTTGAAGAAGCACACAAAGTAAATCCGGTTTATAAAACAGGGGATGTTGTGGAGCTTGAAGTAACACCAAAAGACTTCGGCCGAATTGCAGCACAAACGGCAAAACAAGTCGTGACGCAACGAGTTCGCGAAGCTGAACGCGGTATTATTTACGATGAATTTATCGACCGCGAAGATGATATTATGACGGGGATTGTCGAGCGTCAAGATTCACGATTTATTTATGTAAACTTAGGTAAAATTGAAGCGATTTTATCTCAAAATGAGCAAATGCCAAATGAAACATACCGTGCGCATGACCGCATTAAAGTTTATTTAACGAAAGTTGAAAAAACAACAAAAGGTCCGCAAATCTTTGTTTCAAGAACGCATCCTGGATTATTAAAACGTCTTTTTGAGATGGAAGTTCCAGAAATTTATGATGGCATTGTAGAAATTAAATCTGTCGCACGTGAAGCGGGCGATCGTTCGAAAATCTCGGTGTACACATCGAATCCAGAAGTGGATCCTGTTGGTGCATGTGTTGGCCCTAAAGGTGCACGTGTGCAAACGATTGTAAATGAATTGAAGGGTGAGAAAATCGATATTGTGGAATGGTCAGATGACCCGTTCACATTTGTCGCTAGCGCGCTCAGTCCGTCAAAAGTGTTAGATGTTATTGTGGACGAAGAAGAGCAAGCGACAACGGTTGTCGTACCGGATTATCAACTTTCACTTGCTATCGGTAAACGCGGTCAAAACGCGCGTCTTGCGGCAAAACTGACTGGTTGGAAAATCGATATTAAGAGCGAAAGTGTCGCGCGTGAAATGGGTATCTATCCGCGCGAAGGTGCACCAATTTTGGAAGAAGAATTACCAGTTTCTGACGATGAAGAATAAAAGGAGAAACCAAAATGCGTAACAAAAAAATTCCACTTAGGAAATGTATGGTTACAGGGGAGCGTCTGCCTAAAGGAGAGCTTCTTAGAATCGCGTATTCGAAAGAAGGCACGCTAACGATTGATCCTACTGGTAAAGCGCCTGGACGTGGTTTTTATATTAAAAAAGATGTTACAGTTGCAGAGCGCGCCAAGCAAAAAAATGCGCTTTTTAGAGGTCTTAAAATAGATGAGCAGGAAAGTTTTTATGATGAACTTATTTCATACTTAAAAGCGGTAGAGGATGCAAATCATGAATGATAAAGCACTTGCACTTCTCGGACTTGCAAATCGAGCGAAGAAATTAACGACCGGAGAAGAATTAGTTTTGAAAGCTGTTCGAAGCGGAAAGGCGAAATTAGTCATTATCGCAGAAGATATTTCAGAGAGAACAGCGAAAAAAATCCATGATAAATGTGAGTACTATGAAGTGGCTATAAAACAAGCTGGCACAAGAGATGAACTAGGGGGTGCCATCGGGAAAGAGTCACGAGCAATTATTGCAGTACTTGATGCTGGATTTGCAAAAAAACTAAAAGAACTCCTCGGTTGATTACCTAATGGAGGTGTACGGCATGAGTAAAATTCGTGTATATGAGTACGCAAAAAAACAGCAGTTGTCTAGCAAAGATGTTATTGAAAAGTTACGTGGGTTAGGTGTAGAGGTCGCCAATCATATGTCGACGATTAACGATAATGCACTTAGACAACTCGACGAATCTTTTTCGAAAAAAAATCAGCCTGTAAAAGATACGAAAGAAACGAAGCAGAGCACAGGGACAAGTAGGGAGCCAAACAAACTGAATAGTCAAGGAAACAAAAAACCAACGAATCAAAATCGTGCGGAAAAACCGCAAACAAATACGCAAAATAAAACGCAAGGTCAAGCGAGTCGTGGGACTCAAACTGTGCAAAATGCGAACCGTTCGAATAATCAAAACAGTAATTCGGGTGGCAATAGAAACAACAATCAAGGCGGTAAAAATAATAATCAAAATCGCGGTGGGAAAAACAATAACCAACGCGGTGGATTTAATCAGCAAAATCGTAGCGGTAAAAATACGAAGCGCAAAGGGAAAACAAATTTCAGCACGACACCACCAACTCCGCCGAAACCAAAAGAGCTTCCAGAAAAAATTGTTTTCAGCGAATCTTTGACGGTTGGCGAATTGGCGAAAAAGCTATATCGTGAACCATCAGAAATTATCAAAAAACTCTTCTTACTTGGCGTAGTTGCCACAATTAACCAATCTTTAGACAAAGATGCTATTGAACTTATTTGTTCTGAGTACGGTGTTGAAGTAGAAGAAGAAATTAAAGTGGATATTACGGATTTAGATGTTTACTTTGAAAATGCAGTTGAAGAAGACGCTGGACTATTAAAAGAACGTCCTCCTGTTGTTACAATTATGGGACACGTTGACCACGGGAAAACAACGCTTCTTGACTCCTTGCGCAATACGAAAGTGACGCTTGGTGAAGCAGGCGGGATTACGCAACATATCGGGGCTTATCAGCTTGATGTGCGCGGGAAGAAAATCACGTTCTTAGATACGCCTGGTCACGCGGCTTTCACTGCGATGCGTGCGCGTGGTGCCCAAATTACGGATATTACGATTCTTGTTGTGGCTGCTGATGATGGCGTTATGCCACAAACGATTGAGGCAATCAACCATGCGAAAGCTGCTGGTATGCCAATTATCGTTGCTGTAAATAAGATTGATAAACCACAAGCGAATCCTGATCGCGTCATGCAAGAATTAACAGAGTATGAGCTTATTCCAGAAGATTGGGGTGGCGATACGATTTTTGCGCCGATTTCAGCGAAGTTTGGTGAAGGTTTAGATAACCTATTAGATATGATTTTACTTGTATCTGAGGTAGAGGAACTAAAAGCGAATCCTGAACGCCGTGCAATTGGTACAGTTGTCGAAGCGGAACTTGATAAAGGCCGCGGATCAGTGGCAACACTGCTTGTTCAAGATGGAACGTTAAATATCGGCGATCCAATTGTTGTCGGAAATACGTTTGGACGTGTTCGGGCGATGGTGAATGATTTAGGACGTCGTGTGAAAAAAGTTGGACCAAGTACACCAGTTGAAATTACTGGTTTAAATGGTGTGCCACAAGCGGGCGATCGTTTCGTAGTCTTTGAAGACGAAAAAACAGCTCGTAGCGTCGGGGAAACTCGTGCATCGAAAGCACTCCAAGAGCAACGTTCAGCAACAAATCGCGTCAGCTTAGACAACTTGTTTGAACATATGAAAGCCGGCGAAATGAAAGAAGTTAACGTCATTATTAAAGCAGACGTTCAAGGTTCTGTTGAGGCGCTCGCAGCATCACTTCGTAAAATTGAAGTGGAAGGCGTTAACGTTAAAATCATTCATACAGCAGTAGGGGCTATTAACGAGTCGGATATTACCCTCGCGGCTGCTTCAAATGCCATTGTGATTGGATTTAACGTTCGTCCAACTGCTCAAGCACGTGAAGGTGCGGAAAATGAAGGCGTAGATATTCGCTTACACCGCGTTATTTACAAAGCGATTGAAGAAATTGAAGCAGCGATGAAAGGAATGCTTGATCCTGAATTTGAAGAAAAAATCATTGGACAAGCGCAAGTTCGCCAAACATTCAACGTATCTAAAATTGGTACAATTGCCGGCTGTTATGTGACAGATGGTAAGATTACACGCGATAGCGGAGTCCGCTTAATCCGCGATGGTATCGTTGTATTTGAAGGCACACTTTCTACGCTGAAACGCTTTAAAGATGATGCAAAAGAAGTAGCTAAAGGCTTTGAATGTGGGATTACTATTGAAAACTTTAATGATATTAAAGAAGACGATGTGATTGAAGCATTCATTATGGAAGAAATCGAAAGAAAATGATCATTTACAGTGCCGCTCTTACATTTCACATTTATGAAGCCCAAAATTTAAAAGAAAAGCGTGCCGTATTACAACGTGTTTTAATGCGCGCCCGCCAGAAATTTAATGTGTCTATGGCTGAAATAGGCTTCCTAGATAAGTGGCAGCGCACGGAAATTGGTTTTGTGATTGTCGGAAGTTCGCGAGTTCAAACGGAGAAGGAAGGTCAGGAAGTGTTACGCTTTCTAGACTCCTTCCCCGAATGGGAGCGCCTTTTGACGGACATTGAATGGTTATGAGGTGAACAAAATGAGTTTGAGAGCAAATCGTGTTGCGGAGCAAATGAAGAAAGAACTCGGCGACATTTTAAACCGAAAATTAAAAGATCCTCGTCTTGGCTTTATCACGATTACTGATGTGGAAGTGACAGGCGATTTGCAGCAAGCGACGGTATTTATTTCGATTTTAGGGAATGAAAAAGAGCGTGAAGATACGCTTCTTGCGCTTGAAAAGGCACACGGCTTTATTCGTTCTGAAATTGGCAACCGGATGCGCCTGCGAAAAGTTCCAGAGCTGCTGTTTGAAATGGATAGCTCGCTAGAATACGGCAATCGTATCGATGAACTTTTAAGAGATTTAAATAAAGGTGAATAACTTTCTAGAGGGGCGCTGTTTGCCTCTCTTTTTGTGAAAGGAGGATTTTTTAATGGACGGAATTATTCCGCTATTTAAAGAGCGTGGCATGACGAGCCATGATTGTGTGTTTAAACTGCGCAAAATTTTAGGAACAAAAAAAGTTGGGCACACCGGAACGCTCGATCCAGAAGTTGAAGGAGTACTGCCGATTTGTGTTGGCCGGGCGACAAAGCTTGCCGAATACATAACAAGTGAAGGAAAAGAATACGTTGCGACAGTCACGCTCGGCACAAGTACGACGACAGAAGACGCAACAGGCGAAGTCGTTTCAAAAAAAGACCTTCAAACGGCGATTTCGGAGGAAAAACTAGTTGCGGTTTTAGATAAATTGACAGGCGAAATCGAACAAGTTCCGCCAATGTATTCTGCTGTAAAAGTAAACGGCAAAAAACTCTACGAATACGCACGTGCTGGGCAAACCGTGGAACGACCAAAACGCACCGTGCAAATTTATGCGCTTGAGCGACTAGATTCAGGCGAGCTGACGGCCGCGAATCCGACGTTCCAAATCCGCATTGCTTGCGGGAAAGGGACGTATATTCGTACGCTAGCCGTGATGATTGGCGAACAATTTGGTTTGCCGGCGCATATGGCTACTCTTGAACGCACAAAAAGCGGCTTTTTTGAAAAAGCAGACTGCCTGACTTTGGGGGAAATCGAAAAACAAGTCAATAGTGGCAATTTTGACTTCCTTCAGCCACTCGAAAAAGGCATTTTTAATATGCCACAGCTCGAATTAGATGACACGCTGTACAAAAAAGTATTGAACGGTGTTGTGCTTGAGACGGCGCTTTTTGGTGCGCCTAGCGGGAATTTATTTGCGATGATGCGAAACGGCAAATTGGTCGCCATCTACAAACCACACCCGACGAAAACGCAGCTTTTAAAACCTGAAAAAGTCATCGAATTAAGAGATGGTCCGCTAAACTAATTTTTTGCCAAAAAGGTGAAAAATAGATATGATATGTAGGAAATGTTACGAGTGAAAAGGAGATTTCATGGAAACTATTTTTATACATCACCCTAATACGTTAAATTCGGATTTACAGCCGAAAACTATTGCGCTAGGCTTTTTTGACGGTGTTCATCGCGGACATCAGGAAGTCATTTTGCGCGCAAAAGAAATCGCTGTGGCAAACAATGAGCAGTGCGCAGTCCTCACTTTTGACCCGCACCCATCTGTTGTGCTTAGCAAAATGCGTAAGAAAGTAAAATATTTAACCCCTTTGGAGGAAAAGGAAGAAAAAATAGCTGCACTTGGCGTTGATATTTTATACGTGGTGCGTTTTACGACTGCTTTCTCCGAATTGTCAAAAGAAGAATTTGTCGAACAATATTTAGTTGGTCTTCATGCCAAACATGTCGTGGCTGGCTTCGACTACTCTTACGGCAAAAAAGGCGCCGGTAAAATGAGTGAGCTACCAGAATATGCAAAAGGGCGTTTTGACGTCATAATTGTCGATAAGCAAGAAGCGTTCAATGCTAAAATTAGCTCAACGAACATTCGCAACTACATCGAAAGTGGCGAATTAGATGAGGCGAATGAACTTTTAGGCTACCCGTATAAAGTGCGCGGCACAGTCATTCATGGCGACAAGCGTGGACGCACGTTAGGCTTCCCAACGGCTAATATGCGCATTGACGGCGACTACCTTATTCCAAAACTCGGAATTTATGCCGTGAAGTTCATCGTAAACGGCGAAAGCTATTTGGGCATGGCAAGCATTGGCTACAATGTTACCTTTAAAACTGACCAAGAGCTTTCCATTGAAGTGTACATTTTGGATTTTGATCGGGAAATTTATGGTGAAAGCGCCGAAATTGAATGGTTCCATTTCTTTAGACCGGAAATGAAGTTCAATGGCATGGAAGGCTTAATCGAGCAGCTAAAAAAAGACGAAGAGAACACCCGTCGTTATTTTGAGGGAGAAAGTTTGATTTAACTTGATTTTATTCCCAAATTAGTGTATCTTTAAATCTGTACGACAAGAACCTTTACTTGGCTATTTGCGAGTCACCGGCGCATTGCTCAGTAAGTGGGGATTAGAAAATTTAGGAGGTGGAGTTAAATGGCTTTAACTCAAGAACGTAAAAACGAAATCATTGCTGAATACCGTGTTCATGATACGGATACAGGTTCTCCGGAAGTACAAATTGCTGTACTAACTGCAGAAATCAACAGCTTAAATGAGCATGTTCGTGTACACAAAAAAGATCATCATTCTTACAGAGGTCTAATGAAAATGGTAGGTCACCGTCGTAACCTACTTACTTACCTACGTAAAAAAGATGTTCAACGTTACCGCGAACTTATTAAACGTTTAGGTTTACGTAGATAATAACGAAACCAAGAAAAGCGGGGAACGATTTTGTCTCCCGCTTTTTTATTAAGAAAAAAGAGAACGATTTTTTATTTATCGCATGAATCCAAAAACGTGCTAAAAAGGACGCTATCTCACTTTTATGGTAGGTTTTTGGATTTATGCGTGCCCCGCATTCGGGGTGTGCATGAAGCATTCTTATGCATGGTAAAGGAAAACGTTCTCTAAAAAAGGAGAATGATTTATGTCGGAAAAACAAGTATTTCAGACAGAGCTCGCAGGCAAAAAATTACAAATCGAAGTAGGACAATTAGCAAAACAAGCTAGCGGCGCAGCACTTGTGCGCTACGGCGATACAGTTGTTCTAACAGCAACAGTTGGATCAAAAAAACCAAGACCAGGAGATTTTTTCCCTCTTACGGTAAACTATGAAGAGAAAATGTACTCTGTTGGTAAAGTGCCCGGAGGATTTTTAAAACGTGAAGGACGTCCAAGTGACCGCGCAACACTAACAGCACGCCTAATTGACCGTCCAATTCGTCCGTTATTCGCTGAAGGATTCCGTAACGAAGTACAAATTACGTCAACTGTATTCAGTGTCGATCAAGACTGTTCACCAGAAATGGCGGCAATGCTAGGTTCTTCCATCTCGCTTTGCATTTCAGACATTCCGTTTGACGGCCCAATTGCAGGTGTTGATGTTGGACGCGTTGATGGCAAATTCATCATCAATCCAACAATTGAAGAAGCTGAAAAAAGCGATATTTCATTAACCGTTGCGGGAACACATGAAGCGATTAACATGGTTGAAGCAGGCGCCAAAGAAGTATCCGAAGAAGCGATGCTTGAAGCAATTATGTTTGGTCATGAGGAAATCAAGCGCTTATGTGAATTCCAGCAAGAAATCATTAAAGCCGTTGGAAAAGAAAAACGCGAAATTGAACTTTTCGTAACAGATCCAGAACTTGAAGAAGAAGTGAAGAGTTTAAGTGAAGCGAAAATGAAAGCAGCAATTCAAACAGAAGAGAAAAAAGCACGCGAAGCTGCGATTGAAGAAGTAAAAGAAGAAATTTTAGAAGGCTATAAAGCAAAAGAACTTGAAGATGAAGAAGCTGTTCTTGCAGAAGTCGCACATATTTTAGAAATAATTGAGAAAGATGAAATGCGTCGTCTTATCTCGCAAGAAAAAATTCGTCCAGATGGCCGTAAAGTAAACGAAATTCGTCCGTTATCCTCTGAAACTGGCCTTCTTCCACGTGTGCATGGCTCTGGTTTATTTACGCGTGGTCAAACGCAAGCGCTAAGTATTTGTACGCTAGCTCCTCTTCGTGAGCATCAAATCATTGATGGATTAGGCGCTGAAGAATACAAACGCTTTATGCACCATTATAACTTCCCGCAATTCAGTGTAGGCGAAACTGGTCCACGCCGTGCGCCTGGTCGCCGGGAAATTGGACACGGAGCGTTAGGTGAGCGTGCGCTTCAATATATTATCCCATCTGAAGAAGACTTCCCGTATACAATTCGTCTTGTATCTGAAGTTCTAGAATCCAATGGATCAAGTTCGCAAGCAAGTATTTGTGGCTCGACACTCGCTTTGATGGATGCTGGTGTACCAATTAAAGCACCTGTAGCTGGGATTGCAATGGGACTCGTGAAATTAGGCGATGACTACACAATTCTTTCGGATATTCAAGGCATGGAAGACCATTTCGGCGATATGGACTTTAAAGTTGCTGGGACAAGCGAAGGAATTACAGCACTTCAAATGGATATTAAAATCGATGGTTTGAGCCGCCAAATTTTAGAAGAAGCTCTTGCACAAGCAAAAGAAGGCCGTCTGCACATTTTGGAACACCTAATGAGCACAATTAGTGCACCACGTACTGAGCTCTCTCTTTATGCACCAAAAATTGTGACCATGACAATTAAGCCAGATAAAATCAAAGATGTTATCGGACCTGGCGGAAAACAAATCAATCAAATTATTGAAGAAACTGGCGTGAAAATTGATATTGAACAAGATGGTACAGTTTATGTTGCTTCTCAAGACGAAGCGATGAACAAAAAAGCAATGGCCATTATTGAAGATATCGTTCGTGAAGTTCAAGTTGGCGAGATTTATACAGGAAAAGTTCGTCGTATCGAAAAATTCGGTGCCTTTGTTGAGCTATTCAAAGGAACAGACGGGCTTGTGCATATTTCTGAGCTTGCTTACGAGCGCGTTGGTAAAGTAGAAGATGTTCTAAAACTTGGCGATGAAGTCACTGTCAAAGTTATTGAAGTCGATCATCAAGGTCGCGTCAATCTATCTCGCAAAGTACTTCTTGAAAAGCCAGAAGGCTACGATGAGAAAAAAGCGCAAGAGAAAAAAGACCGTCCACGCAAACCTCGTTTCAAAAAAGACGAGTCCAAATAAAAAAAACCAAAGTGCTTTGGCACTTTGGGTTTTTTTAATCTTGATGAGTTAATTTTTTCGCGAGTTGATCAAAAGTCATTTTATTTGTGACTTCATATTTACCATCACGAACGTATTTCTCATAATTATTTTGTTTCAAATACTTGTCGAAGTCTTGTGCATTGGCAATAATACCATTATTTTTCAAGTCTTCACTTACTTGAGAAGTAGGTTCACCTTTTGAAACGACTACTGTATATTTTTTTTCTTCATTTTTTTTCTTTTCTTCAGCCGCTTTCTTTTCAGCTTCTTGACGTTCTTTTTCGGCGACTTCATTTTTTTCAAGTTCTTGCTCAGCTAAAAGTTTCTCATATTTTTGCTTCCAAGTATTACTATTTCCAGCTGCTTGTTTCGTTGTTGGTTCCTTTGTTGCTGCATCGGTTTCTGAAGAGAAAAACTCTGAATAAACAAAAAGGACAACAGCAGAAATGAGTAGACCTAGAGCAATCATGCGTAAATTATTTTTCAACGATTTACTCCTTTCTTGCCAGTTGGAATCAATGTTCCAAATATTCTTCTATGATTTGTTCAACTTCTTCTTTCGGAAGAGATGATTGTTCCACGATTTCATCAGTTGCAATCCCCGATGTATAAAGAGTGATAACTTGTTTTTTTAATAGAGATTGCATTTTAGGACTTGGAGTAGAAGAGGATTCTTCAGCTATCATCTCAGTTGTTTCTTCTTTCACTTCTTCAGTCGCTTCTTTAGTTTCAGTAGTCTGCATAGCTTTCTCAAGAGCAGACACACGCTTTTTAAGCTGATAATTTTCATGCATCAGCTGCGACGCAACTTCTTCAAATTCGCTTTCTGTCTGTTCTGTATTTCCCTTTTTCAGGAAAGACACAATGAACAGGACAATAGCAGCAACAAGAAGAATTATTATGATTGCGGTCATTATGTAGTAACACCTCTTTTCACTAAAACTCTACCTTTATTTATAACATAAAGCTTACTAAAAGACCATGCCTTTTAAGATTTGTAAAGAAAATAAAAAGAAAATCACATGTAACCTTGCAGAATCAGCCTAAAAATGATATTATAATACAGGTCTATAAATAATTTTTCTGAATAGAGTTGGAGGGAAAACAATGCGCGTAAATATTACTTTAGAATGCACGGAGTGTGGCGATCGTAACTACATTACGACTAAAAATAAACGTGAAAATCCTGAACGTATTGAACTAAAAAAATATTGTCCAAGATTGCGTCGTGTAACTTTACACCGCGAAACAAAGTAAGCAGCAGGATTTCCCCTGTTGCTTTTTTTATTTAAAAGGGAGGTTTCCTTATGCCAATGAATAAAAATGACTTACGTCAAAACGTTTTGCAACAACTCAATCAGATGAATAAAGAAAAGCATCGCGAGAAATCAGAAAAATTAGCCAATCAACTTTTTGACACAACCGAATGGCAACAAGCAATGATTGTTGGCGTAACAATCTCAAGATTTCCAGAAGTAGATACAACATGTATCATAGAAAAAGCCTTTCAAGAACGAAAAACAATTGTCATTCCTGAAACTATCTATCCAGGTAATAAAATGCAATTTCGCGAGTATCAAAGTGGTGACCAGTTAATCGAGAAAAAACTAGGACTTAAAGAGCCGAGTGAAAAGGCAACCATTGTGCAAAAAGAAAAAATTGATCTACTGTTAGTTCCGGGCGTAGTTTATAACGATGTTGGATAC
This sequence comes from Listeria sp. ILCC796, assembly GCF_900186175.1. Lineage (NCBI taxonomy): Bacteria > Bacillati > Bacillota > Bacilli > Caryophanales > Listeriaceae > Listeria > Listeria sp. ILCC796. The sequence continues at coordinate 85,050 of NZ_FYBV01000005.1, forward strand.
CGTATTGGTTTTGGCGGTGGCTTTTATGACCGCTATCTCGAAAACTATCCTAATCAAACAATTTCACTTTGCTTTAGCGAACAAATAAGTAGCGATTTACAACCAGAAAGACATGATATACCAGTTGGGAAAATTTTGGTTATTTAATCGTTAAGAATTATATTTAGGATTTGTTTACAACGCCTATTTTTTTGCGTATAGTAGTAAATGTAATCTGTATTTTTAGAGAGAAAGCAGGGAATTTTTTGAGCCTCCAAGAAAATTATGTTTTCTGGCTGTTAACGAACTACTTTTTAGGGCAAGAAAACTATCGACTCATTCATTTACATGAAGAAAAACAAGAACTATGGTTAGATAATCCAAATAAAAAGGATCGCCCAGTCATTCGTATTCAAATGCGAGAATTAGGATGGGCAAGTGTAGTGGAGCGCGACGTGACCCATGTCTTTAACGTGGCCGAAAATCTTCGTAAACAAATGGGTAGATTAAAGCTTTCACTCGTGAACATTTACATCAGTCCTTTTGAGCCTGTGGGGGACAAACCTGTATTTGAAAAAATAATAACAGGTAAAAATGATAAAATTTCACTCCAAAACTTTTTAATTTCAACAGAACATACTGAACAAAAGTTACGAGAGTTAGAAAATGAACTTGGGATTCAACAAGGAACTTTCTCTGTAGAAGGTGAAATGACAGAAGCACGTGTCGCATTGGAGCGGCAAACCGTTATCAACTATATCACCAAAAAAGTAACTGAAGAACAACAAACAGCAAGAAAAGAAAAACCTTATATTACGTATACCTTCATTGCGATGCAAATCGCGTACTTTCTTTGGGTGTTTTTTAAAGATATGTCGCTTAGTACCTTTACTTTAGTTGAATATGGTGCTAAGTTTAACCCGCTAATTTATCAAGGCGAATGGTGGCGTCTAATTACACCTATTTTCTTGCATACCGGACTCATGCATATCGCAGCAAATTGCCTCATGCTCTATATAGTTGGTCCATGGGCAGAGAAAATTTATGGGAAATGGCGCTACGCCACAATTCTTCTCATCGGCGGAATTGCTGGAAATATCGCAAGCTTTGCGTTAAACAATAATGTGGCTGTTGGCTCGAGTACAGCTGTTTTTGCTCTATTTGGCGCGTTGCTCTACTTAGTTGTTTTAAAACCACATCTTTATGCTAAAACAATAGGTTCTAGTATTGCGGCATTGGTTGCAGTAAATTTAGTCATCGATATTTTTGCAACTGGAATTGATTTGGCTGGACATGTGGGTGGCCTTGTAGGAGGATTCTTTTTAGCAGGAGCATTATCTTTACCACTACAATATTTTCACTGGCGGCGACTTTTTTACGGAATTGGCTTTGTTACGCTAGCCATTCTATTTCTAGTCATGGGATTTGATAAAGCTGGTGAAGTGCAGAATCCTGCTATTAGTAATAGTGTAGCCCAATCTTATTTTCAAGAAGGAAATCATAAAGAAGCCAATAAAATACTTGATTATTTAGTAGAAACAAGAAGTGCTGATGAATATAGCTATACCCTTATGGCCACAGAAGCTTTACAAAACAGGCACTATTCAAAAGCAGAAGCAGCTGCTAGAGAAGCCATTCTACTGAATCCAGAAATTCCGCAAGCTCATTATATTTTAGCAGTGACCTATTTGCATAAAGGCGACCGAGAAAATGCTTTAAAAGAAGCTGAAATAGCTAAAGATTTATCTGATGAAAAGTTCTTTTTAGATTTCTATAATCAATTAAAAAATTCTAACCAGTTAGAGGGAGCACTATGAATTCTGTTTACGATGTAGCACAGCTATTAAAAAAGTATGGCATTATTGTTTATCTTGGCAAACGCGAGTATGATATCGAAATGATGGAGCATGAACTGACAGAACTTTTTAAACACCAAATTTTAGATAGAGAGCTATATGCTAAAGCGCGAGGTATTCTAAAACAAGAGTTAATAAAAGAACAGAAGAAAAATAGTAAATAAAAGGAGAATAAGGGACATGGACAAAAAGTTAATTGGTATTGATTTAGGCGGAACAACAGCAAAAATTGCGCTTTTAAACAAAGAAGGCGATATTACTGAGAAATGGACAATTAAAACGAACATCGAAGACAACGGCTCAAACATTGTTCAAGATATTGGGAATAGCTTAAATCAAAAATTGGCTGAGCTTCAAGTTAAAAGCGATGAATTCTATGGCATCGGTATGGGAACTCCAGGCGCTGTAAACTCTGAAAAGGGAACTGTAAAAGGCGCTTATAATTTGAACTGGGTAGAAGAACAAAATGTGTCAGAAGATCTGGGTCGTATAACTGGATTAAAAGTTCACTTAGATAATGATGCAAACGTTGCAGCACTTGGTGAACGCTGGAAAGGTGCTGGTGAAGGCGGTGCAAATGTAGTATTCGTCACATTAGGTACAGGCGTTGGCGGCGGAATCTTTGCTGAAGGCAAAATTCTTCATGGCGTAAGAGGCGCAGCTGGCGAAATTGGTCATGTTACGGTCGTGCCTGAAAACGGTTATGATTGTACATGTGGTAAGAAAGGGTGCCTAGAAACAATCGCTTCTGCAACAGGTATCGTACGGGTTGCGAAAGACTTAGCAAAAGACTTTTTAGGTAAGTCTAAACTCCGTGATGCGATTATAAATGATGAAGAAGTAACAGCTAAACTTGTTTTTGATTTTGAAAAAGAAAATGATGAGCTAGCTAAACTTGTTGTCGATAAAATTTCATTCTATTTAGCTTTAGCACTTAGCCATATTGGTAATATGTTAAATCCTGAGAAGATTATTATCGGTGGAGGTGTTTCAGCTGCTGGTGATGCTTTATTAAAACCAGTTATTGCTTATTTTGAAACAATGGTATTTCCAGCAGTTAGGGAATCAACTAAAATTTCAATTGCTACAAAAGGCAATGATGCAGGCGTTATTGGAGCTGCATGGTTAGCGCTCCCAAATGAGGAAGCGTAATAATTAAAAAAGCGCCATCTAATCTAGTTTTAGCTTATTCTAAAAAGGGTATTTTTATGGATAGATAAACAGATTGGAGGCTTGAGATGAAGAAAAAACAAGTACTTATCCTAGTTGTGTTCGTTGTCGTAATCACTTCTATTTCATTTGGCTGCTCTCCTCCTAAGCAGAAAGATGCGAAGAAAGATGAGCATATGGTTGTCAAGCCATTTCAAACAAGTAAGCAGAAGTTTGTTCGCATTGTCGGTTGGCTAAATAATGATAGTGTCTTAGTGCAAGCCCAACAAGGAAAAAGCACAAACTTCGTCAACTACAATATTTATACAGGAAAAGAAAAACCAATATTAGCTGTAGACAGCTTAATTTCTGATGTGCAATTAAGTCCAGATGGTTCTCAGTTTCTCGTGTATGCTATTCAAAAAAACAATAAAGTGAATTTATCTGTTCATTCGACATCAGATGGTAGTACTCTTATGAGTAAAGAGATGGAACCATTATCTGCCAATTTTTATTGGAATCCGGATTCGATAAACAAAATAATGATGGTTCTCTTTGATCAAAATTTTGCTTATACAGTAAATGTTATTGATACAGAAACGAGTGAAATTTCAAAAGTGACAACTACATCGCAGTTTGTCAGTTGGTATAGTGATAATTTGTATGTAGTAAACCGGAAAGAACCTGGGATTGAACTCGGTAATTTGTATTTGGAAGATACTAGAGAACAAGAACCAGAAAGTCTTATCGTGGCCAATATTTTGCAATTTGCGGTAAGCCACAATATGCTTCTTACAACTGAACGACCTGATGACCCATCAAAAGTCATGTATGATTTTCGAACAATAGGATTTCAAACCATTTATAAATATGAGATGCCTAGAGAATACGATGAATTAGGAACCTTTATTCCGTATTTCGACAAAAATTTTACGGCCAAAACATTCCTGACGTTTGAACCGTATGAAAGTAAAAAAATAAGTCCACAAGGTAATGAATATCGTCTTGTATTGATTAATCCAGAAGAGAAATCACATCGTGTTATCGTAGAACTCATGGATAATAAACCAATTGTTAGTTCACCAGATGGCCAAAAAGTTTTATACGGCTATCAGTTTGAACAACTTATTTCCACTAAAGATGGGAAAATTTCAAACTTAGTTTCGTCTTCTGAACGAATTTATTAATGGCACACTGTCTGTTAAAAAGTAGACAGTGTGTCATTTTGTATATAATGAAGTAAATTGGTTTTCAGCTATCTGCTGGTTTGTTTTATTTGCTCCATGTAATAGTTCTGCCACCGCTGTTCGAATTCCATTTGGCGATTAAAGAGAGTAATAACACTTGTTAAAATAAGAAAACTAATGAAAAGGATAAATAGAGTAATCGGGAGAGAAAAGCCGTTCTTCAAAATTAACTCACTCCCTTTCCATCATAAGCATGGTAGTGAAATTTTTATTTGCAGTTGTTTTGATTTTCAAACTTAGTTCCGCATCATTTAAATACATTGAAAATTGAGCGACATTTGTAAGCAACGTTTCATGACCTTTCCCGTCAACTTGCTTGCGAATCACATCTTTATAGAATTCGTAACAAATTTCTTTGTTTGAAATCGAACAGAATTTATTGTCTGAACGAATATGAATTTTCCCGTTTCCAATCTCTTCGCGTAATTGTTTCACAAAAATATGCCATTCTGCACTATGAGAAATATTCGTCACATTCAATATCTTTTTTTCGGTCTGCAGTAAGAAAGGGATCATTGTAAAAATAATGATTGTTACTAAAAGAGCCATGATAGATTCTAGCAGACTAAAGGCATTTTTATTCGGCGAGAGGGAGACATTTTTTATTTTTACTCGACCAACCACAAATCTCCTCCTTTTTTAATTGCTCAATATAATAACCATCAATTTCTTTTTTGAAAGGGGGAGATTGATGGGCCCGAGCTTGATCGTGTAGGTGCTGATAAAGTATCGTTAAATCTCGCTCGGTTTCAAGTTGACTAAGCATGAACAAAATTAATGGCGTAATAAAAGACGTGATCAAAACTAAAATACTAAGCGAAAAAATACTTTCAAGCAGCGTAAAACCGTTAGGCTTCTTCAATTCTAAAACGTCCTTTCCCAATTTGAAAGATCCACTTGTAGTCACGTGTAAGCCCTTTAAAGTGTACGGTTGTAAAACGATTAATATGACCAGAATCTGGTAGAAATTGGAATTTTTCTAGTTGAACAACTTTTAGCGACTTAGGAAATTTTTCTGTATAGCGTGTTTGCCCACCTACAACCATTTGAAATTGATAGGGATTAAAAATGATTTCTGTTCGTTCGCCGTTTGTAATCGCGATAGTTTGGGCCAAAAAAATATCCGCTTTGATTTGCTCAAGCATCTCTTTTTCTGCAATTTGATCGATAAGGCGGTGAACAGGAGTAATTGTTAATTGAATGGTTAAACTGCAAATCAGTAAAACAAACAACATTTCAATGAGTGTAAAGCTATTTCTTTTCACTAATTTTCCTTTACATTTCCTGAAGCATCAATTTGAACGCTTTTTCCATTCGGGCAGCTTTTTTGATCTTGAGATAGATAACCTTTCGCGAGTAAATCAGCGAAACTAGGAACTTGATTGAATTCTAATTGATAAGCTTGGACTTGACTTTCTACAACAGAAATAAAAGCAGTACAACCTTTATCATTAATAGATTTACTTTGCTTCACGATGTTCGGAATCGTTAGGAGTAACAGAACACTGACGACGAGCAGAACGATTAACATTTCCACTAAAGTAAACGCTTGATTGTCTTTCCAATTAATTTTAAACATGAAAACACTCCTTTTAGATTTGATTAACCATTGAAAACATGGGATAGAGGATTGATAAATAAATCGAAATAATTAAAATGCCGATAATAAGAAATACAGCTGGCTGAATATAGCCAAAAAGTTTTTCTGTTTTTTCGAGCATTTTACTATGACAAAAATCATAATAAAATAAAAGTTCATCTGACAAAGTACCATTTTTCTCGCCGTGTTTAATAATATAAACAAGCTCTTTTTCAAAGATTCCAATAGATTTTGCAGCTTCCGTAAAAGAAAGCCCTTTTTCTAAGGAAATCGTAAATTTTTCGCCTATATTCATAAAAAAAGAAGTGGATTTCTTTTGCATGAAGAGCTGAAAAGTTTGTTGAATAGAAAGACCGCTCTTCAATAAATAACCACATTCTCTCGCGAATAGTTGAGAATAGTGAATACGCGTAAAACTTGAAACGATAGGGATTTTATTGAAAAACAAGGCGCGTTTTAAAGCATCTTTTCGTTTGCTCCTGCTTAAAATGAATAAGAATAGGAAGAAGCAACCTAGCATCAGGCCAAATAATATAATCGGTAATTGTTGTAGTAAGAAATATGAGAACTGACCAGATGCATTTTCACCGTTAGCAATTTGCTTAAACAGCAGGTCAAACTTCGGCAGCAAGAAAATCCGTAACAAGAAAAATACGATGATAACAGTTGAAAAGAGAACAGCCGGATATTGAAATGTCTTTTTAAGAGATTTTTGTTGTTCGGCTTTTCTTTTTAGTAGCTTGCCGCACTCTAACAGGGTTTCGTTAAAATAGCCATGTTCATTTGCATAAAGGACAGGTGCCGAAATGAAGGAAGGAAAACCTGCTTTTTGTAAAGCGATTGAAAAGTTTGCACCCGTATTCAATGTTTCAAGCATGATAAGATAGCGTCTTTTTTCTTTTTTTGAAGTGATGGCTAGATAGGCGATAGCTGTATCAATTGGAAAACCTTTGTCTAAAAGTTCGGAAAGGCGAACTAGGAAATCGCCATCTTTATTCCAGTCAGATTGATTAAAAAAAGCCATAGCAGAGTCCTTTCTGAAATTGTTTGTTAAGTGATAATGTGGGGGTATTTCGTTGTCCTTCTAGCATTTGCAGAAGATTGATTTGCCGAGTTTCGATTTCATAAAGAACCGTACGTTTTCTTGAAAGATGTGTACAAAAAAGTTGGCAAGAACTTAAGCATAGCGGGCAATAAAGCGCATGTATTGTTTGAAAACTTATGCCAAGTAAGCAATGCGCCAAATTTTCTTTGGATATGCCTAATTCAGCTAACCTGGCAATGATGCCATCTAAACTACTTGCGTGGATAGTACTAATAACAAGATGCCCTGTTAGAGCTGCTCGAATTGCCATCTGTGCGGTCTCACTATCACGAATTTCACCAATAATAAGAATGTCTGGATCATGTCTTAGAATCGCACGGATAATAGTTCCATAAGTGAGGCCCGCGCGTTCGTTCACTTCAATTTGTAAAAATTCTTGATGAAGATGTTCGACAGGATCTTCAATAGTGATAACTTGTTTATGTGTATGCCGCGTTAATTCAGTAGCAAGACTATACATAGATGTTGACTTACCGCTTCCGGTACTGCCAGAAAATAGAAATAAACCTGATTTAGAAGCACAACATTCGAAAATAGATTTTGCTGTAGCATAAAAAAGAGTTGTTTCTAAAAATGGCAGTGGCTTCTCATAATGATAGAGTCGCAAAACCATACTTTCCCTTCCAGTTTTATTTGGAAGTGTAGATACTCTAAGAGCGATTGTCTGATTTTTGATGATGCGCTCGTATTGTCCAGATTGCGGCTTACGCTTTTCGCCGATATCCATTTGAGCATTAAATTTTAAGAAAGAAATTAACTTATCGCCAAGATCAAATGGGATAGTGGCTAGCGGGTGGAGCTTACCGGAAACACGAATTCTCACAAGGTAACAAGTTATAGAAGGGTGCAAGTGCAAATCGCTTGCACGCAGCTCAAAACATTGTTCTAACATACTATCAAAAAAAAGTTGGGGCATAAAATTCACCTCTTGCTAATTATATTCGCCACATACACAACAACTCCTTTTTGGTATAAAAGGGGTTTTCCGCCCGAAAATGAAATTTCGACAACTTTATAAAAATGCAAACGCTTAATTGACGCCAAAAACAAATAATCACTTCATAAAAAAATTTTCCAGTAGCAAAACTTTGTGAATTCGATAACTATGCGTACGTTTTTATGAGTGGAAATAAATAAAGCCCTTTCATTACGAACGAATCCTTTGGAAAATACTTTTATATACGCTAGAACGTATAATTTGCCGAACGTTGCAAGGCGTGATAAGCTATAGGAAAAGGCAGGATACATATGTAAAACGCGGTTGAAAATAAACAGAGAGACTGTTAAAACAGCGCCGACGGGGAAAGCATGAAGTATGTGAAACTCTCAGGCAAAAGGATGTTTATGGGACGCAACTCTGGAGTTTTTTACGACAGGGCTTATGATTTAGTAAGCCTTTTTCCTATGCTTAAATTTAAAAGGAGGTTTTCATTTTGGCAGAGCTATTACAGACACCGCTTCACTCCATTTATGGGAAGTACGGAGCCAAGACAATTGATTTCGGGGGATGGGATTTACCAGTACAATTTGCAGGGATAAAAGCCGAGCATGAAACAGTTCGCACCGATGTTGGAGTATTTGATGTTTCACACATGGGGGAAATTCATGTGACAGGGAAAGAGAGCACCGCATACTTAGAAAAAATGTTAACAAATAATATTGCGAACATAAAAGATGGACGCGCGCAATATAATATTATGTGTTACGAAGACGGGGGCACCGTAGATGATTTAGTTGTTTATAAACGCAACGATGAAGATTATCTACTCGTTGTCAACGCTGCGAATACAGAAAAAGACTTTAACTGGCTAAAAGAACATGCTAGTGAAGATGTAGAAGTTAAAAATGTTTCATCAGAATATGGCCAACTAGCGGTTCAAGGACCGAATGCCGAGAAACTTGTGCAAAGCCTGACAGATGCCGATTTGGCGAGCATTCCATTCTTTGGTTTTGTAGAGGAAAAGGTAGTTGGAGTAGACGCAATCATTTCGCGAAGCGGCTATACAGGTGAAGACGGATTCGAAATTTATATGGCGGCTAAAGATGCGGTTACCGTGTTTGAAGCAGTTGTGAGTGCAGGAGCAAAACCAATTGGGCTTGGCGCACGTGATACGCTTAGATTTGAAGCCAATTTAGCACTTTACGGTCAAGAGTTATCAAAAGAAATTTCGCCACTTGAAGCAGGCGTTAATTTCGCCGTAAAGCTAAAAAAAGAGCCTGACTTTATTGGAAAAGCAGCGCTCATTTCACAAAAAGAAGCGGGCGTACCGCGTAAGATTGTTGGGGTGGAGCTGCTTGACCGCGGGATACCAAGACACGATTATCCTGTTTACTTAGGCGAGAAGGAAATCGGGAAGATTACATCGGGCACACAATCACCTACTTTAGGGAAAAACTTAGGTCTTGCCTTGATTGACTCGAATTACGCAGAACTTGGAGTTGAGCTTGAAGTCGGAGTGCGCAACAAGAAACTTAAAGCAGTCGTTGTTGAAACGCCGTTTTATAAGCGAGGAAAATAAACTTTACGCCATTAAAAGGAGGAAAGAACATGTCAAAATTTCGCTACTTACCAATGACGGAGCAAGATGAAAAAGAAATGTTAGAAACAATTGGGGTCAGTTCCATCCAAGATTTATTCACGGATATTCCTGAGAAAATTAGATTCAATCGGGATTATGATTTAAAACCGGCCATTTCGGAACCCAACTTATTGCGTGAACTTACGAAACTCGCTGCACAAAATGTGAATACGCAAGAAACAGCCTCATTTTTAGGGGCGGGCGTGTATTCGCACTACATTCCAACAATTGTGGACCATGTTATTTCGCGTTCTGAATTTTACACGGCTTATACGCCGTACCAACCAGAAATTTCGCAAGGGGAATTGCAGGCGATTTTTGAGTTTCAAACGATGATTGCAGAGTTGACGGGAATGGATTTAGCGAACTCGTCGATGTATGACGGCGGAACATCACTCGCTGAAGGGGCTATGCTTGCATCAGGGCATACAAAGCGGAAGAAAGTGTTAGTATCTGAGGCGGTTCACCCTGAATCCATTAACGTGTTAAGGACGTATGCAAGTGGGCAACATGTCGAAGTAGAGCTCATCCCTGAAAAGGACGGAAAAACGGATTTAGCGGCCCTTAAATTGGCTATGAACGATGAGGTTGCCGGTGTCGTTGTCGGTTATCCTAATTTTTATGGACAAGTAGAAGATCTAGCGGCAATTGAAGCGATTGTTCACGAACAAAAAGGACTACTCATTGTTTCAAGTAATCCGCTCGCTTTAGGAATTTTAACCCCACCTGGGAAGTTTGGGGCGGATATTGTGGCTGGCGATACGCAGGTGTTTGGGATTCCTGAATCGTTTGGTGGCCCGCACTGTGGCTATTTCGCGTGTACGACAAAATTAATGCGTAAAGTTCCAGGACGATTAGTCGGTGAAACGGTTGACGAGAACGGAAAACGTGGCTATGTATTGACACTCCAAGCGCGTGAACAGCACATTCGCCGTGATAAGGCAACATCAAATATTTGTTCGAATCAGGCGTTAAATGCGCTTGCTTCTTCTGTTGCAATGGTCGCGCTTGGTCAGAACGGGCTTCCAGAAATGGCCAAGCAAAACATTGATAAAGCTCATTATGCTAAAAGTGCGTTTCAAGCGGCTGGTTTTACCGTTTTATTCTCGGACGCTTTCTTTAATGAATTTGTCGTGAAGTTAGATGAGCCAGTGAAACACGTTAATGAAATGCTACTTGAGCGCGGTTTTATTGGCGGTTTTGATCTAGGGCTCTATGCGCCGCAATACGCGAATCATATGCTTGTCGCCGTAACTGAAATGCGCACGAAAGACGAAATCGATGCCTTTATTACAGCATTAGTAGAGAGTTTGGAGGGAGTAAAATGAGTGAAACGATGAAACTTGTATTCGAACGTTCCGTGCCTGGGCGTATCGGTTTTAGTCTGCCAGAGCAAGATGTTCCTGAAACGAACTTAGAAGATATTTTTGAGTCGAGCTATATTCGTTCGGAAAAAGCTGATTTACCAGAGCTTAGCGAACTTGAAATTATGCGTCACTACACCGAGCTTTCCAACCATAACTTTGGCGTAGATTCAGGCTTTTATCCGCTCGGTTCATGTACGATGAAGTACAATCCAAAAATTAATGAAAAAGTAGCACGTTTTCCTGGATTTGCGAACATTCACCCGTATCAGCCTGAAAGTTCCGTGCAAGGCGCGATGGCTCTTTTATATGATTTGCAAACGAGTCTAGTGGAAATTACGGGCATGGACGAAGTAACATTACAGCCAGCAGCAGGGGCGCAGGGCGAGTGGACTGGCCTGATGCTGATTCGCGCTTATCACGAAGCAAACGGGGATACGAAGCGTACGAAAGTGATTATTCCTGATTCTGCGCACGGCACGAACCCAGCTTCTGCAACCGTCGCAGGCTTTGAAGTAGTGACCGTGAAATCGAACGAAAAAGGACTTGTTGATGTTGAAGATTTGCGCACTGTCGTTGGCGAAGATACAGCCGCGCTCATGCTGACAAACCCAAACACACTCGGTCTTTTTGAAAAAGACATCGTGGAAATTGCGGAAATCATTCATGCTGCGGGAGGAAAGCTATACTACGATGGGGCAAATTTAAATGCGATTATGGCAAAGGTGCGTCCAGGGGACATGGGATTCGATGTGGTGCATTTAAATCTGCATAAAACATTTACCGGTCCGCACGGCGGCGGTGGACCTGGCTCTGGTCCAATTGGAATCAAAAAAGATTTAATCCCATTCTTGCCTACGCCTGTTTTAACGAAAGAAGGGGAAAACTACACGTTTGATTACAACTACCCGCAATCTATCGGCCGTGTAAAACCTTATTATGGGAACTTCGGAATTAACGTCAGGGCGTATACGTATATCCGCACCATGGGCCCAGACGGACTCAAAAAAGTAACCGAGTACGCCGTTTTAAACGCCAATTACATGATGCGCCGGCTTGAAAAAGCGTTTGATCTCCCGTTCGACCAAGTCTGCAAACACGAATTTGTCCTTAGCGGCAATCGTCAAAAGAAACTTGGCGTCAGAACGACAGATATCGCGAAACGTCTGTTAGATCATAATTTCCATCCGCCAACAGTTTACTTCCCACTCATTGTGGAAGAGGCGATGATGATTGAGCCAACAGAAACGGAATCAAAAGAAACGCTTGATAAATTCATCGATACGATGTTACAAATTGCAAAAGAAGCAGAAGATGATCCTGAAATCGTCCAAGAAGCGCCGCATGATACGTATGTAAAACGTCTTGATGAAACGCGTGCTGCAAGAAAACCAGTACTTCGTTATCAGAAATAATAAAAACCGGGAAGTAAGAGGTTAGCTCTTCTTCCCGGTTTTTTTAAGCAATTTTATTGTCTTTTTCAAAAATTGGATAGTCTTTCAATTGCCCAGAGAAAACTTCATTCAATGGTTCAAACGCTGTAAAGTCACTTGGCTTTAACAATTCAGGAGGGATATTATCAATTTTAATATCAGCCTCAAGCAGTGTCTGCCCAACAAATTGACTGCAGAACATGTGGTTTTCCCGTTTATAGGGAATTTGGAAAAGCATAGCGAACAGACCTAAGAAGTTATAGCGATAAAGTTTTTCTCGGCGTTTCATTTTATGGATGGAGCGTTTAATTTGTGCATATTTTTCTTTTGAAACTTGAAGTTCGTAAATGATGCAGGTTGCGTTTTGGAATATTGGCTCATGCATGTTTTCTCGAACAAAACCAGCTTGAAATGGATTTAAATCACTTTTTCTTCCAAAACTATATGTATTAAAAAGTGAAGCATCTAATGCAAGTGATACGTGTGAGAACGGAAATCCTGTTGATTTTTGAATCGTTCTTGCGAGTAGAGTATTGGTGCTAGTTAAAAGTATGTATATCTTCATTTTTGAAATCCCCTTTTTATATCGATACCATTATTTTAACGAGAAAATAGAGGATTTATAACCAACGATAGATGGAAACTAAGTCAGTATTTAGTCTGATTTTATTCAATAATGATGCCGAGCAGGGTGGATAATTTTAAGGCTTGTCCCTCGTTCACTTTTAGTCCTTTTAGTGATTCAATCGAAGCAATTAGTTTTTCAAATGTGCAGCTTGTGAAGTCAAGCCCGCTTAGCGAAGTATTAGCAAAAAGGCAGTCCGTTAAAAGGCAATTTTGAAATGAAAATTGTTTGAATTCAGTGCTTTCAAATTCTGCGCCAGTCAATTGGCAATCTATAAATGTGGCATTTTTAAATTTTGAAAAACTAAACCCTGCTAAATCGAGCAAACAATTCTGGAAGGTCACATTGTGTAGCAAGCTGTCGGAAAAATCAACGCCAGTCAATTTGCAATCGCTAAATGTTACGCGATGAACAGTGCTTGAATAGAGGGTTACGTTTGATAAATTGCATTTTTCAAAAAGAACATCAGTCAGGTCAAATTTCGGATAATAACGACCTTCGAAAAAGACATTTTCAAATTTTGACTGATTAATGACAAGACTTTCTGTTTCTGGAAGTGGGAAAGCGCCTGTAAAAAGGATGTGCTGCATATAAGAATCGGTTAAGTCTGCTTCAAACGCATTTGTTAAATGATGAGGAATTTTCGGTGCTACTATTTTAGACATATATAGGCTCCTTTATAAAATTTGAGCCGCCTCGTAAACGGAGACGGCTTTCATGATTATTTCGCTTTTGTTTTACCTGACCATTTACGGAAACCGCTTTTTAGCTGGTAAATATTCCGGTAGCCGCGCTTATAAAGCATGATGCCTGCACGATTACTACGCTGTGCGGACTGACAATATAAGTAAATGGGCTGATCTTTGCGGAACTCAGAAATACGCTGTTTAAGTTGCGTCACAGGAATGTTTCGTGCTCCTAAAATGTGACCGCCGTCAAACTCATTAGGCTCGCGCACATCAATAAGCTGTGCTTTGCGATACCCCTCCTTAAACTCTTCTTCTGATAAAACGGTGATTGCTTTTCTGCGCATAATTAGCTGATATACTTCATAACCAAGTAAAATCAGTAAAATGGCAATGGCTAAAATCCAACTGAAATCCAATTCTGTAAACTCCTTTCCAATACAACATCAATTCTATTATAACTTATTTTTTCCCACCATCAATGACTTTGAACGAAGATTTTTTCTTTTTTGAAATGCGATTTTCTTCGTTTCGGCGAAGTTGCTTAGATTGCTTCACCGCTTTTTTGTATCCTGACGCTTTTGGAGCTGCAATAAAATGAAATAAAACAAAGAGTAAAAGAGCGGAAATCGCCCCAATGATAATGAGTGTGACAAGTGAAATCGCGCCACCTGTAAAGATGCCAATCAGGCACAGTACAACAATTAGAGTCAAAATGATTTTGGATGATTTTTTCATATTCATCTACTCCAGTAACTCTAAATTTTGAGGCAATTCATCTTCTGGAACGCCTTCTTTTTCAACGCGCAAAAGTTCATTAAAAGAAGCGATAGCAACTTCAACTTGTGAATCGTCAGGCTCTTTTGTTGTGATAAGTTGAAGCCAGAGTCCTGGATAGCCTAGGAAGCGCAAAACGGGAATGTTCCGACACTTGTTTGTTAGTTGCAGCACTTCAAATGCAACGCCTAGCACAACCGGAATGAGCAAGATACGATCCACAACACGGAGCCACAGCGGGTCAGTTGGCACTAAGAAGTAAATGAACATCCCGACAATTACGGTGAATAAAATGAAGCTGCTCCCACAACGATAATGAAGCCGCGACTGCTTTTGAACATTTTCTACCGTAAGAGGGAGGTTGTTTTCATAGCAGTTGATCACCTTATGCTCGGAACCGTGATATTGGAAAACCCGCTTGATAATGGGGGTTTGTGAAATGGCAAAAATGTAAGTTAGCAACAATAAAAGTTTAAAAAAGCTTTCTAAAATGACTTGTCCAACATCACCTGGAACAAGAAAACGGAAAAACTGTGCGAGAAACACTGGAATCAGCGTCATCACGAATTTCGCGAAAACAAATGAAAGGACGCCAATAACCGCAACGCCGAGCCAGAGGGCAACTTTCGATTCTTTTTTCTCAATTTTTTCTTCCACTTCAGGTTGATTTGGATCTTCATCATAGCGATCAGTTGCAAACGTTAAATGTTTGGAACCAATGGCACTAGATTCAACGAGTGCCACAATACCTCTTAAAAAAGGAATGCGCTTTAAAGTCGTAACCCATTGAGGGCTATTTTTTTCTAAATAAAAGTACTCCATCGTACCGTCTAGTCTGCGAATGGCTGTAACGGTTTGCTTTTTGCCGCCAAACATGACGCCTTCAACGACTGCTTGACCACCATAAGCAGGTTTTTGTCTATCTTCCAACAAGTTCACCAGCCTTTATGATTTCTAAAAACTAATTATAACACAGGAAGCACAGGTTGTTGCTGACTTTTTCTTGAATGTTTTAATTTTATAAAAAAAGGCTATAAAAAGAGTAGTCCAATGCGTTTTGGGCTGTTCTACCTCACTTCACTAAAAAATGGTATACCGCAAAAACTCATCCAGCTCTCGGATGAGTTTTTGTGCGCGACTTATGGTAAAATAAAAAACGAAACTTACATATAGGGAGGAAGTTAAAAATGAATCGATTATCAAGGATACAGCAAGCACTTGTCAATGAAAAAATGGAAGCCGTTCTTGTGACGAGCGAATATAATAGACGTTACGTTTCTAGCTTTACTGGTACGAGTGGTGTGGCGCTAATTTTGCCCCAAAAAGCTTATTTTGTGACGGACTTCCGTTATACGGAACAAGCCGCTAAACAAGCTGTAGGTTATGAAATTGTGAAGCACCAAGGACCAATCTTTGAAACTGTCGAAGAATTACTCCAAAAAAATGGTGTAAAAACATTGGCTTTTGAAGAAGCTTATGTTACTGTTGCTGAATTTAAAGGAATGGAACAAATATTTTCTGCAGCACTTTCTCCAGTTCAAGGATTTTTTGAAAAGATGCGCCAAGTGAAAACAGAAGCCGAATTAAAAGAAATTCGAACTGCATGCGAAATTGCAGATGCCGCGTTTGAACATATCATTCGCTTTATGAAAGTTGGCATGACAGAGCTTGAAGTATCCAATGAACTTGAATTCTTTATGCGCAGACAAGGCGCGACTTCATCTTCGTTCGATACCATTGTGGCAAGCGGTATTCGTTCGGCGCTTCCACACGGAGTGGCATCTGATAAAAAAATTGAAACAGGCGACTTTGTAACAATGGATTACGGTTGCTATTACAATGGATACTGTTCCGATATGACGCGAACAGTTTCGATGGGCGAACCAAGCGAAAAATTAAAAGAGATTTACCAAATTACGCTAGATGCGCAACTTAAAGTTATTGAGGCATTAAAACCTGGTATGACTGGCATCGAGGCGGATGAAATTGCGCGTGATCACATTGCTTCTTTCGGCTATGGTGAGGATTTTGGACACTCTCTAGGTCATGGTATCGGACTTGAAATCCACGAAGGTCCAAACTTATCGATGAAGAGTCCGCAAAAATTAGTTGCCGGCAATGTAGTGACTGACGAACCAGGCATCTACCTACCTGGAATTGGCGGTGTACGTATCGAGGACGATATTTTAATTACAGAAACAGGGAATGAGGTTTTAATTCATTCGCCAAAAGAGCTCATTATTTTATAAAATTTCTTTGTAACTTTTAGCCATTTGTGGTTAAATAAGTAAGAACTAAGAAAATGGGATTTACAGGAGGAAAAAAGATGATTTCAGTTAACGATTTTCGTACTGGTCTTACAATTGAAGTAGATAATGGGATTTGGCGCGTTTTGGATTTCCAACACGTGAAGCCAGGTAAAGGAGCCGCTTTTGTTCGCTCTAAACTACGCAATCTACGTACTGGCGCGATTCAAGAAAAAACATTCCGCGGCGGCGAAAAAGTAGCCAAAGCACAAATTGATAACCGTAAAATGCAATATCTATATGCAGATGGCACAAATCACGTGTTCATGGATAACGAATCTTATGAACAAATTGAATTGCCAGCAACGCAAATTGAATATGAGTTGAAATTCCTAAAAGAAAATATGGAAATCAACATCATCATGTATCAAGGCGAAACAATTGGTGTAGACTTGCCAAACACAGTTGAGTTAGAAGTAACTGCAACTGAACCCGGAATTAAAGGTGATACTTCATCTGGAGGCTCTAAACCAGCAACACTTGAAACAGGCTTAGTTGTTCAGGTGCCATTCTTCGTAAACGAAGGGGACACACTTGTGATTAATACAACAGAAGCTAGTTACGTATCACGTGCTTAGTAAAAGAAGTAGTACTTATCCACCGATAGGTACTATTTTTTTGTGAAAAAATTGAAATATGAGCGTGTGATTTATCCATTTAAAAAGAAATTATGGTACAATGAAATTAGTTTGTGAACTAGATATGTTAAGGAGTGTAGAAAAAAATGCTATCATTTGATGATATTAAACAGCTTATTGAGCTGATTGACGATTCCAATTTAAATGAATTTGAATTAGACCAAGAGGGAACAAAGCTTTCTATAAAGAAAAACAGTGGCGTAGTTTCCCATGCACTAAGTGAAGTAGGACAAGTCGTTCTGCCTGAAGCTGCACCAAAAGTAAATGTTGTAGAAAATACGCCATCTCCAGTCGTGTCCGAAGCACCAGTGGAAACAAGCGATTTAGAAGTAATTACCTCTCCAATGGTAGGAACGTTTTATACATCTGGTAGCCCAGGCGAACCGCCATTTGTTGAAATTGGCTCTCAAGTGTCAAACAACACAATTGTTTGTGTCGTAGAAGCGATGAAATTATTCAATGAAATTACAGCTGACTTAAACGGTGAGATTGCTGAAATTTTAGTTTCTAATGGGGAACTTGTTGAATTTGGTCAACCTCTCTTTAAAGTTAGAAAAAAATAAGGAGTAATGCGAAATGATTAAAAAAGTATTGATTGCCAATCGTGGCGAAATTGCCGTTCGTATTATTCGTGCTGCAAAAGAGATGGGAATTGAAACGGTTGCGATTTATTCTGAAGCTGACCGCGATGCTTTACATAGTCAATTAGCTGATGAAGCTTACTGCGTTGGTCCAGCCGCAACAAAAGATAGTTATTTAAACATGTCAAATATTATTAGCGTCGCTGTTTTAACAAATTGTGATGCTATTCATCCCGGATACGGCTTTTTAGCAGAAAATGCCGATTTTGCGGATTTATGTGCTGATTGCAATATTACCTTTATCGGCCCAAGCGCGGAAGCTATTTCGCAAATGGGAACGAAGGATGTTGCACGCGAAACGATGCGGAAAGCCGGAGTTCCAGTTGTTCCCGGCTCACAAGGAATCGTTCAAGATGCCGAAGAAGGTAAGAAAATTGCTAAGAAAATTGGCTATCCAGTCATCATTAAAGCAACAGCTGGCGGCGGCGGAAAAGGAATTCGCGTTGCGGAGAGTGAAGAGAAATTAATTTCTGGTATCAAAACGACCCAAGCAGAAGCTGAAGCAGCATTCGGTGATCCGGGTGTTTATATTGAAAAATTCATCGAAGACTTTAGACATGTGGAAATTCAAATTATGGCGGATAATCATGGCAACGTTATTCACCTCGGGGAACGCGACTGCACCATTCAACGCCGCTTACAAAAGCTAATTGAAGAAAGTCCATCACCAGCCCTCGATGAAAAAACACGACAAAAAATGGGACGCGCTGCAGTTAAAGCGGCAAAAGCTGTTCATTATTCAGGCGCCGGCACAATTGAGTTCATTTACGAACCAAAAGAAAAAAGCTTTTATTTCATGGAAATGAATACGCGTATTCAAGTTGAACATCCTGTTACTGAACTTGTTACAGGGATTGACCTCGTGAAACAACAGTTTTTAGTAGCTTCTGGTGAAGAATTAACCATCAAGCAACAAGACGTGAAATTAAGCGGTTGGGCAATGGAATGCCGCATTAATGCTGAAAATCCAGAACGCAACTTTATGCCAGCGCCAGGTGAAATTAAATTTTACTTGCCGCCAGGTGGAAACGGTGTTCGAATCGATTCGGCAGCCTATCCAAATTATAAAATTCCGCCGTTTTACGACTCAATGATTGCAAAATTAATCTGTTACGCCGATACACGCGAAGAAGTTATCGAAAAAATGAAACGCGCGCTTTCCGAATTTGCGATTGATGGAATTCCTTCCACCATTCCATTCCACATAAAAGTGCTTGAAACAGAGGCGTTTCGTTCAGGAGATTTCAATACGAAGTTTTTAGAAAAAAATGATGTAATGAAAAACACTGAGGAGGAGTAATTTATGGCCTATACAAAAGATTTACGTAAAGGACAGGACGAACCACTTGGGAAGATTGAAATTGCGCCTGAGGTTATTGGTGTCATTGCTGGACTTGCAGCAAATGAAGTAGAGCAAGTGGCGGCCATGCAAGGCGGTTTTGCGACAGAAATGCGTGAACGTTTTGGCGGGGCAGTGAACTATCGTAAAGGTGTCAAAGTGGATTTACTAGAAGAAGGCATCACGGTTGAAATCTATTGCACAGTTTTATTCGGTGCAAGCATTCCGCTAGTCGCTGAAAGCATCCAAAATACGGTTCGCGATACAATTTTCAGCATGACAGGACTTCATGTTTTAGAAGTCAATGTGCACATTGTAGGCGTTCAATTTGAAAAAACCGAATCGCTTTCTTTTGATGACCTAACATTTTAAGAGACGTTTTTAAAGGAGTATTAAAATGAAAAGAAGAGAAGCACGCGAAAGAGCGCTTCAAGCTTTATTCCAAATGGAATTGAATGAAATGCCAGTCGAGCAGGCGATTCAAAATGTGATGGATGAGGAACAAGATGATTATGTTGAAACACTTGTAAATGGAGTGACAGAACATAAAAGCGAACTTGATCAAAAAATCGAAGCACATCTAGATAATTGGCAACTAAGCCGCTTAAATAAAGTTGACCTCTCCATTTTGCGAGTTAGCGCATTTGAAATGCTCTTTTTAGAAGATGTGCCAGATCGTGTAAGTTTAAATGAATCAATTGAAATCGCAAAGATTTATAGCGATGAAAAAGCAAGCAAATTTATCAATGGCGTACTCGCAAATATTGCACAAAACGATTAATGGTTTTACTGTAGATTTGGTGAAAAAAGTATTTTTCGCCAAGTCTATTTAATCATAAGTTTTCAAGGGGGCAATGAAGATGGCACAAGTTATTGATGGTAAAAAATTAGCAAAAGAGATTCAGGAACATGTAACGAAAGAAGTTAGCGCGCTAAAAAGCGAAGGCAAACAACCAGGGCTTGCAGTTGTGCTCGTAGGAAATAACCAAGCGTCACGTACATATGTAAGAAATAAACAAAAGCGCACAGAAGAAAGCGGCATGAAGTCAGTACTTATCGAACTTCCAGAAGATGTTTCAGAAGAAAAGCTGCTCCAAACCGTCAAAGATCTAAACGAAGACGAAACCATTCACGGGATTCTAGTGCAACTGCCACTTCCTAAACATATTTCGGAGGAAAAGGTCATTGACACGATTTCCGTACTGAAGGATGTAGACGGGTTCCATCCTCTTAACGTCGGCAACTTATTCGTTGGCAAAGATTCGCTTGTTCCGTGCACGCCAGCAGGGATTATTGAGCTCATCAAATCAACAGGTGAAACAATTGAAGGTAAGCGCGCGGTTGTCATTGGACGAAGTAACATCGTCGGAAAACCAGTTGCGCAACTTTTATTGCAAGAAAATGCAACCGTAACAATTGCGCATAGCCGAACAAAAAATTTAGCAGAAGTCGCAAGTGAAGCGGATATTTTAGTTGTCGCAACCGGCCTTGCTAAATTTGTGAAAAAAGACTATGTCAAAGCAGGCGCAATTGTCATCGATGTCGGCATGGACCGCGATGAAAACAACAAATTGTGCGGCGATGTCGATTATGACGATGTCTTCCAACAAGCAGGCTATATCACACCTGTTCCAGGCGGCGTTGGTCCAATGACGATTACAATGCTCCTTACGAACACGCTAAAAGCCGCAAAACGAATTTATAATAAGCAATAAAAATTGGACGTGATGATTTTGCAAGAAAAATATTTAACAGTTGAAGCACTTACAAAATACATTGAACGCAAATTTGAGGCAGACCCATATTTAAAACAAGTTTTTGTCAAAGGGGAAATTTCGAATTTAAAAACACCTGCGAGCGGCCACATTTATTTTACGTTAAAAGATGAAGCGGCCATGCTTCGTTCTGTCATGTTTGCAAAATCAGTTGCCAAATTGCCATTTCAACCAGAAGATGGCATGAACGTTCTCGTGACCGGTCGAGTGTCCGTCTTCAATAAGGCAGGACGCTATCAATTTTACGTGGACAGCATGGAACCAGACGGCGTCGGTGCGCTATACGTTCAATTTGAACAATTAAAAGCTAAATTAGACAAGGAAGGACTTTTTGATGCAGCGCATAAAAAAGTGCTTCCTTCTTTCCCTTCTAAAATTGCTGTCGTGACAAGTGCAACTGGGGCTGCGGTACGCGATATTTTGACGACGATTCACCGCAGAATGCCCAGTGTGGAAGTACTCGTTTTCCCAACACTTGTTCAAGGAGAAACGGCTGCTCGTAAAATAGCAGAAAATATTGCCCGTATTAATGCGCGCAACGACATTGATCTGATGATTATTGGACGAGGCGGTGGCTCACTCGAAGAGCTTTGGGCATTCAATGAAGAAATCGTAGTACGCTCGGTTTTCGATTCCGACGTGCCTATCATTTCAGCGGTGGGGCATGAAACGGACTTTTCGCTTGCTGATTTTGCGGCGGACGTTCGGGCGGCGACTCCAACTGCTGCTGCGGAACTCGCGGTGCCACACTATCAAGATTTAAATGAACGTTTACTTGAACGGAAGTATCGGCTAACAAATTTAATGCGGCAAACTTTAGAGCGTTCTGAAGTCAATTTGCGAGCGAAGCGGGAGCGACTTTTGCTACGTGGGCCAAGAAAATTGCTTGATGAGCAGACTGAACGTTTGGATTATTTTTCGGGGCGGATGCAAAATGCATTTTCGCGGGTTATTTGGCAACAAGAAACGCGTCTGACACAATTTTCCAATCGGCTACAACTGGTTTTACCCGAACGCCTAGTGGCGGATGCAAAACGCGACACAAAGGAACTGGCGGGGCGATTACAAGTTGCTACGACTGATATCATCAAATTGAAGCGATATGAGTTTGAAAAGCATATTTCGGCGTTGGAACTTTTAAGTCCGCTTTCCCTCCTAAAAAGAGGTTACGGGGTGACATATAAAGCCGGAAAGGTCGTGAAAGAAGTGCGCGAACTTTCTGCGGGTGATGAAGTGAAGGTTGTTTTAAGCGACGGAGCCTTTCTGGCAAATGTGATGAGCAAAGAGGAGGAAAAATAAATGGCAACAAAAAAACAACAAAGTTTTGAAGAAGCGATGAAGGAACTAGAAGCAATTGTGGAAGCTTTAGAAAGTGGCGATGCATCTTTAGAGGAATCGCTTGATATGTATCAAAAAGGAATCGAGTTAACGAAACTTTGCCAAACGAAGTTACAAGCGGCTGAGGAGAAGATGGCTAAAGTGGTAACGGAAACGGACGAAGAGAAGCCGTTTGAAGTGGAGGGCGAATAACATTGTCAAGCATTGATGCTTTTATAGATACGTATAAAGCAAAACTTGAAGAACGCCTCTTTTCCGCAGTTGAAAACGAAGCGATTGAACCACTTTTAAAAGAAGCGATGCACTATTCGCTTCAAGCTGGTGGAAAGCGAATTCGTCCACTTTTGCTATTTGCGACAATCGATGCTTTATCAGGCGACAAAAACTTAGGTAGCCACGCGGCGAGCGCGATCGAAATGATTCATACATACAGCTTAATTCACGATGATTTACCTGCGATGGATGATGATGATTATCGCCGCGGCAAACTAACGAACCACAAGAAATTTAATGAAGGAACGGCTATTCTTGCAGGAGATGCTCTCCTAACGATGGCTTTTTCGGAAGTAGCAAACGATGAAACGATTGATGCTAATAAACGGATAAAAATTATTCAATGTTACGCCAAAAACGCTGGCGCTCTTGGTATGGTAGGCGGACAGCAAGCAGATTTAACGGGCGAGGGCAAACAACTCACGCTTGAGGAGCTAGAATCAGTCCATGTGCGGAAAACGGGAGCACTGCTCCATGCGGCTGTCTATGCGGGCAGCGTGCTAGGAAATGCGTCAGCTAGTCAGCAGGAACGCTTGAGTGCGTACGCTCAAAATATTGGAATCGCTTTTCAAATTTGCGATGACATTTTGGATGTGACAGGGGATAAAGCGAAATTAGGTAAGGAAACAGGTTCTGATGAGCGAAACCAAAAGAGCACCTATCCAAGTTTATTAACACTTGACGGTGCAAAGCAAGCGTTAGACGAGCATTATCATTTGGCAATTGCAGCACTTCAAGGTAGCGATTTAAAAACGGATTTCTTAATTGATCTAGCTGATTTAATTGTGAAGCGAGATGATTGAATAGTTGTAAAAATTGTTTCACTATTTTGAGGTAAACATTTGCTTTTTTGATTCTTACGTGATATGCTTAAATAGCATTATTTTTGTGGGTAAGGATACGATTGTGAACAGCATTCCATCTCGTGCCATAAGCAAGAATAGTACAATATAATGTGCTCGGGAGCACGAGGAGGAATATTTAAAATGGAACAAGGTACAGTAAAATGGTTTAACGCAGAAAAAGGTTTTGGATTTATCGAACGTGAAGGTGGAGACGATGTATTCGTACATTTCAGCGCTATCCAATCTGATGGTTTTAAAAGCTTAGACGAAGGTCAAGCAGTTACTTTTGACGTAGAAGAAGGCGCTCGTGGACCACAAGCGGCTAACGTTAACAAAGCGTAATTACTATTTTAAAATCAAAAGCAAATCTCAATTTTGAGGTTTGCTTTTTTTGTTGTCTAAAAGTATTTTCACTTGAATTCACTTGGTGAAACAGATTGAAAATGATATAATGATTTCAAGTAATGGCAAATAAGCCCAAATAGAATGGGCACTTTTTATTAAATTATGAAGAAAGAGAGCTGTTTCTATTGGATCTTTTTAAAATTAAGGATCCTGCCTTCTTAAAAGATATGGCGATACCTGAAATGGAAGAGTTAGCCGCAGAGATTAGAAAGTTTTTGATTGAATCTACTTCGGTTACAGGTGGCCATATTGGACCTAATTTAGGTGTAGTTGAACTGACGATTGCACTTCATTATGCTTTCCAAAGCCCAGATGACAAATTTATTTGGGATGTTGGGCATCAGTCATATGTGCATAAAATTTTAACGGGTAGGGCAGATAAATTTGATACACTTAGGCAACAGGGCGGATTAGATGGTTTTCCAAAAAGAAAAGAATCTCCTCATGACGTTTTTGAAACGGGACATAGTTCTACTTCTCTTTCCGCAGCAGCAGGGATGGCAATTGCGCGAGATATAAAAAACGAACATTTTCATGTCGTGCCTATTATCGGTGACGGTGCTTTGACAGGCGGAATGGCGC
Organism: Listeria sp. ILCC796; assembly: GCF_900186175.1. Lineage (NCBI taxonomy): Bacteria > Bacillati > Bacillota > Bacilli > Caryophanales > Listeriaceae > Listeria > Listeria sp. ILCC796. The sequence goes on from NZ_FYBV01000005.1 coordinate 109,592, forward strand.
TAGAGGCACTTAATCATATAGGCGATATGGGAAAAGAAGTGATTGTAATTTTAAATGATAATAATATGTCGATTGCACCAAACGTTGGTGCGATGCACAATATGCTCGGAAAGCTACGAACTTCGGGTAAATTTAAACGTGCCAAAAAAGATTTAGAGGCGGCAATGAAAAAAATTCCTACAGCGGGAGATAAAATCGCTGGTTTTGCAGAAAGAGTAAAAGATAGCGTAAAATATTTGCTCGTCCAAGGAACTTTCTTTGAAGAAATGGGTTACACATATTTAGGACCGGTGAACGGTCACGACTATCAAGATTTAATTACGAATCTTGAATTTGCTAAAAAGGTGAAGGGGCCAACGCTTATTCATGTTGTCACGACGAAGGGAAAAGGCTATGCTCCTGCTGAAACTGATAAGCGAGGAACATGGCACGGCACGGGACCGTACAAAGTTGAAACAGGTGCTTTTATTAAACCTGTAACAGATGCGCCGGCATGGAGTGAGATCATTAGTGAAGGCATTTTGGAACTAGCGAAAAAAGATGAGCGAATTGTTGCGATTACACCAGCTATGCCAGTCGGCTCTAAGCTAGAAAAATTTGCTTTAGAATTTCCAGAACGCTTTTTCGACGTAGGGATTGCCGAACAACACGCCGTTACGCTCGCTGCTGGAATTGCTGCGGAAGGTTTAAAGCCGTTTTTAGCAATTTATTCCACTTTCTTACAGCGCGGCTACGACCAAGTTGTCCACGATGTTTGCAGACAAAACTTAAATGTGATAATTGGAATTGACCGAGCTGGCCTTGTAGGCGGGGACGGTGAGACGCATCAAGGTATTTTTGACATTAGTTTTTTACGCGGAATTCCAAATATCGTGATTGCGATGCCAAAAGATGAATTTGAAGCACGCCAACTGATTCAGACTGCTTATGAGTTTGAAGGTCCATTCGCACTTCGTTACCCAAGAGGCAACGGATTAGGCGTTGATTTGAGCGGAGCAGCAGAAGCTCTTCCCATTGGGGAATTTGAAACATTGATTGAACCAGTAGATGCTGCAATTTTGACATTTGGCACAACCATTTCTATCGCTTGTGAGGCGGCTCTCCACTTACGCAAACAAGGATTACGCGTCGGCGTTATTAATGCTCGCTTCATCAAACCGCTTGACGAAGTTCTTTTACACCAACTTTTTGCGAAAAAAATGCCGATTTTAACGGTTGAGGAAGCCCTTTTAGCGGGTGGATTCGGCAGTGCGGTCTTGGAATTTGCAGAAGAACATGGGTATAGCGACAGTGTTATTAGTCGACTAGGCTTGCCAGATGAATTTATAAGCCACGGTTCAGTAGAAGTCATTTTAGAGGAATATGGCTTATCGGTTTCTGGCATTGAAATGAAAATAAAAGAAATGCTTGCGCGTTTCGGGAAGCAAAAGGCGAATTTATTATGAGTGTAAAAAAAGAACGCGCGGATGTTTTGCTAGTGGAACAAGGCCTTTTTGAAACGAGGGAAAAAGCAAAACGCGCCATTATGGCGGGAATTGTTTTCCGGACGGATACGAGAATCGACAAACCTGGCGAGAAAATTCCTGTGGATAGCGCACTACGCGTGAAAGGAAAAACTTTGCCGTATGTCAGTCGAGGCGGATTAAAACTTGAGAAAGCACTGCAAGTTTTTGATTTTGATGTGCGGGATAAATTGATGCTTGATATTGGCTCATCTACAGGAGGATTCACAGATTGTGCGCTTCAAAACGGGGCGAAACATTCATATGCGCTTGATGTAGGCTATAACCAGTTAGCTTGGAAGCTGCGCAATGATTCGCGGGTTACCGTGATGGAGCGAACTAATTTCCGGCATGTCACACCCGTAGATTTCGCGCTTGGCTTAGCAGATTTTGCGACCATTGATGTCTCATTTATTTCTTTAAAGCTTATATTGCCTGTTTTGCGTACGGTGCTTGTAACTGGCGGCGATGTGATGACACTGATTAAACCGCAATTTGAAGCAGGGAAAGAAAATGTTGGGAAAAAAGGTATTGTGCGCGATCCTAAAATTCATTTAGCGGTTTTAGAAGATATTTTAACGGAAGCCGCAAAGCTTGGTTTTAATGTGCTAGGCATTGATTTCTCACCGATTACAGGTGGCGAAGGGAATATTGAATTTATTGCGCATCTTAAATGGACGGGAAATGAATCAGGTGAAATTTTATTAGAGAGCCACGCGCTAGAAAAAATTGTTGCGCTTGCACATACACAATTAGACTAGAAAACCAGTTTTTTATGCTGGTTTTTTTATTTTATACGCATTTTACAAAAAATATAAACCCTCATGAATAAATAAAAATTTGTCAATTCAAAAAATATTTGCGTTAAATCCGTGACTTTATGCGATTTTTTCGTTAATATGGAGATATAAAAAATAACGCGAGGTGAAAAATAGTGAATAAAGGTCATCGACACATTATTATCCGTGAACTTGTAACTTCAAATGAGATTGATACGCAAGAAGAATTAGTAGAACTTTTGCAAAAGCGTGACGTGAAAGTTACGCAGGCAACCATTTCTCGTGACATTAAGGAACTTCATTTGGTGAAAGTGCCAACACAAAATGGAACATATAAGTATAGTTTGCCTGCTGATAACAAATTCAACCCACAGCAAAAATTAAAGCGTACGCTAGTTGACTGCTTTATTAGTATTGATACAGTTCAGTTTATATTGCTTTTAAAAGTAATGCCGGGAAACGGAAACGCAATCGGCGCCTTGCTCGATAATTTAAATTGGCCTGAGAAAGCCGGAACACTTTGTGGCGATGATACTTGTCTAATTATTTGTCGCTCGGAAGAAGACGCACAAAAAGTTTCAGAACGTTTAGTGGAAATGTTATAAAAAGGAGGACTTCGGCAGGTGTTACAAGAATTAACGATTAAAAATTTGGCTATCATTGAATCTCTTTCTCTGTCTTTTGAAGAAGGAATGACCGTTTTAACCGGTGAAACAGGTGCTGGGAAATCGATTATTATCGATGCTCTCGGTTTACTTGTAGGTGGCCGGGGATCAAGTCATTTCATTCGCCACGGCGAAGATAAGCTTTCTTTAGAAGGTTTATTTATCCTTGCAGAAGATAACATCGCTGCGCAAAAAACACTTGCGGAGAACGGTATCGATGCAACGGATAATATGGTTGTTTTAGAGCGAACCATGTTTAGAAGCGGGAAAAATGTTTGTCGCATAAACGGGAAGCTTGTGACAACAGTGCTTCTTCGAGATATTGGTTCCAAATTAATTGATATTCATAGTCAGCATGAGCACCAAGAGTTGATGCATGACGAGTTTCACCTTACACTTCTCGACCGGTACAGCGGCGAAACAAAACCGCTTCAAGAATATGAAGAAACTTTTACTTTGTATAAAAAGGCGCAAAAAGAATTTCGCGATTTCACAAAAAATGAACAAGAACTCGCTCAGCGTTTAGATATGCTTCAATTTCAAAATCAGGAAATTGAAGCTGCCCACTTGGAAGCTGGCGAAGAAGAAACCCTTCTTGCGGAAAAAAATATTCTGGCCAATTTCGAGAAATTAAATGAAAATTTGAATGGCGCGTATAGTGCGCTTCAAGCAGACTCTGGCGGACTTTCAGCTGTGAGTGAGGCGATGCATCAGATGGAAACGGCAAAAGGCGTGTCGCCCGATTTTGATAGCGTACACGAAACCATTGCATCAAGCTATTACCAATTGGAAGATGCGGCGATGCAAATTAGACAGGCGCTTGAGCAGATGGAATTCCAGCCAGAGCAATTGAACGAAATTGAAAATCGCTTGGCGGAAATGAACCAATTGAAACGGAAATACGGGAAAAAGGTGGAAGACATAATGGCTTACCATCTTGAAATCCAAGATGAAATTCAAAAACTCGCGAATAGCGAAGCACATGTTGGTGAACTTTCGGAAAACGTCGAACGGCTGGCAAAACAAGTCGCTGAAAAAGCCACGCGCCTAACTTCCCTAAGAAAAAAAGCCGCCACCCAATTGGAAGCGCAAATTAAGCAAGAACTCAGTCAACTGTATATGGAAAAAGCCATATTTGAGGTCCATTTTTCAACCAAAGAAGAGTATTCAGAAACGGGGCAAGATGAAGTGGTTTTTTATATGTCTACAAATCCCGGGGAGCCGGCAAAACCGATGACGAAAATTGCTTCAGGCGGTGAGCTATCGCGTATGATGTTGGCGCTGAAAACGATTTTTTCGAAGCATCAAGGGATTACGTCGATTATTTTTGATGAAGTGGATACGGGAGTAAGCGGGCGCGTGGCACAGGCTATTGCTGAAAAAATTTACGCGGTTTCGGTGGGATCACAAGTCCTTTGTATTACGCATTTACCGCAAGTTGCGGCAATGGCGGATCATCATTACTATATTACGAAAAATATTGAAAATGAACGAACGTCTACTAACGTGGAAATTCTTCACGGAGCTGAAAAAAGTTTGGAGATCAGTCGGATGATTGCGGGGACAGAAGTTACTGAGCTAGCGAAACAACATGCGGAAGAAATGCTTTCCCAAGCAAGTAAGACGAAATCCGCACGATAAAAAAATAAAATTGCTTGCATACGAAAAGCTTTTTGTTTAAAATATAAGAGTAAGTTTTATTACCTACCTATAAAAACAACTACTAATTTTTAATGTAGCTATCTTTTTTTATGGGAAAGCCAAGAGTGATGCAATCATTTTAGGGACGGTAAAACTTGCTTTCATCCAAAAGTTAAGTTTTTGTGTTAGTCGTCATGGTGGTTTGGAAGTTTTCAAACGAGTTCGGACGAAGAGGTTGTTCTGCCATATCATCTTATTTGCAACAGATTACGTGATGAAAAAGTGCACCTGATTTAGGAGAAAAAATAGATGATGCGGAGTATGAGGAAATAGTAACGAAGAAAATAACTTTAAGCAGATTAGTGGAAAACTCTAAATTCACGTAAATTAAAACGCAGCTCCTCGTTATTAGAATGATGAAATTCTTAGCAAGGTCAAGTGCGCTTTGAGGCTTTAGCGAGAAAGTCTCAAAGCATGAGCCGCCTGTGAAAGACACTATTTAGAATTCCTTCTGTGAAGAGTGCAGATATTTTATGAGGCCTACTGAAAATGCGGATTAAGTTCATTTATGACAGCATTGTTGATTCGAAAGTCCTGATGGTAATTTTTTTGCAAGTGATTCAAAATTAAATGTAATATTGCCCTTTTTATTAACTGGCAGAATGGTCTGAATATGTTATAAAAATCGGAATAAAGCGTTTTCTTTGTTTTTGATGCAAAGAGTTTTTGGATTGTGAAGCGTGCATGTTACAATAGTGCTGAAATAACTGATAACACATAATAAATTTCACAAATTTAATTCAGTAGGCGATTAGCGCTAGAAGGGGGCAGAAATGAGCTTTACAGTACTTGCGATTAATCCAGGTTCAACATCAACAAAACTCGCAATTTTTGATGGACATACTTTACGTTTTGAAGAAGAAATAAGGCATTCACATGAAGAATTAAAGGGGTTTCGAACAATTCTTGAACAGCTTCAATTTCGTAAGGAAATCATCATTCGAACGTTGCGAAGCAAAGCATTTTCGCTTGAGGAACTTGATGCTATTGTGGGACGTGGAGGGCTTTTAAGGCCACTAAAAGGTGGCACGTATAAGGTAACGGAGAACATGATTCAGGATTTACGAATTGGTGTTTCAGGGCAGCATGCATCTAATTTAGGTGGTTTAATTGCGGCTGAATTAGGCGAGGGCTTTCAAATTCCGATTTATATTGTGGATCCGGTTGTGGTTGATGAATTAGAACCAGTAGCGCGTATTTCTGGTCATAAGGATTATGAAAAAATTAGTATCTTTCATGCGCTAAATCATAAGGCTACGGCGCGTAAGATAGCAAGTGAGCTAGGCCAGGAGTATGAAGCGAGTCGCTTTATTATTGCACATCTAGGCGGTGGTATTTCGGTTGCGGCGCATAAGGACGGGTTTGCTATTGATGTGAATAATGCGCTAGGCGGCGAAGGTCCATTTAGCCCTGAACGCGCTGGAACTATACCGCTTAACGCATTTCTAGACGCGTGTTTTGACCAAAATCATTCAAAAGAAGAATTGCAAAAGCAACTTATGGGTGAGGGCGGCGTTGCTTCGTATCTAGGTACGACGGACATGCGTGAAGTTGAAAAGATGATTGCAAATGGTGATGAATACGCAGCGCTCATTTTTGATGCGATGGCCCTTCAAGTGAGTAAGGAAATCGCGAGTCTTGCTGTGCATTTTACTGGTGAAGTGGATGCCATTATTTTAACTGGCGGGCTTGCAAGGAGCGCTTCTTTTACGAAGAAAATAACGGAGCTGACGTCTTGGATTGCCAAGGTTATTGTCTCACCAGGTGAAGACGAAATGAAGGCTTTAAATGAAGGCGCACAGCGAATTTTGTTAGGACAAGAGATTGCTTTAGAATACTAGGAGGAGGATTTTTAGATGGCGAAAGAGTATGATGTAGTCGTTTTGGGCGGCGGAACAGGTGGTTATGTTGCAGCGATTAGTGCGGCAAAAAATGGCTTATCTGTAGCGGTTGTTGAAAAAGATAAACTAGGCGGAACATGCTTACATCGAGGTTGTATTCCGAGTAAAGCACTACTGCGCTCTGCTGAAGTTTTTCAAACTGTAAAAAAAGCAGAAGAATTTGGTGTTACAGTTGAAGGTGGTGCATCGCTTAATTTCTTAAAGGCACAAGAACGCAAAGCGAAAATTGTGGAGCAATTAACAAATGGTATCCATCAACTGTTTAAACAAGGGAAAATCGACCTATACGAAGGAAAAGGAACGATTTTAGGTCCATCTATTTTCTCGCCTACAGCAGGAACGGTATCCGTCGAATTTCTTGACGGCTCTGAAAATGAAATGCTTATTTCAAAAAATCTTATTATCGCAACAGGCTCAAGACCACGCTCTTTAAAAGGACTCGAACTTGATGAAAAAGATGTATTCTCATCTGACGGGGCGCTCCAAATGGAAGCTTTGCCGAAGTCAATTTTAATCGTTGGTGGCGGCGTAATCGGTATGGAATGGGCTTCGATGCTGCACGATTTTGGCGTTGATGTTACGGTTCTCGAATATGCAGACCGAATCATCCCAACGGAAGATAAAGAAATCTCGAAAGAACTCATGAGGCTCTTTAAAAAGAAAAAAATTAAAATGGTTACGAGTGCAGAAGTTCAGGCGGATTCTTTAATCAAAAAAGGTGGCTCTGTCACGATTGATGCGCTTGTTAAGGGCGAAAAGCAAACATTTACAGCTGAAAAAATGCTTGTGTCTGTTGGTCGCGCGGCTAATGTTGAAAATATCGGTTTAGAAAATACAGATGTTGTTGTTGAAAAAGGTTTTATTCAAGTGAATGATGTTTATCAAACAAAGGAAAGCCATATGTTTGCAATTGGCGACTGTATCCCAACGCTTCAACTGGCACATGTTGCGATGCACGAGGGAACGATTGCGGCGAACTTCATTGCTGGCAAGCAGGTGGAAAAATTAAATTACGACTTGGTTCCACGTTGTATTTATACTTCACCAGAAATTGCGAGTGTCGGAATGAGCGAAGACATCGCAAAAGAACGTGGACATGCGGTGAAAAAAGGGAAATTCTTTTTCCGCGGCATTGGGAAAGCACTTGTTTTTGGGGAATCTGACGGATTTGTTAAGGTTTGCTCAGACAAAGAAACAGATGATCTCCTTGGTGTGTCGATGGTTGGACCGCATGTGACGGACATGATTAGTGAAGCAGCTCTTGCACAAGTGCTTGATGCGACAGCTTGGGAAATTGGGGCGACGATTCATCCGCATCCAACTTTATCAGAGGCTTTTGCAGAAGCAGCTCTTACTGTTGATGGGAATCAAATTCACGGGTAATAAATACCTTGATTGATAATTAGGAGGAAAGATAATGGCTTTAAAAGATACTGGATTATCTGATGAAAAATTACTGGAAATGTTTCGTACGACTTTATTAGCGCGTCGTTTAGATGAACGTATGTGGCTATTAAATCGCTCAGGGAAAATTCCATTTACAATTTCTGGGCAAGGGCAGGAAATCGCACAAATTGGTGCGGCTTATGCCTTTGATTTAGATGCAGACTATTGTTTGCCGTATTACCGAGATTTAGCAGTTGTTCTTGCATTTGGAATGACAGCGAAAGATATTATGCTTTCTGCGTTTGCCAAAGCAGAAGATCCGAATTCAGGTGGACGACAAATGCCCGCCCATTTCGGGCATAAAGCGCAGCGCATTGTCACCCAAAGTTCTCCTGTTACGACACAATTCCCACATGCGGCAGGGATTGCGTTAGCTGCTCGTATGGCTGGCGAAAATATTGTCGCTTATACATCAACAGGTGAAGGTTCTTCTAATCAAGGTGATTTCCATGAAGGAATTAACTTTGCTAGTGTGCACAAATTACCTGTGGTTTATGTCATTCATAATAATAAATACGCGATTAGTGTACCAGCAGAAAAACAATATGCGGCGAAACAGCTTTCTGACCGTGCCATTGGTTACGGCATGCCGGGTGAACGTGTGGATGGAAATAATATTACCGAAGTCTATACAGCATTCAAACGCGCTGTGGACCGCGCTCGTGCGGGTGAAGGCCCATCGTTAATTGAAACAGTTTCATACCGTTTTACGCCACACTCTTCTGATGATGATGATAGCGCGTACCGTTCGAAAGAAGAAGTGAATGATGCGAAAGCAAAAGATCCGCTGCTTATCTTCCAAAACGAGCTTTTAGAAGCAGGCGTTTTGACAGAAGAAATTTTGCAAAAACTTGAAAAAGAAATTGCAAAAGAAGTGAATGAGGCGACAGAATATGCGGAAAATGCACCATACGCGGAGCCGGAATCAGCACTTCTACATGTATACGAAGAGAATGCGGAGGAGGAGTAAAAATGCCAGTCATTTCATATATTGATGCCATTACGATGGCGCTTCGCGAAGAAATGGAACGCGATGATAAAGTATTTATTTTAGGAGAAGATGTCGGTAAAAAAGGCGGCGTTTTTAAAGCAACAGCAGGACTTTATGATAAATTTGGTGAAGAACGTGTTATCGACACGCCGCTCGCTGAATCAGCGATAGCAGGTGTTGGCATCGGGGCGGCTATGTATGGCTATCGTCCTGTAGCTGAAATGCAATTTGCGGACTTCATTATGCCAGCAGTCAATCAGATTATTTCCGAAGCCTCAAGAATTCGCTACCGTTCAAACAACGACTGGACTGTTCCGATGGTCATTCGCGCGCCTTTTGGTGGCGGCGTCCACGGAGCACTTTATCACTCGCAGTCCGTCGAAAAAGTATTCTTCGGCCAACCGGGGCTAAAAATCGTCGTTCCATCGAACCCCTACGACGCAAAAGGGTTGCTAAAAGCGGCGATTCGCGATAACGACCCAGTGCTTTTCTTTGAACATAAGAGAGCTTATCGTTTGCTTAAAGGGGAAGTTCCAGAGACGGACTACACGGTTCCAATTGGAAAAGCCAATGTTGTACGCGAAGGGGATGATATTACGATCATTACCTACGGGCTTGCCGTTGAATTCGCGCAACAGGCGGCAGAAAGGCTAGCTAGTGACGGGTATGAGGCGCATATTTTAGATTTGCGGACGATTTACCCGCTTGATGAGGAAGCCATTATTGAAGCGGCTAAAAAGACTGGGAAAGTCCTTTTAGTGACCGAAGACAATAAACAAGGTAGCATTATTGGAGAAGTGGCGGCAATTATTTCAGAACATTGTTTATTCGACTTGGATGCGCCAATTGCGCGTTTAGCTGGTCCAGATACGCCAGCAATGCCATTCTCACCAACAATGGAAAAATATTTCATGATCAATCCGGATAAGATTTTAGATAAAATGCGGGAACTTGCGGAATTTTAAAGAAGGAGTGAAGAAGTGTGGCTGTTATGGAAATTACAATGCCAAAACTTGGTGAAAGTGTCACGGAAGGAACGATTAGTTCTTGGCTTGTAGAACCGGGACAAAAAGTTGAAAAATATGATGCTTTGGCTGAAGTATTAACAGATAAGGTGACGGCAGAAATTCCATCTTCCTATAGTGGTGTCATTAAAGAAATTATCGCCAAGGAAGATGAAACGCTTGAAGTTGGTGCGATTATTTGTACGATTGAAACGGACGCAGACGGTGCTGAATCTGCGGAAGCTCCTAAAGAAGAACAAACGGCGCAAGTTGAACCTAAAGTGGAACAAAACGGCGGTAGTCTAAAAGAAGCGAAAGCAAGTGCCCCGTCTGGCGCGCGCTTTTCCCCAGCCGTGTTGCACTTGGCTTCAGAACATCAAATTGACTTGGCTGATCTTACAGGAACTGGTGCAGGTGGTCGGATTACGCGTAAAGATGTGCTTCGTTTTGTCGAAAATGGCGGTGTGAAAGCTGCTCCTGCTAAGCAAGCGACGCCTGAAAAAGCTGTTAAAGAAGCGCCGAAAGACTATCCGCGCGCGGCGAATGGCGACCGTGAAATCCCTGTAAATGGCGTGCGCAAAGCTATCGCTAAACATATGGTGGAAAGTAAACATGAAATTCCACATGCTTGGATGATGGTTGAAGCTGATGCGACGCGTTTAGTATGCTATCGTGACAGTATTAAAGAGTCATTTAGAAAAGAAGAAGGCTTTGGCATTACGTATTTTGCGTTCTTTATTAAAGCTGTGGCACGTGCACTTAAAGAGTTCCCAGCGCTTAATAGTACGTGGGCTGGTGACAAAATTATTGAGCATAAAGATGTCAATATTTCGATCGCTATTGCAGCGAACGACTTACTTTACGTGCCAGTTATTAAAAATGCCGATGAGAAATCAATTAAGGGTATTGCGCGTGAAATTAGTGAGCTTGCTGCCAAAGCGCGTGCGAATAAGCTAACAAATGACGATATGTCAGGTGGAACATTCACAGTAAACAGTACGGGTTCATTTGGCTCCGTTCAGTCCATGGGAATCATTAATCATCCGCAAGCAGCCATTTTACAAGTGGAAGCGATTGTGAAACGTCCGGTTATTGTGGGCGATATGATTGCTGTTCGTGATATGGTAAATCTATGTTTATCCATTGATCATCGTATCTTAGATGGCCTGTTAGCAGGACGTTTCTTGCAGTCCATTAAAAAGTCTGTGGAAGAGATGACGCAAGATAACACACCGCTTTATTAACGTTTTATTTTGTGAATATAGGGGTATGGTACTGTACATCTAGATCCATACCCCTAAACTCCCTAGATGTTTTTGGGTAGTACTCTTTGCAGTGCTGCTCTTTTTTTGCATTAAAAAAGCCGGAGAACCTCCGACTTTTTGGCGATTGTGATTATTTTTAAAGAAACATCAATACTCCAGCCATGACACTTGAAAGAACGATGGCGATAAGCATTAAGATGACCACAAAACGGACAAATTTTTTGTTGGACATGCAGCATAAGCTCCTCTCGAAACATTGTTACCTTATTTTACCAAGATAGTAGTAACTGTTCAAGAAGAATTATGTTATTCTATATAAAAACAAAGGAAAGAAGGAGAGAATGATGGCCGCATCCGATTTTTTTGAAAAGCTCGTAAAAATTTATTCCCCGTCTTACAACGAAGCGGAAGTACTGGACTACATCGAGTCAGAACTCAAAAAGCGGAATGTGCAAATACTTGTTAAATCAGACGACGGGATTATGGCGCGCTTAGACAAAACGGATGAACACTTTCCTGCGCTGTTCTTTAATGCTCACGTGGATACAGCAACGAACGGGGAGGCTCCGAAGCTGGAAAAGCGGAATGGAGTTTACACAAGTGAGAATGGTTTTTTAGGGGCAGACGATAAGGCTGGCGTCGCAGTTATGCTCGAGCTGATTGACACGCTACAAACGAATTCAGAAGCGAAGCACGGAACACTTGAGTTCATTTTTTCAGCAAAAGAAGAGGTAGGGATGCTCGGGGCTAAAATGCTCGATTTAAATGTGCTGACGTCACGCTTCGGATATTCGCTGGACGCACCGGGAGAAGTGGGGAGCTTTCAAATCGCCTGCGAGTCACATGTCGTGCTCGATTTTACGATTATCCAAAATTTCAAAAAATCACAAATATCCGCGATTAATGTTGCTAGAACTATCATCCATAAGTTGAAACAAGTCAATTTGCCGCCAGCTGTAAAACATGCGGTGAAGCAATTTGAAGGCACAATTAATGAAAATGCTGATGAAACTGTTTTCATGAAATTGGAGCTATCTGGTTACATGCCGCTTGAAGAATTGATGCCGTATATGGAAGAAGTGAAGCAACTATTTTTTGAGGCGGGTATCAAATACGACGTTGAAATTGAAGGGGAGTCGCATGTGACACATCCCGGTTTCCGTTTAGAAGAGCGCCATCATAGCGTGGCATTACTAAAGCGGGCGTTAAACCGCTTAAAATGGCCAGTCGAATCCGTTTGTTTTGCGGGCGGATCAGACGCGAGTGTGTTTAACGAGCGCGGGCTTGTTACCGTACTCCTTTCTGCTGGGTATCAAAATCCGCATTCAAAGGAAGAACAAATTTCTGAAAATACGCTTGAACGGTTAACAGAACTGGTGTTAGCCCTTGCTTTATCCGGAGAAAATCTTGGGGAAACGATTTCTTTTTCAAAAAATTTGTAAAATGTTGTGAATGGCTAGAAACATTCATTTGCCGTGATTCTCAATATTTGGTATAGTAGAGTGGTTGAAAGAAAATGTAAGACAGGGGACTTCTGCCTTAAAAATACGAGGAAGGGAAGAATTTTCATATGGCAAAACAAGAAATTGGCGTTATTGGAATGGGTGTAATGGGGCGTAACCTTGCACTAAATATTGAAAGTCGCGGGCACACGGTATCGATTTTCAACCGTTCTACTGAAAAAACAAAAGCGGTTATGGAAGCAAATCCGGATAAAAAATTAGTTCCGACTTATAGTTTAGAGGAGTTTGTTGAATCTCTTGAAGTACCGCGCCGTATTTTGATTATGGTTCAAGCAGGTAATGCGACGGACATGATGATTGAAGCGGTAAAACCTTTCCTAACAGAAGGCGATATTTTAATTGATGGCGGAAATGCATTCTTTGAAGACACAATTCGTCGTAACAAAGAGTTGAGCGAAGAAGGTTTCAACTTCATTGGAACAGGCGTTTCTGGCGGAGAAGAAGGCGCACTTAAAGGCCCATCTATTATGCCTGGTGGACAAAGAAAAGCGTACGATTTAGTGGCGCCAATTTTGCGTGAAATCGCAGCTGTTGCAGACGGTGAACCGTGTGTCACTTACATTGGTCCAGATGGTGCTGGTCACTACGTTAAAATGGTGCACAACGGCATCGAATACGGCGACATGCAACTCATCGCTGAAGCCTACACGATTTTAAAAGATATTGTTGGTTTAAATCACGATGAATTAGCTGACGTTTTCGCAGAATGGAACGAAGGCGAACTAGATAGCTACTTAATTGAAATTACGAAGAACATTTTAAAAGTGCGTGACGATGAAACTGGGAAACCAATCGTTGACGTCATTTTAGATAAAGCCGGCCAAAAAGGTACTGGTAAATGGACAAGCCAAAGCGCGCTTGATTTAGGCGTACCGCTTTCGCTCATTACAGAATCTGTTTTCGCGCGTTATATTTCTGCGCTTAAAGATGAACGTAAATACGCCAGCACCATTTTAAGCGGCCCGTCTAGCTATCATTTTGATGGTGATAAGAAGGCGTTTGTTGAATCTGTACGTCGTGCTTTGTACTTCAGTAAAATCGCTTCTTATGCCCAAGGTTTTGCGCAAATGAAAGCGGCGAGCGACGAGTATGAGTGGGATCTTCAATACGGGGAAATTGCGAAAATTTTCCGCGCGGGTTGTATTATTCGTGCCCGTTTCTTACAAAAAATTACAGATGCCTACAATAATGATAAGCATTTAAGCAATCTTCTTTTAGATCCATACTTTAAAGATATTGCGCATAACTATCAAGGAGCACTTCGCGAAGTAGTTTCTGAAGCTGTAAAAGCTGGGATTCCGGTTCCAACGTTCACAGCGGCAATCAGCTATTATGATAGCTACCGTTCCGAAGTTCTACCAGCGAACTTAATCCAAGCTCAACGCGATTATTTCGGCGCTCATACGTACGAGCGTGTCGACAAACCTGGCGTGTTCCATACAGAGTGGCCAGAAGTTGATGAATAAAAATAACTAAGACACATCTCTTTTAAGAGGTGTGTTTTTTGTTTACAGCTTTTTATGGAGGCTGGTATACTTACAGCAATAAGTCTGATTTCTTAAAATCAGCTAAGATTTTATCAAAAAAGTTGTCATAAAGGGATTATTAGTTGTTTTATCTGCAAAGTTAGTTACAATAGTAATAGGTATGATGTTTTTGAAACCGAAAGAGAGGTTTTTCAGATGAGTAAAATTTTAATCGTTGAAGATGAAAAAAATTTAGCACGTTTTATCGAGCTTGAACTTCAACATGAAAACTATGAAACAAAAGTGGCTAATGATGGAAGAGCGGGGCTAGAACTTGCACTCGAAGAAGACTGGGATGCCATTTTACTTGATTTAATGTTACCGCATTTAAATGGTGTAGAAGTATGCCGACGCGTTCGTCAAGTGAAGCAAACACCAATTATAATGATAACAGCAAGAGATTCAGTTATTGACCGAGTTTCAGGACTGGATCACGGGGCAGATGATTACATCGTAAAACCATTTGCGATAGAAGAACTTCTTGCGCGCTTGCGCTCACTCCTTCGTCGCGTTGAAAATGCTGAGCAATCCTTAAAACAAACGACGCTCGAATATCGTGATTTAGTTGTAGAAAAGGAAAGCCGCATTGTTCGCCGAGGTGAGGAAGTTATCGACTTAACAAAAAGGGAGTATGAGTTACTTTTAACCTTAATGGAAAACATCAACATTGTTTTAACCAGAGAAGTGCTTTTAAATAAGGTTTGGGGTTACGAAACTGAGGTTGAAACGAACGTGGTGGACGTATATGTCCGTTATTTGCGGAATAAAATCGATCACCCTGATGAAGAAAGCTATATTCAGACCGTTCGGGGCACAGGCTATGTGATGCGTACATGACGACGAGTAACTTTTCACTAAAGAGCCGTTCTTTAAAGTTTAAATGGACATTCGGCGCCAGTGCCGCCATTTTCCTTACATTTTTCCTGTTTTCATACGCAATTTATCAAGGCATTGGACAAATGCTTTTAAATGAAGAAGAGCAGAAAGTCGATTCGTTGTTAGCTGAAACAACAGCCAATGAAGTGCTGAAAAGCGGAAATCTTGATAATACGGATTTGCTGGTCGAAGTTTTCGATAAAAATCCGAACATCAGCCGTAAAATACAAGACCAAGTCATTGCGCTTTATGATGCAGATGGGCAATATATTCAAAAGTACTTTTTAACGGCCAGTACAAAAACGGCCAACAACGATTTTACACAATATTTTCGGCAAACGAATGAACGGGTGACAAGTAAGCCCACGATTAATGGGGATAAAATGTTGATTTCACAAGGTCCAATTACATCCATAAGTGATAATTCTACTGTTATCGGTTATGTTCAAATTATTAATCCGTTAACAAGTTACAACAAAATTATGGGTAAATTGCTTGTAACGATGTTCATTCTTGGCGGGGTTGCACTATTTATTAGTGGAATGTTGGGTTATTTGCTCGCACAAAACTTCCTGAGTCCGTTAACGAAACTGGCGAAAGGAATGAATGATGTTCGCAATAATGGTTTCCAAAAACGAATTGAAACGACATCCAAGTCGCGTGACGAGATTACTGAGCTTACCGTTATTTTTAACGACATGATGACGCGAATTGAAACGAGCTTTGAGCAGCAAAAACAATTTGTGGAAGATGCCTCGCATGAACTGAGGACACCAGTGCAAATTATGGAAGGTCATTTGAAACTACTTAATCGGTGGGGGAAAAGTGATCCAGAGGTGTTAGACGAATCATTAAATGCTTCGCTAACCGAACTCAACCGAATGAAACGCTTAGTGCAAGAAATGCTTGATTTATCGCGCGCTGAACAAGTTTCTCAAACAAAAGAACTTCAAATCGTCAATGTGAACGATGTTGTGGAGCAAGTAAAACGCAATTTTGAAGTCATGTATGAAGATTTTACTTTTACTTTAGACGAGAAAGAAACCGATTTACATGCGATGATTCAGCACAATCATTTGGAACAACTACTCATTATTATTATGGACAACGCTGTGAAGTATTCGGACGGAGCGAAAGAAGTGAATATGAATGTTTTCAAAGTGAAAGACAAAATTCACATTTCAATTCGCGATCACGGTGTCGGAATTTCTGCTGATGAAATTGATAAAGTATTTAATCGTTTTTACCGCGTAGATAAGGCACGCAGTCGCGAAAAAGGTGGGAACGGCTTAGGACTAGCTATCGCCAAACAGCTAGTTGAAGGCTATTTAGGAACCATTAACGCAAAAAGCGAAGAAGATAAAGGCACAGAAATTACCATCACGTTACCTGTTATTCAAAAAGAAGAAGCTGAGGTAACTAAATAAAAAAAAGCTGGGGTTATAACGCCCCAGCTTCTTTTTATTGTTGTTTCTTTTGTTCCTCGACAATTTTTTCGAATTCGCGTTCTTCTTTCGCCATTTCTTTAACTTCTGGATGTTTGTTCATATAAAGTTTTTTCGTAAGTAACGTTTGACCAGCTAAGAAAATCCCACCGACAGCCCAGTACAAAGCAAGTGCAGAAGGCGCTGAAAACGAAATAAATAAAATCATCGCAGGGGATAGTAATCCCATGATACGCATTTGTTTTTTCTGTTCAGGAGTATAACCAATCATTGAAATAAAATATTGACCAAGATAGACGAGCCCGGCTATAATAGCTAGAATCGTGTCTGGTGAGCCCAAATTAAACCATAAGAAAGTGTGGCTTGCGATTTCTTCTGATCCACGAATAGCATAGTAAAACGCCATTAAAATCGGCATTTGAATGAGAAGTGGCAAACAACCCATTTGCATCGGATTAATATCATATTTTTTATAGACGGTCATCATTTCTTGTTGAATTTTTGATTGTTCTTCTTTTGTTGCCGCACGTTTTAAGCGCGCTTGAATATCATCAATTTCAGGTTTCGCAACAGCCATTTTGGACTGCATGGACATTTGTGCTTTCGCTGTACGCAAGTTTAGCGGCATGATAATGGCCCGGATAATAAGAGTTGTAATAATGATAGAAATCCCGTAATTATCGTTAAAGAATGATGCCACAAACTGAATAAACCAAACAAGTGGTGCAATTAAATACGTATAGAAAAAGCCGTCCTGATTTTGTGATGGATCCATGCTACATCCAGAAAGGACGAGTAGCGCCACCGCAAGCATGCTAATGAGTATAATTTTTTTCTTCTTCACTGTTCTTATTTCCTCCTAAAAGTTCATTCTGCTTGAAAGATTAAGAACGATGGCTTTCTTCGTCATCGGACTGACTTTTTTTCAAAGTAGCAACAATCCAATTAACGACGAAACTAACATGCTCATTGACCATTTCTATTCGCCTATCAATCGTTAAATGAGAAACATGGATTGCTTCAGCGCGCGATAACATTTTAGGTTTAAACAGTGTGATAACTGGCCAAAAACGAAATAGCGCAAGCATAAGTAAAAATGTCACAGTAAGTGATACATACTCTGGCTCTGAAAACATTTGAACAAGAATTGTCACGACGCGCATCAGCTCCTTTCCCGGTTCATTCCTTAACTATAATTCAAATAGTACTGGAATTCAAGCCCTCATTTTAGTAAACGATATCAAAAGTTTTCGTTTCAGGAACAGGAGCGCCTTTGTAGATGAAAACTTCTTGAATGCGCGCACTAGGCGAGGGGCCTTTTTTTACAGCCTCAATAAATTTTTCAAGCTTGTCACTTTCCGCACGCGCCGCAATTTCAACAGAACCATCATCTAAATTTTTTACAGTCCCGCAAACATCATATTTATAGGCCACATGTTTTGTCGTATAGCGAAAGCCAACACCTTGCACAAAGCCAGTAACGCGAATAATTGCTGTTTCAATTGCCATCCTGATACACACCCTTCATTTATCCTTTACATCTTAGTTTAGCGCTTTTTCTCCCGAGTTTCAAAAATTTACTTTCCGCAGTCCAATTGCTATAATTTAACTATTCTGTAGTGTGGGAGATGTTTTCAAATGACTGAATGGAAAGTGCTTTTAACAACAGGTGACTACGAACCATGGTGGTTTTTTGAAGAATGGGAAGAAAATATCGTTTCAAGTTTTACTTTTGAGAAGAAAGAAGAAGCCTTCTCAAAATATCGCGAAATCGCCCAACAACTCATTTTAGATTATCCGCATCAAGCGTTAAAAAAAGACGTTCTCTTCGCAGTTTGGAATGAAGATGAGATTGCCTACTGCGAGGACTGTGAGGACGATATTCAGACATTTCACGGTTTAATTTTAATGGAGAATAATGCCGTTTACACCCCGACAGAAGGGGAAAAAGCAAAATGGTTTAGCGAGATTAGCCCGTTTGAAGTCAAGTTTTCAAATGAAGAAAGTGGGGAAGAAATTGGATAAAAAAGAAGCGCTGCTTAGAGAACGCAGAAAAGACGAACATGTGACGCTTGCTTTAAAAAACTATGAGCGAACGGAATATGTTTTTCGAGATTTACAAATCTTAGGAACGTCACTTCCTCGCTTAGACGTACAAGACGTTTCACTACAAACACAATTTGCAGGGCACACGTTTGATGTCCCTTTCTATATTAACGCTATGACAGGTGGCAGTGCACACACGAAAAATATCAATCAAGATTTAGCCGAAATCGCACGTGAAGCCGGCCTTGCGATGGCTGTCGGTTCACAGTCTGCTGCTCTTTCAAATCCGGATTTAATTCCCACCTATGAAATTGTCAGGAAGACACACCCAAACGGCATTTTATTTGCAAATGTAAGCCCGGAAGTTTCCGTTGAAAAAGCGAAGCGTGCCATCGAAATGTTAGAAGCAAATATATTACAAATTCATATTAATCCGGCGCAAGAGCTCGTGATGCGTGAAGGTGACCGTCATTTTGCGCACTGGGCAGAGGCGATAAAAAAATATACGGAACAAATAAATATCCCGATTATCGTCAAAGAAGTCGGCTTTGGTATGCGCTTTGAAACGGTTCGGCTTTTAAAAGAACTTGGGGTTCAAACTGTGGATCTTGGCGGACGTGGTGGAACTAATTTTGCAGAAATTGAAAATGACCGAAGACGAGATCAAGGTTATGATTTTATGCAAGAGTGGGGGTTAACAACGGCAGAGTCTTTGCTTGATGTTAAGCGACCAGAGTTTAGCGACATGGAATTTATCGCGTCGGGAGGAATCAAAACGCCACTTGATATGATGAAAAGTTTTATTTTAGGTGCAAAAGCTGCTGGTATCGCTGGCCTTGTTCTTCATTCTTTGAAAAAAGAAGGGAAGGGGGCAACTATTCAGAAGCTGAGACTTTTTAAAGAAAATTTGGCGGCTTTATTCGTGCTTGCTGACGCTAAAAATATGCTTGAAATTTCTGGCACGCCGCTCATTGTGAAGGGTGAGTTGCAAGATTTTTGTATGGCACGAGGAATTGATTTTCAGAAGTTGGCAAAATAAAAAGCAAAAATGCAAAGACGCATTTTTGCTTTTTCCATTTAACGAATGGATTTTGATAACGTTTCGCCAATTGCAAGAAGGCGAGTTTCTAGGTCTTCTTGAGAAAGGTGGTTATTTTTTACATAGAGGTTTTCAGGATGAACGCGGCATTCATGAGAACAACTGTGCAAATATTTTTCATCATTTTCTTCTGAAGCAAGAATTTGCTTGTTGCAATAAGGATTCGCGCAGTTAATATAGCGTTCGCACGGTGTCCCGTCAAAATGGTCACGGCCAACAACTCGGTGTTCAACACGGTTGATAGGTACAGAAATACGTTCATCAAACACATACATCATGCCGTCCCATAAATCGCCTTTTGTATTTTCGTTTTTGCCGTATGTGGCAATACCGCCGTGGAGTTGCGAAACGTCTTCAAATCCTGCCGTTTTCAGCCAGCCAGAAAATTTTTCACAACGAATTCCGCCTGTACAGTAAGTAACGATTTTTTTACCATCAAATTGTTCGCGATTTTCTTCTACCCATTCTGGTAAGTCGCGGAATGCTTTAATATCTGGACGAATGGCACCGCGAAAGTGTCCCAAATCAAATTCATAATCATTTCTTGCATCTAGGACAACCGTGTCTGGATCTTTTAGAGCTTCGCGAAATTCTTCAGGTGCCATGTAGTTTCCCGTTACTTCGAGAGGGTTTACATCATCTTCTAAATGAAGCGATACAATTTCCGTACGAGGCCGGACATGCATTTTTTTAAAGGCATGTTTGTCGGTTTCATCTATTTTAAAAACCATATCCTGGAAGCGAGCGTCGGCATGCATATGCTCCATATATTGCTTGGCAGCTTCTTTTGTGCCTGAAACTGTTCCGTTAATCCCTTCGGTCGCTACTAAAATTCTTCCTTTTAATCCAATTTCTTTACAAAAAGCACTATGCTGTTTTGCAAATGTTTCAGGATCATCAATTGTCGTGTATTTGTAGTATAACAACACTTGATAGTCACTCATTTTTTATCACCCTTATTTTATTAATTTATTATGTGAAAAGATACGCATTGTTATGCTATTCTCCACAAGTTGCGCACCTTTTATCTTACTATAAGTAAGGAGAATTCGGCAAGTGTAAAAGTACTTCACCAAATGAAGTTTCTATACA
This sequence comes from Listeria sp. ILCC796, assembly GCF_900186175.1. Lineage (NCBI taxonomy): Bacteria > Bacillati > Bacillota > Bacilli > Caryophanales > Listeriaceae > Listeria > Listeria sp. ILCC796. Next base: position 130,453 of record NZ_FYBV01000005.1, read on the forward strand.
ACTTAAAAGTGGCTATGCTATACTAAAAAGAGATAAAATGCGGAAAACAGGAAGTGATGGCTTTGCAAGTAAACTCGGATTTTTTAGAAGAACAAGCATTACGAGAAGTGAAGATTCGTAGGCGTAAAAAAATAAAGTGGCTGTTCTATAAAATTTTTATTATTACTGTCGGCGCAATATTAATGGGTGTCGGCCTTGAACTTTTCCTCGTAAATAATCAAATTTTAGATGGTGGCGTAGTGGGGATTTCCATTATTATCTCGCAACTTTCGCCGCTTCCTCTAGGTATATTAACCTTTGTTTTAAATATTCCTTTCTTTATTCTCGGTTACCGGCATATTGGTAAAGTATTTGCTTTATTCACATTGTATGGCATTGCGGTCATGTCTATTGTGACACTTTTACTGCATGATTTTGAACCTGTAACAGATGATTTACTGCTCGCAACTGTTTTTGGCGGTGTGACGCTTGGACTAGGCGTGGGACTTGTAATTCGTAACGGAGGGGCGCTTGACGGGACGGAAATTGTTTCCATCATCATTAATGGTAAAACGCCTTTTTCTACAGGACAAATCATTATGGTCATCAATATTATTATTTTTTGTGTAGCAGGATTTGCTTTTAATTGGGATAGAGCGATGTATTCTCTCATTACATACTTTTTAGCGTATAAAGTCATTGATATTGTCATTCAAGGAATGGACGAATCAAAAAGTGCTTTTATTATCAGCAAGTACTATGAAGAAATTGGGCTTGAAATTATGGAGCAAATTGGCAAAAGTGTGACCTATCTTGATTCTACTGGCGGTTATTCAGGCCATACGGGCAAAGTGATTTTTGTTATTATTTCTCGGTTTGAAGAAGTCAAATTAAAAGCGATTTTAGACGACATTGATCCAGAGGCCTTTTTGGCAGTTGGCGGAAGTATGTCAGAAGTCCGCGGCGGTAAAATGAGACCGAAACGGACGCCGCATTTATAAAATGCACCGAACTCTGACAAACAGCAAATTTCGGATTTCTGGCCTCGGGGAAACTGTTAGTTCAATGCACGCAAATTCTCTCGTTCATTGTCTGTGGAAGGTGTGCTTGCGTTTTATTTTGAAGTTTTCTATAGTCTACTACACATATCTTTTGAACTTGTTTGCTCAAAAAGGTACAATGAACAAATAAATTGTTTTGAAGAGGAGTGCAGAATGGAAGTAGACAGAAACCAAGACATTAATCATTTATTAACACGAAAAATGATTGATAATCGGACCATTTTAATATACGGCGAAATTAATCAAGATTTAGCCAAAGAAGTTTTTAGTCAGTTGTTGCTTTTAGAATCTTTGAATGATAATCCGATTACAATCTTTATTAATAGCCTAGGTGGCCATATTGAAGCAGGAGATACAATTCATGATATGATACGTTTTGTCAAACCGGAAGTCCGTATTATCGGCACTGGCTGGGTGGCTAGTCCAGGCATCACAATTTATTTAGCAGCTAAAAAGAAAAATCGTTTTAGCTTGCCGAACACGCATTACATGATTCATCAGCCTCTTGGTGGGGGGCAAGGTCAAAATAGCGAAATCGAAATTGAAGCGCGTGAAATTATTAGAATGCGTGAACGAATTAACCGTATGATTAGCGAAGCAACTGGACAACCGCTTGACAAAATTGCAAAAGACACCAATCGTAATTTTTGGCTTTCTGCTAATGCAGCGATTGAATACGGCATTGTCAATAAAATTATTCAAAGTGGTGCCGAATTGTAACAAGAAAACCGCGACTTTTCCATTAAGTGTTGCGGTTTTTTACGTACATTTGTTTGGTAAATAGGACTTTTGAATGAGTCAAGCGAAGTTGAAATATGTTATAATAAAGCAGGATTTTCATGAGAAACTGAGAATAAGGTGGGGAAAATATTGGCAACTCAAAAGAAAAAAACGGCGACGCGCAAACGAACAAATTCGCGTTCAAAGAAAAAAAATAATCCTATTTTTCGTTTCGAAATTACAGGTCTTATTTTAATTGCATTAGGACTCGTTGGTATATTCAAATTAGGGTTTATCGGCCAACACGTCTACGCGCTCGGCGAACTATTAGTTGGCTCGCTTAGCTATGGCCTGCTAATTGGCCTTGTTATTCTCGGTGGCTATTTGATGATTAAACGCGTGCGACCGAAAATGTTTTCGAAAAGACTCATTGGCATTTACTTAATATTTATCGGACTCGCAACCCTTTTACATATGACTTTTATCGCGCAAAACCTTCCAGCAGACAGAGCGTTTTTGGAATATTCTTGGGAAGTTGCGTTCACAAACCTCATTCACCCAAGCACTGTCCTAACCGTTGGGGGCGGAATGATTGGGGCTTTCGTGTCCTCGATTACTTATTTTCTCGTGTCTAAAGTAGGAACAAATATAATCGGACTTATTCTTGTCTTCGTAGGTTTGTGTTTTGCCTCTGGAGTTCCGCTTGCTGTTGTGAAAGAAAAAGTCAAACAAGCGGTAACTTTCGTCGTCCAAAAATGCAAAGCTTGGAATGAAAAAAGCAAAGAAAGAAAAGCTGAGCGCGAGCAAAAACAGCTAGCAAAAGAAAATGAATTACCAAAAGAAAATGAATTACCAAAAGAACTAGCTGAGGAACCTAAAAAAGAAAACGTCGAAGAAAAATTGCCACCGATTATTTCTAATTTCAGCCAAAATCAAGCTCCAGAACCTGTTGTAGAAACTATCGCGGAGGAGAAAAAAGAGGAAGTTGTTCAAGCTGAATTGAAATTTGAACAAGAGTCTTTTGAAAATGAAATCTATCAATTGCCTTCTCTTGATTTATTGGTAGAAGCTAAGCCGACCGATCAATCTGCGGAGTATGACCAAATTAAAGCGAATGCTAGGAAACTGGAAGAAACATTTGAAAGTTTCGGTGTAAAGGCGAAAATAACACAGGTGCATTTAGGACCCGCTGTTACCAAATATGAAGTGCAACCCGCAGTTGGTGTGAAAGTAAGCCGAATTGTTTCGCTAAACGACGATATTGCGCTTGCCCTTGCAGCGAAAGATATCCGTATCGAGGCACCAATTCCAGGGAAATCGGCTATTGGTATTGAAGTTGCCAACCAAAATGTGGCAGTCGTCACATTGCGTGAAGTGCTTGAGAATAACAGCCAAAATAAACCTGAAGATAAACTCCAAATTGCGCTCGGGCGTGATATTTCCGGCGAGGCAACGTTAGCCCATTTAAACAAAATGCCTCATCTACTCGTTGCAGGTTCAACAGGTAGCGGGAAATCAGTTTGTATTAATGGCATCATCACAAGTATTTTACTCCGTGCCAAGCCGCATGAAGTGAAAATGATGATGATTGACCCTAAAATGGTCGAGCTAAATGTATATAATGGCATTCCACACTTATTAGCACCTGTCGTAACCAATCCGAAAAAAGCGGCACAAGCCTTGCAAAAAGTAGTCGCTGAAATGGAACGACGCTATGATTTGTTCTCACATACTGGGACACGAAACATGGAAGGATATAATGAACATGTTCGCCGCCATAACGAAGAAAATGAAGAAAAACAAGCAGAATTGCCATTTATTGTCGTCATTGTCGATGAGCTTGCTGATTTAATGATGGTTGCTTCAAATGATGTGGAAGATGCCATTACGAGACTCGCCCAAATGGCGCGTGCCGCTGGTATCCACCTCATTATTGCAACGCAACGTCCTTCTGTAGATGTCATAACGGGTGTAATTAAAGCAAATATTCCTTCACGCATTGCTTTTGCGGTTTCTAGCGCAACGGATTCGCGAACAATTCTAGACATGGGAGGCGCTGAGAAGTTACTAGGCCGTGGTGATATGTTGTTCTTACCTGTAGGTTCAAGTAAGCCAACACGTGTACAAGGTGCGTTTTTATCCGATGAAGAAGTAGAAAAAGTGGTGAATTTCGTGATTGCGCAACAAAAAGCGCAGTATAACGAAGAAATGATTCCAGATGATGTGCCTGATGTAGCAGAAGAAAGTGAAGATGAACTTTACAATGAAGCCGTCCAGCTTGTCATAGAGATGCAAACCGCTTCTGTTTCGATGTTACAACGGAAATTCAGAATTGGCTATAACCGGGCTGCTAGACTCGTTGACGAGATGGAGCAACGCGGAGTAGTCGGTCCACATGAAGGTAGTAAACCCCGCCGAGTGAACGTTGAACGAATTGAAGGGGAAGAATAATAACGAAAACCAGCTCATTTTTTGAACTGGTTTTTCTTTAGAAATAAATGTAAACGCTTACTAAGTGAACGGGTTTAGAATAAAAATAAATTTTCGGAATTTACTTGTATTTAAAAAATGTGACTTTCATTGTTTATTTCTAAGGCAGAACATGGTATATTAAAAACAGTTAGAGGTATACGTTTACAAAGAATTTTCGTTTTTAGCAAAAAGGGAACTTACATATCCTAAAAAGATACGAATGTTCGTAGTAAACCGTTAAATCTAGCTGACATTTTATCTCTTGGGAGGGGTTTGCAGGTGAAAAAGCGTACATTTGCTTTAGCACTAACAACAGTTTTAGCTTCTGCTTTAGTTTTGGGAGCTTGTGGTTCGAATGATTCGGATAGTAAAAGCGGAGGTAGCAAAGATAGTGATAAAAACTTCACTGTTGCTATGGTTACTGATACTGGCGGTGTAGATGATCGTTCATTTAACCAATCAGCTTGGGAAGGTCTTCAAGCGTTCGGTAAAGATAACGACATGAAAAAAGGTACAGATGGCTATAACTACTTGCAATCTGCATCTGAAGCTGATTACAAAACAAACTTAAACACAGCTGTTCGTTCTGATTATGATTTAATTTTCGGTATTGGTTACAAATTAAAAGAAGCGATTGAAACAGTTTCTAAGCAAAATCCAGATAATCACTTTGCTATTGTCGATGATAACATTGATGATCGTGATAATGTTGTAAGTATCGGATTTAAAGACAATGATGGATCTTTCTTAGTTGGTGTAGTAGCTGGACTTACTACGAAGACTGATAAAGTTGGTTTTGTCGGCGGTGTTAAGGGTGAAGTTATTGACCGTTTTGAAGCTGGTTTCACTGAAGGTGTAAAAGCTGTAAATCCTGATGCGAAAATTGATGTTCAATATGCAAATGATTTTGCAAAAGCAGATAAAGGACAACAAATTGCTTCGACAATGTATTCAAGCGGCGTAGATGTTATCTTCCATGCTGCTGGCGGCACTGGTAACGGTGTGTTTGCAGAAGCGAAAAACTTGAAGAAAAAAGATCCTAGCCGTGCTGTTTGGGTAATCGGTGTTGACCGTGACCAATGGGACGAAGGAAAAGTTAAAGCAAACGATGGTAAAGAGTACAATGTTACTTTAACTTCTGAAATTAAACGTGTTGATATCGCTGTTAAAGACTTATCTACTCGTGCTAAAGCAGGGGATTTCCCTGGCGGCGAGAAAATCGAATATGGTTTAGATAAGGATGCTGTTGGACTATCTCCACATCAAGAAAATATTTCTGCTGATATTCTGAAAAAAGTTGACGAATATAAGCAAAAAATTGTTGATGGTGAAATTAAAGTTCCAGAAAAACCGTGATGAAATAAAGACTGGCAAGGCCGCCTCCACTGGCGGCCTGTCATTCAATTTCTAAATGAAACCGCTTTCTAGTGATAGGTAAACCCTTTTACTAAGAAACCCAAAAGATATTTTTGTTTTTTTATAAATTATGATTGCATTGGAAAGCAAATAGAAATAAAATAAAGTGATGCCTTTTTTATTGATACTAGGATTTATCGTACATACATATTTTTACAGAAAAGTGCATTGATATAAACGGATAAAAAACTCGAGAATCGCTTTTAGACTGATCGGGGAGAGGCGGCGTCTTTCGTGAGAAATGCGCGAGTGGCTGTTTTTCCGTTTTGAAGAAGCGGATAAAGGGAGTGAGAATGTGGATTATGTTATTGAAATGTTAGGAATCAGAAAGGAGTTTTCTGGATTTGTAGCTAACGATAACATTACCTTACAGTTAAAGCAGGGAGAGATCCATGCTTTGTTAGGTGAAAATGGCGCAGGAAAGTCGACACTAATGAACGTACTATTCGGTTTGTATGAACCAGATGGTGGTGAAATTCGCGTAAGAGGTCAAAAAGAAGATATTCATAGCCCAAATAAAGCTAATGATCTCGGTATTGGAATGGTCCACCAACACTTTATGCTTGTCGACAAATTCACAGTGGCAGAAAATATTATTTTAGGTAAAGAACCTAATAAATTTGGCGTCATTGAACAGAAAAAGGCCATTCAAGAAATTCAAGAAATTTCTGATCGTTATGGTTTACGTGTAGATCCGCATGCCGTTGTACGAGATATCTCAATTGGAATGCAGCAACGTGTTGAAATTCTAAAAACACTTTATCGTGGTGCAGATATTTTAATTTTTGATGAACCAACAGCGGTGCTTACGCCGCAAGAAATTAAAGAGCTCATTCAAATTATGCGCGCTTTAATTAAAGAAGGGAAATCGATTATTTTAATTACGCACAAATTAAAAGAAATTATGGATGTATGTGACCGTGTCACTGTTATTCGACGTGGTAAAGGAATGGGAACTGTTAATGTTTCCGAAACAAATCCACAAGAACTAGCGAATATGATGGTTGGTCGTGAAGTCGTCTTTACAACGGAGAAAAAACCAGCTACTCCCGGTAAAGATGTTCTTGAAGTGAAAGACTTAGTAGTAAAAGAAGCACGAGGCGTTGAAAGCGTCCGTGGTTTAAACTTGTCTGTTCGTGCAGGAGAAATTGTTGGGATTGCTGGTGTAGATGGAAATGGACAAAGTGAATTGATTCAAGCCATTAGCGGTTTGACAAAAGTTTCGGCAGGCACGATTAAATTAAACGGACAATCTATTGAAAACAATAAACCGCGTAAAATTACAGAATCTGGGTTAGGACATATTCCAGAGGATCGCCATAAACATGGTTTAGTGCTCGAGATGAGTTTAGGCGAAAATATTGCGCTTCAAACGTATTATAAGAAACCAATCTCAAGTAAAGGCTTTTTAAATCATAAAGCGATGTATGATTTTGCGCGTGGTTTAATTGAAGAATATGATGTGCGCGCAAGTAGCGAATACGTGGCAGCAAAAGCCCTTTCAGGGGGGAATCAACAAAAAGCGATTATAGCTCGGGAAGTAAGTCGCGACCCTGATTTTCTTATTGCGGCTCAACCAACACGTGGGTTAGATGTTGGGGCAATCGAGTTTATTCACCGTCGCTTGATTGAGCAGCGCGATAAAGGAAAAGCGGTTCTTTTAATGTCGTTTGAACTTGATGAAATTATGAATGTGAGTGACCGAATCGCGGTTATTTACGAAGGCAAAATCGTAGCTATCGTGAAGCCAGAAGAAACAACGGAACAAGAACTAGGACTCTTAATGGCTGGCTCGAAAGTAAAGGCAGAAACGGAGGAAGAAGTTCATGAGTAAAGTCAAAAGTATGTTAAATGCACTTGTTATTCCCGTGACTGCCGTTATTTTGGGACTCATCTCCGGAGCTATCATCATGCTTGTTTTTGGCTATGATCCAATTGCTGGTTATTCCGCTCTGATTGACGGCGTTGTCGGTCAACCTTACTACATTGGTGAAACCATTCGTCAATCGACGCCTTACATTTTAGTCGGGCTTTCAGTAGCGGTTGCGTTTAAAGCAGGGCTTTTCAATATCGGAGCAGAAGGGCAAATGCTTATGGGCTGGCTAGGATCGATTATCGTCGCGCTACAATTTGACGGCTTAACGAAATGGATTCATTTGCCACTAGCCGTTATTGCCGGTATCCTTTTTGGCGCATTTTGGGCGTTCATTCCAGGGATATTAAAAGCAACTTTGCGCGTAAATGAAGTTATTGTAACTATCATGCTTAACTATACGGCGCTTTATATTTTCAACTATGTCGTTCAAAATCTCTTAACCGATGGGCTTGATAAAACCAAAACTGTTGGCGAAAGTGCTTCGCTACAATCCGCGTTCTTGCAAGAAATCACACAATATTCGACCTTGCACTGGGGGATTTTAATTGCACTTGGCTTCGCTTTAATTATTTGGCTGATGCTAAATAAAACAACATTTGGTTATGAAATTGAAGCAGTTGGTTTTAACGAAAACGCTTCCCAGTATGCCGGAATGAGCGTTAAGAAAACAATCGTTATGTCAATGGTCATTGCAGGTGGTCTAGCAGGACTTGGCGGCGTTATGGAAGGCCTTGGTACATATGGAAATGCATACGTCCTGAGTGCCTCGCCTGGTATCGGCTTTGACGGAATCGCCGTAGCCCTACTCGGCGGAAGCTCTCCGATTGGAATTATCTTCGCGGCTTTACTATTTGGTGCCCTTAAAATTGGTGCGCTCAATATGCCAGCTGTTGCAGGAGTTCCAAATGAATTAGTTAATGTCATCATCGCCCTTATTATTTTCTTTGTAGCATCTAGTTATATCATTCGTTGGACGATGGCGAAATTTAAGAAAGGGGCGAAAGCAGAATGACTGCGATTTTAGCAACGATAGTTTCCAGTACGTTACTCATGGCAGGACCACTAATTTTCACAGCACTTGGCGGCGTTTATTCTGAACGAGGCGGTGTCGTTAACATCGGGCTAGAAGGTATGATGGTCATGGGTGCATTCTCGGCAATCGTCTTTAACCTTACTTTTCAAGATGTCTTTGGTGCGTTAACTCCGTGGATATCACTAATTGCAGCGATGCTTGTTGGTGGGATATTTTCCCTTGTCCATGCAGTTGCAACGATTAATTTCCGTGCTGATCATGTTATTTCGGGTGTAGCGATTAACTTTTTAGCTACAGGACTTTCACTTTTTCTCGTAAAAGTCATTTATGATAAAGGTCAAACGGATCAAATCACCTATTATTTTGGGAAACCGGATATTCCTGGTTTAAAAGATATTCCATTCATTGGTGAAATTTTCTTCATGAATGTGCCAGTTATGAGTTATGTGGCGATTTTATTCGCAATACTCTCTTGGTTCATCATTTATAAAACACGTTTTGGACTTCGTCTTCGTTCGGTTGGGGAGCATCCGCTTGCGGCTGACACGATGGGGATAAAAGTACGCTTCATGCGTTATCAAGGTGTGATTATTTCTGGTATTTTAGGTGGCCTAGGTGGTGCTGTATACGCACAGTCCTTTACGTTAGACTTCGGTCATGCAACAATTTCAGGACAAGGTTACATGGCGCTAGCTGCCATGATCTTTGGTAAATGGAATCCGCTTGGCGCAATGGGCGCTGCTATTTTCTTTGGATTTGCACAATGTCTTGCCATCACGGGAGGCTCATTGCCATTCTTCAAAGAAATCCCAGATATCTATTTACAAATTGCACCTTACGTCTTAACAATCTTGGCACTTGTCGGCTTCATTGGTAAAGCAGAAGCGCCAAAAGCAGACGGCATCAATTACATTAAAGGAAAATAATACCCTTATAAATATGCGCACAAGCTGAGCCTCTGCATTTTGCAGAGGCTCAGCTTTTAGAATTGTACTTCCGCAGCAGTTACGCTAAAATGAGGGGTAGGGTAAAATCGGAAGGAGCCTTCAATATGGATTATTATCAAGAAAAATTAGGAACAATACATACAACATTTATTCAAACGGGAAAATTTAAATCAAATCGTATTGTATTTAAGTTTCGTTCGCCGTTAAAACGTGAAACAATTACGAAACGATCGCTTCTTGCTATGATGCTTGAAACGAATAATGCTACATATAAAACGCAAACGACCTTTAGGCGGCGGCTTGCTTATTTGTACGGCGCCAATTTTTTTACTTCGGTCGAGAAAAAAGGCAATGAGCATATCATTACGGCTGTCTTAGATATGGTGGACGGGCAGCTTGTGCCAGAAGGAGAACAACTTTTAGCCGATGCGTTTGCTTTTTTAAACGAAGTGTTTTTCAACCCAAATGTGTCTGAAAAAGCTTTTGATGTAGAAACGTTTGCTCGGGAAAAAGTGAACTTGAAGAGTCGACTTGAGAGCGTTTATGACGATAAAATTCGTTATGCGAATATGCGCCTTATCGAGGAAATGTTCGCAGATGACGTTTTTCAATATCCGGCTGCGGGCATTCTTTCAGAGCTTGAGGGTATCACCGCAGAAAATCTTTATTCTTATTATCAAGAATTTCTTCGCGAAGATACGATTGAACTGTTCATATGTGGTAATTTGTCACGTGATGAAGTAGCTCCTTTTGTGAAAAAATTAGGTTTTAGTGAACGCGAAATGAAAGAGCTAACGGTTGTCCCGTCAAAACCAGCAACTGCTGAACGTTTGATTACCGAAAACCAACCCATCAACCAAGCAAAGCTCGTGTTAGGCTACCATACGGGCGTTTTATTCGGTGACCCTGATTTTGTCCCACTGCAAATTGCAAACGGCTTATTGGGTGGCTACGCGAATTCGAAAATTTTTATCAATGTCCGTGAAAAAGCGAGTCTGGCGTATTATGCCTCTAGCCGAGTAGATTCCTTTAAAGGATTTATGCTCATTTCAGCAGGCATTGACGAAAAAAATCGCGAACAAGCAATGACGATTATTAAAGAACAAGTCGCCGCAATGAAAGCTGGAGATTTTACGGAAGAAGAGCTTGAGCAAACAAAAGAATTGTATATCAACCAATTGCTTGAAACAAGTGACGGCGCCCAAGGACTAATTGAGCTGGCGTATAGTAACGTGCTTAAAAAGAGCGATTTAACGCTTGAAAATTGGATCCGAAAAATTAGAGCGACGACAAAAGCAGAAGTTGTTGCCGCGATACAAAAAATTCAAGAAGATACGATTTATTTCTTGGAGAAAGGTGAGTGAGTTTGATGGAAAAAATCGATTTTAAACAAGTTGGCGAAAGCGTTTATCATGAACAGCTTGATAATGGTTTGAAAGTGTACTTGCTGCCCAAAAAAGGATTCAGTAAAACATTTGCGATTTTTACAACGAATTACGGTTCGATTGATAATACCTTTGTTCCACTTGGCGAAACGGAAATGAAACATGTTCCAGACGGTATTGCTCACTTTTTAGAGCATAAGATGTTTGAAAAAGAGGAAGGCGATATCTTCTTTAAATTCGGGGAAAAAGGGGCTTTTACAAATGCCTTTACATCTTTTACTAGAACCGCTTACCTGTTTTCGGGGACATCAAACATTCCGGAAAACTTAGAAACACTACTTAATTTTGTACAAGAACCTTACTTTACAAAAGAAACGGTTGAGAAGGAAAAAGGAATTATCGGTCAGGAAATTCGAATGTATGACGATGATGCTGACTTTCGCGCTTATTTCGGCGTAATTGAAAATATGTATAAAGAGCATCCAGTTAAAATTGACATTGCGGGAACGGTTGAATCCATCGCGGAAATCGACAAAGATTTGCTATATCTTTGCTACCACACGTTTTATCATCCAAGCAATATGGTGTTATTTGTTGTCGGACAACTTGAGCCAGAGGAAATGATGGCAGACATTCGTAAAAATCAAAGTGAAAAATCGTTTGCTCCGCCAGCTGAAATAAAACGTTCTTTCCCGAACGAACAAAAACAAGTGGCTATGAAGCATAGAAATGTATCATTTCCTGTGCAAGTAGCGAAAGTTTTAGTGGGCGTGAAAGAGGATATCGGGTTATTGCGTGGTTTTGAAGCAGTTAAACATGAAATGACGGCGGATATTGCGCTAGAAATTTTATTTGGAACAACATCAGAAAACTATTTAAACCTTTACAATGCGGGCGTCATTGATGACACATTTGGGTTTGATTATTCGCTACAAGACAGCTTTTCGTTTGTGATTATTGGTGGGGATGCCGAGGACCCTGATGCACAGTCAAAAGCGATTCAAGACGCTATTTTTAAAAGCGCCAAAGAAGGTGTATCAGCAGAAACGATAGAACTTGTTAAGCGTAAAAAAATCGGGCAATTTTTGAGATCGCTTAATTCACCTGAATTTATTGCCAATCAGTTTAGTCAATATATTTTAGAAGATGCCTCATTATTTGATATTCCAGAAGCACTTGAAGCGGTGACTAAATCGGACATCGATTCTTTTATCCAATCTCTGGCTGATGAGGATAAAATTACAACTTTCACCCTTTTACCTGAACAAAATTAAAGAAAAGTATAAAATCTCAAGTTTTTATGAGCAAACTCAACGAAAAAATGGTATTATAAACGAAGTCATGCTATTATGAATTTAATAGGTTTTCAGGGAGTTTTAAAATGGATAAAACATATAAATATGCTTTTATAACTGGAGCAAGTGGTGAAATTGGACAAGCAATTGCGAGGCGTCTTGCAAAGGATGGTTTCCATCTTTATTTGCATTATCACAAGAATTTCGAAAGTATTAAAGAAATTATGGCTGAATTTGCTAATTCGCAAGTCGATATTTTTCCAATCCAAGCTGATTTTAGAAATCCTGAAAGTTTAATAAACATTGTGGACTCCATTTTTCAACTTGATGTTTTTGTTCATGCTGCTGGGGAATCTGAATATACACTTTTTATGGATAGTTCAGATGCATCATTGAAACATCTTTATCAAATACATGTTGAAATGCCGCTCCGCTTAGTTCGCACTTTTTTACCCAAAATACAAAAGAGCGAGTGTGGCAAAATTCTTTTTATAAGTTCTATTTGGGGAGAAGTTGGAGCAGCAATGGAAGTTGTATACTCAACAATGAAAGGTGCACAGCTTGCTTTTGTAAAAGCGTTAAGCAAAGAAATAGCGTATACTGGAACGACCGTCAATGCGATTACACCAGGCGCTGTAGATACGACGATGCTAGAGCGTTTTTCTGAAAGTGAAAAGGCTGACTTAAAGCAGGAAATTCCGTTAGGACGACTTGCTACACCTGTTGATGTTGCAAATGCCGCTTCTTATTTGCTGAGTGATGAAAATAATTATATTACTGGACAGACTCTGGGTGTTAATGGTGGCTGGAACATGTGATAGATAAATTAAGATTTAATATGGTAGGTGTTTTATATTGACTGATTTAGGCGACAAACTGAAAGCTGCACGTCGAGAAAAAGGACTCAGTTTGGATGATTTACAGCAAATTACTAAAATTCAAAAAAGATATTTAGTTGCAATTGAAGAGGGCAACTATTCGGTTATGCCTGGTAAATTTTATACGCGTGCTTTTATTAAACAATATGCGGAAGCAGTCGATTTAGACAGCGCAGAATTATTTACTGAATTCGAATCGGAAGTTCCTTATTCGCAACAAGAAGTGGTGAACCAAGAGCAAAGTAGGGCACAAAAAAAGGCGGCGCCACTTACAACGCATTCTGTTGGCGGGTCTGCTTCAACGCGAAATCGTTTTTTTGATATTTTACCAAAAGTGCTTATTGCGCTCTTTATCCTGTTTATTCTCTTTATTATTTGGTATTTTGTTTTTGCCAATAAATCAAATGATGATCAGGTGACTTCGACGAACGATAATCAAACGGTTAAAGTTCAGGACGATACCGGTTCTTCGACAAAAAAATCAACTAATAGTGATGATGAGGCGAAGAAAAAAGAAGAAGAGCAAAAAGCTGCTGATGCTAAGAAGAAAGAAGAAGAAGCGAAAAAAGAGGAAGACAAACAAGTTACGATTACAAAAGGTGAAACACAAGGTAATGCAACAACGTATACAGTCGCAAATGCGGATAAGCTAACGATTGAATTATCAGCATCTGGTGGCGATAGCTGGGTAGGCGTTTCTACAGAAGCAGGCGCTAACATTTATAACGGTATTTTAAAAGACGGGGAAAAGAGTGAAGCCATTGATGGTGGTGAAAACAAAACCATTTCGATTGTTGTTGGTAATGCCCCTGTAACTACTGTTAAAATAAACGGCGAAACGCTCGAACTTGCACCAACGCTAGTGAAGCAAGTATTAACTGTGACACTTCAAGACAATAGTGATGACAGTACAAATAGTTCAACGACATCTAATTAGTAACATAAAAGAGGTATAGGTGATTGCTTGCCTATACTTTCTTTATGAATAATAGTAAAAGATGGGAGATGGAAGAATGAATTTACCTAATAAACTCACGGTGGCACGTATTATTTTAATTCCGATTTTTGTCATTATTTGTGTTGTGCCATTTTCATGGGGAAATGTTGAATGGTTGGATTCTACAATTCCTGTAACAAGTTTAATTGCGACAATCATTTTTGTTGTTGCGGCACTAACGGATTGGTTTGATGGGCACCTAGCTCGGAAATACAATCTCATTACCAATTTTGGTAAATTTGCGGATCCAATGGCGGACAAACTACTTGTTACAGCGGCATTTATCATTTTGGTCGAAATGAATATCGCGCCAGCTTGGATTGTCATTTTAATTATTAGCCGTGAACTTGCCGTAACAGGCTTGCGTTTACTTCTTGTTGAGGGAGGCGAAGTGCTTGCTGCTGGGCAACTTGGAAAAATAAAAACATTTACACAGATGATTGCAATTCCGTTAATGTTTTTAGACAATTTCCCATTTGCTTGGACGGGAATTCGCGTCGATATGATTTTCCTATATGTCTGCGCATTTTTCGCAGTTTGGTCGGGAATCGACTATTTTTATAAAAATCGTGGAGTTTTCAAAGGCTCTATGTAACAAACAGAAATACTTCAGCCAAGCAATTTTTGGAGGAAGTATTTTGTTTTTTCTCGTTAAATTAAAAGGGGTGTGGATATGGTACGTGCAGAAATCATTGCGGTCGGAACAGAAATTTTAATGGGTCAAATTGTAAACTCAAACGCCGCTTTTTTATCCAAAGAGTTAGCGAATGTTGGCATTTTTGTTTATCATCATACGGTGGTAGGAGATAATCCTGAGCGCCTTCATGAAGTCATTACGATTGCTGAGAAGCGGAGTGACCTCCTTATTTTTACTGGCGGCTTAGGGCCAACGCAAGACGATTTGACGAAACAAGTTTTAGCGAGTCATCTTCATAAAAATTTGGTGGAGGATGCGTTTCATCTAGATAAAATAACGAACTACTTTGCCGCAAGCAAGCGGGCGATGACGGAAAACAATAAATTGCAGGCGCTAGTCATTGAAGGTTCCACTGTCTTACAAAATGACTTTGGGTTTGCAGCGGGCATGTTTTTCGAGTTGGAAAACAAAAATTATATGCTCCTGCCTGGACCTCCGTCGGAAATGAAGCCAATGTTTCAGCAGTATGCGAAACCGCTCCTCAAAAGTTCACTAGGGGAAGCAGTTCATTTAGAGTCGAAAATAATGCATTTTTTCGGTATCGGCGAGTCAAAACTAGCTGCTGATTTACATGATTTAATTGAGAAGCAGACGAACCCGACTATCGCAACATATGCAACGGATAATGAAGTTGAAATTCGAATTACAGCTTCAGCCGCAACAAAAGAAGAAGCGAATAAATTACTTTTCGAAACGGAGCAGGAAATTTTAAAACGAGATGGTGAATTTTTATATGGTTACGGTGAGGCGTCCCTTGCAGATGTAGTCATTTCGAAGTTGTTAAAAGAAAAAATAACGATTTCTGCGGCCGAAAGTTTAACGGCAGGGCTTTTTCAAGCTGAATTAGGAGCTACAACAGGTATATCGGATATTTTTAAAGGCGGTATGGTGACATACAGCACTGAAATGAAAAAGGATGTTCTTGGTGTTTCAGAAAATATTATTGCTGAACACGGCGTAGTAAGTTCAGAATGTGCGAAAGCGATGGCTGAAAATATACGCAAGCTGTGTGATGCAAAAATGGGAATTAGTTTTACTGGCGTAGCTGGACCAGGTGAATTAGATGGACACTTACCAGGAACAGTTTTTATTGGCCTTAGTGTTGCAGGCTTCAAAACGGAAACATATTCTTTTGTTTTTGGGCGAGATCGGAATCATAATCGAAATCGTGCGGTAAAACAAGGATTTCAAATTATTAATCACTTTTTAGCGGAAAAGATGGGTTTTTGATTAAGGCGAAAAGGCTGTGAAGTACTGTAAAAAGTAAGAAACGGCGCTGAAAAAAGAGTTGGACGAACAGCTATAGCACGCGTTATAATACTTGTGTGAGAATGTTAAAAAGCGATTTTTAAAAAATGCGAATAAATGTTCGCTTTTTGCTTGATTCTTAATTTGAAATAAGGTATAGTTACTTTAGGAATTTAAATTAAGAGAATTTCAAATTGAGAAATATGACTAAGAGAGATATATAGAGGAGGCAATAACGTGAACGATCGTCAAGCTGCTTTAGACCAAGCTTTAAAATCCATTGAAAAACAATTTGGTAAAGGTTCTATTATGAAATTAGGTGAACATAGTGACCAAAATATTTCCACTGTTTCAAGCGGCTCATTAGCTCTTGATATTGCTTTAGGCGTCGGTGGGTATCCTAGAGGAAGAATTATTGAAACTTACGGGCCAGAAAGTTCTGGTAAAACGACCGTTGCCCTTCATGCCATTGCTGAAGTGCAAAAACAAGGTGGAACAGCTGCCTTTATTGATGCTGAACATGCTTTAGATCCAACATATGCGAAAAATTTAGGTGTCAATATCGATGAATTATTGCTTTCACAACCAGATACAGGTGAACAAGCGCTTGAAATTGCAGAAGCACTTGTAAGAAGTGGCGCAGTAGATATGTTAGTTATTGACTCCGTTGCTGCATTAGTTCCACGCGCGGAAATTGAAGGGGAGATGGGGGACGCCCATGTAGGTCTTCAAGCTCGTTTGATGTCGCAAGCTTTGCGTAAATTATCAGGTGTTATTAATAAATCCAAAACCATTGCGATTTTCATCAACCAGATTCGTGAAAAAGTTGGTGTAATGTTTGGTAATCCAGAAACAACGCCAGGTGGACGTGCATTGAAATTCTATTCGACAATTCGTTTAGAAGTTCGTCGCGCTGAACAGTTGAAACAAGGAACCGAAGTGATTGGGAATAAAACGAAAATTAAAGTCGTTAAAAACAAGGTGGCACCACCATTCCGAGTGGCTGAAGTAGATATCATGTACGGGGAAGGAATTTCTCGTGAAGGTGAACTTGTTGATATGGCTTCTGAAGTAGATGTAATCAATAAGAGCGGTTCATGGTACTCCTACAATGAGGAACGTATTGGTCAAGGTCGTGAAAACGCGAAACAATTCTTAAAAGAGCATCCAGAAATTCGGGATGAAATTTCAACGCGTGTTCGTGCGGAGTATGGCATTGACGCGAGTTCAGAACAAGCTAGTACACCAGATGCAGATGAAGAATTTAGTCTTTTAGAAGACGAATAAAATAAAAGTAAAGCCTAGTTTATAGTTGAATATAAACTAGGCTTTTTGTATAAAACAGGCGAAAAGGTATTTTTTCTCGTATTATTCTGCCCTTTCCTTGACAATACGTATATTCAAATATAAAATTAGATTGTATATTTTACATTTGCTAAAGAGTGATGATGGAAAATAAAACTGCTTTTTAGTAAAGTTGGAGTCTATCCAGCTAATGATAGAAAATACACTTTGTGCCAATCATTTTTGGCCACCGACATAATGATAACGAAAACTGAATAGCGAAGGAGGTGTAAGGATGAGCGTAGTAGTCGCAATCATCTCCGGTTTGCTTTTCTTAATCGTCGGTTTGGTTGTCGGCTCACTTATTTATAAAGCTAGTTCTGAAAAGAAACTGGTTGCTGCTCGTGGAACAGCTGAATTAATCGTTGAAGATGCTAAAAAAGAGGCGGAAACAACGAAAAAAGAAGCGTTGCTAGAAGCAAAAGAAGAGAGCCATAGAGTACGTACTGAAATCGAAAATGAACTTCGTGGGCGAAGAGGAGAGTTACAGAAACAAGAAAATCGCTTATTGCAAAGGGAGGAAAACCTCGACCGTAAAGATACTTCTTTAAGTAAAAGAGAAGGTACACTCGAGAAAAAAGAGGAGAATATCAGTAAACGACAACAACATATTGAAGAGAAGGAAAGCAAAATTGATGAGATGATTCAAAAAGAGCAAGATGAGCTCGAACGCATTTCCGCACTCACTAAAGAAGAAGCGAAAAAAGTCATCCTTAACCAAGTAGAAGAGGAGCTTTCTCATGATACAGCTATCATGGTGAAGGAATCTGAAAGCAAGGCGAAGGAAGAAGCGGACAAAAAAGCGAAAAACATTTTATCACTTGCCATTCAACGATGTGCGGCAGATCATGTTGCTGAAACGACAGTATCTGTTGTAACACTTCCAAACGATGAAATGAAAGGTCGAATTATTGGTCGTGAAGGACGAAATATCCGTACGCTTGAAACGCTAACTGGTATTGATTTAATTATCGATGATACGCCAGAAGCTGTAATTTTATCAGGTTTTGATCCGGTTCGCCGTGAAATTGCGCGAATTGCACTGGAAAAATTAGTTCAAGATGGACGAATTCACCCGGCACGTATTGAAGAAATGGTCGACAAAGCACGTAAAGAAGTGGATGAGCACATCCGTGAAGTTGGGGAACAAGCTACTTTCGAAATTGGGATTCATTCGATTCACCCAGACTTAATTAAAATTTTAGGTCGTTTGCGTTACCGTACAAGTTACGGACAAAATGTTTTAAATCATTCACTGGAAGTTGCTAAACTGGCTGGAATTTTAGCTGGGGAGCTTGGTGAAGATGTGACACTGGCAAAACGCGCTGGCTTACTTCATGATATTGGGAAAGCAATTGACCATGAGATTGAAGGTAGTCACGTTGAAATTGGTGTCGAATTAGCGACGAAATACAAAGAAAATGATGTTGTCATTAACAGTATTGCTTCCCATCACGGGGATACTGAGCCGACATCTGTCATTGCTGTTTTAGTTGCTGCTGCGGATGCGCTTTCTGCTGCTAGACCTGGCGCGCGTAGTGAAACACTTGAAAATTACATCCGTCGTTTAGAAAAACTGGAAGAAATTTCGGAATCTTACGAGGGTGTTGAAAAATCGTATGCCATTCAAGCTGGACGTGAAGTTCGGATTATGGTTGAGCCAGACGAAATTGATGATTTAGCATCATATCGCCTAGCTAGAGATATTCGCAAACGTATTGAAGAAGAACTTGATTATCCGGGACACATTAAAGTAACGGTGATTCGGGAAACAAGAGCGGTTGAATACGCGAAATAAAGAAGAGCACTCGGAGAAATCTGGGTGCTTTTCTTTTGCCTATAAACTTGCATGGCTAGATTGAATACGTTAGAATTTTAATGAAGGAGTGAGCGGATTATGGCGGGGCATTCAAAATGGAAGAATATTCAAGGAAGAAAAAATGCGCAGGATTCAAAACGGGCGAAGGTTTTTCAGAAGCTTGCCAAGGAAATTTATGTGGCGGCGAAAAGTGGAGCTGATCCCGCATTAAATCCTGCACTCAGACTTGTTATGGATAAGGCGAAAGCGGCGAATATGCCAAATGATAATATGGAACGCGCAATTCAAAAGGCGGCTGGCAATCAGGCGGGGGAAAACTATGACGAAATTTCCTACGAAGGGTATGGTCCAGGTGGTGTGGCTGTTTTGGTGCATGCGCTTACGGATAATAAAAACCGTACGGGGACGAATGTGCGCGTTGCTTTCAATAAAAATGGCGGCAGTTTAGGGGAAACGGGTAGTGTGGCTTATATGTTTAATCGGAAAGGCTACTTAGTTGTGCTGCGGGAAAATTTAGACCTCAGTGAAGATGAATTCATGCTACTTGCGATTGAGGCGGGCGCTGAAGATATTATTACGAGTGATGAAGCGTTTGAAGTCTTTACGGCGCCAGCGGATTTTACGGTGGTGAAAGATGAGTTGGAGCAGGCAGGCTTAAAATTTGAAGCGGCAGAACTTACGATGCAACCTACGCTTTATCAGGAAGTTCCAGAAAATAAGCGCGCTGAATTTGACAAGATGATTAGCATTTTAGAAGACGATGATGATGTGCAAGAAGTTTATACAAACGCGAATAACGACTAAACGAGAGAGGTGCCGACAAAATGTGGCGCCTTTTTTAGGAGGGAAAACCATGCAAATTAGTGATATTATGGGGCGGCAAAAAGCTTATTTTGATGAGGGGCATACGAAGCGTTTTCTACACCGAAAAACAACGCTTGAAAATTTGGCGATGCTATTGAAAGAAAACGAAAAACTGTTTTTGGAAGCACTCGAAAAGGACTTGGGGAAGAGCAATTCTGAGGCATACATGACAGAGATTGGGATTATTTATGAAGAGATTTCTTTTGCTTTAAAGCATTTGAAAAAATGGATGCGTGTCGAGAAAGTGAAGACGAGCTTGACGCATGTTGGTTCCAAGGGGTTTATTCAGCGTGAGCCGTACGGTACGGTGCTTGTAGTCGCCCCGTGGAATTACCCGTACCAATTAGCGCTCGCACCACTGATTGGGGCCATTGCAGCTGGGAATACGGTGATTTTAAAACCATCGGAACTCGCACCTCATACAGCACAAGTGCTGATGCACGTTTTATCGCGCTTTCGTGAAGAAATCATTGCGGTTGTAAATGGTGGCGTGGACGTGACGACGGAATTGCTAGATCAAAAAATGGACTATATTTTCTTTACGGGTTCGACGCACGTTGGGAAAATTGTGATGCAAAAAGCGGCGAATCATTTGACTCCTGTCACGCTTGAACTTGGTGGAAAGAGTCCGCTTGTTGTGATGAACGATGCAAATATGAAGCTGGCTGCAAAACGCATTGCTTTCGGAAAATGGGTGAATGCTGGGCAAACGTGCATTGCACCGGATTATGTTTTAGTTCAGGACGACATTTATGATGAATTTAAAGCGGAGCTTCGAGAAGCGATAACGGAACTTTACGGTGGAAACCCTCTGATGAATGAAGCATACGGAAGGATTGTAAACGAGGCGCATTTTAAACGGCTTCAAAGCTATGTGCCAGATGCATTCGTCGATGAAGCGAATTTGAAAATGGCGCCGTACCTTTTGGAAGCGCCAGATTTGGATAGTCCTGTGATGCGGGAGGAAATTTTTGGTCCGATTTTGCCACTCATTCGTTTTGCGGAGACAGAAGATGCGATTCGGTTTATTCGTGAGCGTCCTAAGCCGCTTGCGCTTTATCTTTTTACTGCAAGTCGAAAAATCGAGCGGAAGTTTCTTTTTAAAACATCTTCTGGTGGTGTGTGCATTAATGATACGCTGATGCACATTGCTACGCCTTATTTGCCGTTTGGGGGTGTGGGTGATAGCGGCACGGGGAACTATCACGGGGAAGCCAGTTTTCGGACGTTTTCGCACGAGAAAAGTGTGCTGCGGCAGACGACTGCTTTTGATATGAAATTTCGTTATCCGAATTCGAAATATCGGGAAAAATTATTGCGTTTCTTTTTAAAATAAGTTGCGGAAGCTTCTACTTTTTTTGTAGAATAGAGAGCGTAGTGAAATAATGAAGGGAAGTAAACGAATGAAACCACGGAAAGTTATGATTATTGGGGCGGGGAACGTTGGAACTGCAGCGGCTCACGCTTTTGTGAATCAGCGTTTTATTGAAGAGCTTATTTTAGTTGACATAAATCAAGATCGTGTGGAAGGAAATCGGAAAGACTTGGCTGATGCGGCTGCGTTTATTCCGGGAAAAATGGATATTTCTGTACGTGAAGCAAAAGATTGTAAAGATGTGGATATTGCGGTCATTACGGTGACAGCAGGTGCTTTAAAGGAAGGGCAAACGCGGCTTGATGAGCAAAAAAGCACATCGAAAATTGTTGCGAGTATTGTTCCGGAAATGATGAAAGGAGGCTTTAATGGCATTTTTTTGGTGGCTACAAATCCTTGTGACATCATTACCTATCAAGTTTGGAAGTTATCAGGGCTACCTAAAAATCGCGTTTTAGGTACTGGTGTATGGCTTGATACAACGCGGCTTCGGAGGCTACTCGCGGAGCGTCTTGATATTGCGGCGCAAAGTATTGATGCCTTCATTTTAGGTGAACATGGTGATTCGCAGTTTCCTGTTTGGTCGCATTCTTCCATTTACGGGAAACCGGTGAACGAATATAGCGCGGAGAAGCTAGGCGATTCTCTTGATTTGAAAGCAATCGGGGAGATTGCACGCGATACTGGTTTTGAAATTTATCACCAAAAGGGTTGTACGGAATACGGAATTGGTGGCACAATCGTTGAGATTTGTCGGCATATTTTTAGCGGAAGTCAACGTGCACTTACGGTGTCGTGTGTGTTAGAAGGCGAATACGGGGAGCGCGATTTGGCGATTGGTGTTCCAGCGGTTCTTAATCAGGACGGCGTCAAAGAAATTATTGAGTTAAAGCTGAACGGCGAGGAAGAAGAGGCATTCAAGCATTCAGCACATGTCATTAAAGACTGCATTGCACAACTGTAAGACGATTGTTAGCACAAATGTTCGTAATATGCTATCATGAAAGGTATGGTATGACAGAAGGGACGAATTGACGTGTATGATTATATGAAAGGCCAAGTTGCGGCCATTACACCTGAATATATCGTTGTAGAAGTTTACGGGGTCGGCTACCAAATTGTTGCCGGCAACCCGTTTGCTTTTGCGGCGCAAGAAGGAAAAGAAGCGAAAGTCTATTTACATCAACATGTTCGTGAAGATAATATTACGCTTTACGGATTTCAAACGACGGAAGAGCGTTATTTGTTTAAAAAACTGCTCGGTGTTTCAGGAATTGGGCCTAAAAGCGCGCTCGCTATAACGGCCGCAGGAGATGCTACGCAGCTTATTAATGCGATTGAAATCGAAGACGATGTGTATTTAACAAAATTCCCTAGTGTTGGGAAAAAAACAGCGCGTCAGATTATCCTTGACCTAAAAGGAAAATTAGGCGACGTGGTGACAAGTGAGATTCCTCATTTTGTGGCTAAAAAAGAAATTACAGATGGGCTTCCGCCGCAGCTCGAGGAGGCGGTTCTTGCCTTACAGGCACTCGGTTATAGTGAGCGCGAACTGAAGAAAATCGTGCCGAAACTGCAAGATGAGATGCTTACAAGTGACGGCTATATTAAACTAGCTTTGAAATTAATGACAAATTAAGGAGGGATGTGGCATGGATGAGCGTATTGTTTCTTCCGAAAATGTGAGTCCTGAAGAAATCTCGTTTGAAACAAGCTTGCGGCCACAATTGCTTGCAGAATACATCGGTCAAGACAAGGTCAAACATAATCTTGGCATTTTTATTGAGGCAGCAAGAAGAAGGGAAGAAGCACTGGATCATGTGCTTTTATACGGCCCTCCTGGTTTGGGGAAAACGACGCTTGCGATGGTCATTGCGAACGAGCTTGGAACAAACATCAAAACGACAAGTGGACCCGCGATTGAACGTCCAGGGGACTTAGCGACAATTTTAACATCACTCGAACCGGGCGATGTGCTTTTCATTGATGAAATCCACCGGCTATCAAAATCCATTGAGGAAGTGCTTTATCCTGCGATGGAGGATTATTGTTTGGACATTGTTATCGGAAACGGGCCATCTGCGCGGTCGGTACGCCTCGATTTACCACCATTTACGCTGATTGGAGCGACAACGCGTGCAGGGCAATTATCGGCGCCACTGCGCGACCGCTTTGGTGTAATTGACCACTTGGAATTTTATACGGAAGAACAATTGATGGATATCATTTTACGGACGGCTAAAATTTTAACGACGGAAATTAATGCAGACGGCGCGCTTGAGCTTGCTAGGCGTTCGCGCGGAACCCCGCGGATTGCCAATCGTTTATTAAAACGCGTGCGTGATTTTGCCGAAGTTAAAGGCGATGGACTTGTTTCTTATGAAGTAGCAAGAGATGCGCTAACGCTTCTACGTGTTGACCCGCGCGGACTTGATACGATTGACCAGAAGCTTTTGCAAACGATTATGACATCATTTCGTGGTGGCCCAGTTGGACTTGATACAATTTCAGCAAGCATCGGTGAGGAACGCGAAACGATTGAAGATATGCATGAGCCATATTTACTGCAAATTGGTTTTTTGCAACGTACACCAAGAGGTCGGCTCGCAACACAATTAGCGTACGACCATTTTGGAATTCAAAACGAAAAAGGTGTCCATGAATGAAAGTTGAAGATTTTGATTTTGATTTGCCAGAATCCCTCATTGCTCAAACGCCATTACTTGACCGCACGTCAAGTCGCTTAATGGTGCTGGACAAAAAAACGGGGGATTTAAGCGATAAAAAATTTACGAATATTATCGATTATTTAAACGAAGGAGATGCGCTTGTATTAAATGATACGCGCGTTCTACCTGCTCGCCTCCACGGAATTAAAGAGGAGACGGGCGCACATATCGAAGTGCTTTTATTAAAACAAAAAGAAGAAAATAAGTGGGAAACGCTTGTGAAGCCTGCGAAACGCATTCGTGTAGGTGCGAAAATCACATTTGGTGAGGGTGAACTTTCGGCGACGTGTGTTGAGGAGCTTGAGCATGGTGGTCGTATTTTGGAGTTTCACTATACGGGCATATTTTATGAGGTGCTCGAAAACCTCGGAGAAATGCCGCTTCCGCCTTACATTAAAGAGCAGCTAAGCGATCAGGACCGCTATCAAACGGTTTATGCGCGCGAAAATGGCTCTGCTGCCGCTCCAACTGCGGGTCTGCACTTTACTGAAGAACTTTTAGAGGCGATTCGGTCTAAAGGAGTTCACGTGTGTTTTGTGACGCTCCATGTTGGTCTTGGCACGTTTCGTCCGGTAGACGTTAGCGATACGGAAAACCATAAAATGCATTCGGAATTTTATCGTCTGACGGAAGAAACTGCAACGGTTTTAAATCAAGTGAAAGCAAGCGACAAAAAAATTGTGGCTGTTGGTACGACTTCCATTCGGACACTAGAAACAATTGCAACAAAATTTGACGGCGAATTAAAAGCCGATTCTGGCTGGACGGATATTTTTATTTTCCCCGGCTATACGTTTAAAGCGGTAGATGCGTTAATTACTAATTTCCATTTACCGAAGTCGACACTCATCATGCTCGTTTCCGCTTTATCCACGCGTGAAAATATTTTGCGAGCGTATCAGCATGCTGTAGAAGACAAGTATCGCTTTTTTAGTTTTGGCGATGCGATGTTTATCCATTAATTTTGTGAAAAACCTTGTTTTCTATGTTTATTTTCGTTATGCTATTTAGTAGAGTAAAAAGAAAGAGGTAACACATGACAGCTATTCGTTATGAATTAATTAAAACTGATAAAAAAACAGGTGCGAGGTTAGGAAAACTACATACTCCGCATGGTACGTTTGATACGCCAATGTTTATGCCTGTTGGCACGCAAGCAACTGTCAAAACAATGTCGCCAGAAGAGCTTAAACAGATGGGTGCGGGTGTTATTTTAAGCAACACCTATCACTTATGGCTAAGACCCGGTGAGCAATTGATTGAGCAGGCTGGTGGTTTGCACAAGTTTATGAACTGGGACCAACCTATTTTAACCGATTCAGGTGGCTTTCAAGTCTTTAGCTTAAGCGATATGCGCGACATCAAAGAAGAAGGCGTTCATTTTCGCAATCATTTAAATGGCGACAAACTATTTTTATCACCTGAAAAAGCTATTCAAATTCAAAATGCACTCGGTTCTGACATCATGATGAGTTTTGACGAGTGTCCACCATATCCAGCCACACATGAATACATGAAGCGCTCTGTAGAACGCACGTCCAGATGGGCAGAACGCGGCTTAAAAGCGCATATGAAGCCTAATATTCAAGGTCTATTCGGCATCGTACAAGGCGGCGCTTATGAAGATTTACGACGTCAAAGTGCGGAAGATCTCGTTTCACTTGATTTTCCAGGCTATTCGATTGGCGGCCTTTCAGTAGGCGAACCAAAAGACGTCATGAATGAAGTGCTTGAATTCACAACACCTTTTCTTCCAAGTGGAAAACCCCGCTATTTAATGGGTGTTGGTTCGCCAGATTCATTAATCGATGGGGTCATTAGAGGCATCGATATGTTTGACTGTGTCTTGCCGACACGCATTGCGCGTAATGGTACATGTATGACTTCAAACGGACGCCTTGTTATTAAAAACGCCAAATTCGCAAACGACTTTGGACCGCTTGATGAAAACTGCAATTGTTACACCTGTCAAAACTATTCCAGAGCCTATATTCGCCATCTAATTCGCTGCGATGAAACATTTGGAATAAGACTTACGACTTATCATAATTTGCATTTTCTGTTAAACTTAATGGAGCAAGTACGTGAAGCAATTCGCTTTGATCGTCTGCTAGAATTTCGTGAAGAATTTTTTGAGCAATATGGTTTTAACGGACCAAATGCGAAAAATTTTTAATAAATATTTTTTTAAAGGAGCTGACAATTTTTGGGTGGTTTAACAGCATTTATTCCAATTATTTTGATGATTGTCTTGTTCTACTTCTTACTAATTAGACCTCAACAAAAGCGTCAAAAAGAAGTAACAAACATGCAAAATAGTTTAGCAAAAGGCGACAAAATTATTACGATTGGTGGTCTTCATGGCGTAGTTGAAGCAATTGAAGATGGCACTGTCGTACTAAAAACTGGCAACACGAAGCTGACATTCGATCGCAATGCGATTCGTACGGTTCTTGAAAAAGGAAACGCTGCTCCTGCAGTAGCACCTACTGAGCCAGTTGAAGAAGTAGCAGAAACTGAAAAAGAAACTGAAGAAAAATAAAGAAATCGCTCTAGTTCAAACTAGGGCGGTTCTTTTTTGTTAGGAAGTACCAATTTGAACAATTAAATGTGTCATTTATGTGGATTTTTCACTTTCTGCTTTTCATTTGGTTGATTTTTAGATAAAATGGGAATAGTTGATTGTAAAATGAGGGAGGGGAAGTGCGATGTCGCACGAAGACTGGTATGAAAGTTTGGAACCAGCTATTTTAATTAAAGTGGAAGATTTCCATCTTCTTAGTTATAGAGAAATCAAACCAGAACACATTTGGTCATTTTTAACAGAAGTTAAATGGGCTACAAATCCCACTCCGAATTTGCATGAACGTGTCAATGATATAATGCAGATGAACATTGGACAATTAATGGACTTTATTACAAAAACATCTAACGAGCCAGCAATTAGCGCTAGCGCAAACAATGAAACAGAGAATTTGGAAGATAATGAAGCGACATCTTCTGAACTTTCTAAATAGCATTTCATGGTTTAGATGAGGGAGGAAAAGAAATGATTAAGAAAAGTAGGTTAGTAACCTTCTTCCTAGTCGTGGCAATTATTTTTGGGGTCGTTTTCAGCACAGGGAAAATGGTTTTACAAAATATTAACTTGGGACTAGATTTACAGGGCGGATTTGAAGTGCTTTATCAAGTAGAGCCTGCTTCTGGAAAAGGTGAAGTGACTAAACAGACACTTACGGATACTGTAAGTGCCCTCGATCGCCGGATTAACAGTATCGGCGTAGCTGAGCCTAGCATCACAATTGAAGGAAATAACCGTATTCGTGTCCAGCTTGCTGGGGTGACGGATCAAAATGAAGCACGAAAAATGTTATCGACAACAGCGGAACTTTCTTTTAGGGACGCAAACGATAAACTTATGATGGATGGTTCTGATTTAGTTCCTGGGGGAGCAAAACAAGCTTTCGATCAAAATAATCAACCGATTGTCACACTGAAACTAAAAAGTGCTGATAAATTCGCTGATGTGACGAAAACAATTTTGGCTGAAAAACCTGACAACCAACTCGTTATTTGGTTAGACTGGAAAGAGGGCCAAAAATATAAAACAGAGAGAACTAAAAAAGATCCTGCTTACTTATCGGCACCAAATGTCAACCAAGTTTTAGACACAAATAAGGTTGAAATCTCGGGTAATTTTTCTGTTGAAGAAGCAAAAGACTTAGCGAACTTGCTAAATTCGGGTGCTTTACCAGTTAAGATGACCGAGGTATACTCGACATCTGTTGGGGCACAATTTGGTCAAGATGCGCTTGATGAAACAATTCTTGCTGGAATTATCGGGGTTGCAGCTATTTTCATCTTTATGATGCTTGTATACCGTATTCCTGGGATTATTGCATGTGTAACACTTGTTGCTTACACATACATTGTTTTACTCGTTCTAGCCTTGCTGAACGCAACGCTGACGCTTCCAGGGATTGCCGGGCTGATTCTCGGGATAGGGATGGCCGTCGACGCGAACGTTATCACCTATGAGCGAATAAAAGAAGAACTGAAAGTCGGGCGATCGACGAAAGCGGCGTTTGAAGTCGGCGTAAAAGAAGCCTTCCGTGCCATTTTCGATGGAAACATTTCGACTTTACTTGTTGCTTGTGTATTGTTCTACTTTGGAACAAGCTCGATTAAAGGTTTTGCGACGGTTCTAATTATTAGTATTTTAGTCAGCTTCCTAACGGCCGTTTGGGGTTCGCGTGTACTGCTTGGCTTGCTTGTTAAGAGCAACGTATTAAACAATAAACCACGTGCCTTTAGTGTGAAACCTGATGCCATTCATAATTTGCATGATGGTATTAGCACGTATGACTTAAAAACACCATTTGATCGTTTTGATTTCGTTAAGAATCACCGGTTGTTCTTGTGGATTTTTACGGGCATCGCCATTATTGGGATTGTTGTTTTAAGTTTCTTTAAACTTAATCTGGGCATTGATTTTGCGAGTGGTACGAGAGCAGAAATTACGTCTGATTCACCGCTAACAGAACAGCAGATTAAAAAAGATTTAGATGACATTGATATGCCGTCTGATAATATTGTTTTCCAAGGTAAGGATAACAAAACGGCGGTAGTTTCCTACAAAGGTGCTCTTTCGCAAGATGAAATTGCGAAATTTAAAACGCATTTTGAGAAAGAATATAAACATGAACCAAGCATTAGCACAGTAACGCCGACTGTCGGGAAAGAACTCGCGAAAAACGGCTTGTACGCAATGGCAATAGCTTCGGTACTCATAGTTATTTATATTGCGATCCGCTTTGAATTTTATATGGGGATTGCGGCGATTCTATCGTTACTATTTGACGCCTTTACCATCTTCATTTTCTTCAGTATCTTCCAGATTGAGGTTGATCTGACATTCATTGCGGCGGTTCTAACTGTTATCGGGTATTCGATTAATGATACGATTGTAACAGCGGACCGGATTCGAGATATTGGACGCAAGATGGGGCGTTATAAGACGAAAGAAGATGTGGCATTTGCTGTTAATCACGGTTTACGTCAAACATTCACGCGTTCGATTAACACTATCTTGACGGTTATTTTCACGGTTGTGGCGCTTGTCATTTTTGGTAGTGAATCGATTTTAAGCTTCTCAATCGCTTTACTTGTTGGGCTTGTTTCAAGCGTATTCTCTTCCATTTTCATGGCCATGCAGTTGTGGTATGTCTTTAAAGCACGTCAAGTGAATAAAAAAGGACCAATTGCAACGGTTAAGAAAAAGAAAAGAAATAGCCCATCGCAACCTATGGTATAAAAACGAGTAACGAAAGTCGGACGAGTTGTCCGGCTTTTGTTTTAGCATAATTTTTTGCGGGAATAAATTTGTATAATTAGAAAAAAGGAGACAGATGCTATGAAAAATCAATGGCAGGTTATTGTAGGAATTATTTTAGCGATTTTAATTGCTGTTTTTGCGATTATTAATGTTGAATCAGTTGAAGTCAATTTCTTTTTCGCAAAACTAGAGTGGCCGCTTATATTAGTTATTTTAGGCTCAGTGCTTATCGGAGGCTTGATTATTTTCTGTTTGAATATTGCTAAAGTACGAGGGATGAATAAGCAAGTCAAACAACTTCATGAAGAAAAAACAAATCTAGAACGCCAACTTGCGGCGGCGAAAGCGATGCAAACAAAAACGTCCACGATTTCAATTCGCGACACAGAAGAAACAGAAGTAGCCGATGCGAAAGTTGAAAATCAGGATGAGCAAAACTAATATTTGAATACAAAACGCAGCTCGCAAAATCAGAGTGATGCTAAACGGTAAGACTTTATTGCCGTTTAGCATTACTCTGGAGCCCAAATCGATTTTGATTTGGGCTTTTTACTATTGGTTTTTCCGATGTTTTCCGATATAATAGGAGGGTTGAAAGGTGGGGGAATTGTGATTCATTCAAAATACAGATGGAAGACCGAAGAAGTTGACGGCGAAAAAGTAGCAAACCTAGCTAAAGAGTTGAATGTGTCGCTTCCGCTTGCGAAAATGCTTGTGAAACGTAAGATTACGACGGAAGGGCAGTACGATAAGTTCATGAATCCTTCCAAATATGCGAGTTATGATCCTTTTTTACTTGCAGAAATGGAGCAAGCTGTAGAACGGATTAAGTCTGCGATTCAAGCGGGCGAAAAAATTATGATTTACGGTGATTATGATGCGGACGGCGTAACGAGCATTGCGGTGCTTTACAAGACGTTAGAAAGTTTGGGGGCACTTGTACAGTTTTATATTCCAAATCGCTTCACGGAGGGTTACGGGCCGAATCAGAACGCATTTCAAATGATTAAGAACCAAGGCTTCGATTTGATTATTACGGTTGATAATGGGATTGCGGCTCTTGAAGTGATGGATTTTGCTCAAGAAATCGGGATGGATGTCATTATAACCGACCACCACGAAATGCGCGAAACCTTGCCGCAAGCAGTTGCGGTTATCCACCCAAAGCACCCCGACTCGAACTATCCTTTTGAAGATTTAGCGGGGGTCGGCGTTAGCTACAAACTTTCGCACGCGCTGCTTGGCGAAGAGCCGACGCACTTATTAGACATGGTAGCCGTAGGGACCGTAGCGGACCTTGTTTCATTAACAGATGAAAATCGTCTTCTTGTACAAAAGGGACTTCAAGTGCTTCGTGAAAAGCCAAACACAGGCTTGCGTGTTCTCGCATTGAAAGCAAGTGTCAAATTGGAGGAGGCAAACGAAGAAACAATTGGGTTTGCCATCGCCCCAAGATTAAACGCTGTCGGTCGTTTAGGCGCTGCTGACCCGGCTGCGGAATTGCTACTCGCTTTTGATGAGGAGGAAGCGGAATATTTGGCCGAGGAAATTGATGAAGCAAACGTCAATCGACGGAAACTCGTTAGTGACATCACCGCGAGCGCCGTTGCAATTTTGGAGGCGAAAACTGAAATTCCGAGTATCATTGTGGTTGCTGAAAAGGATTGGAATCCAGGCGTGCTAGGAATTGTTGCGTCTAGATTAGTAGAAAAATTTAATCGTCCGGTCATTTGTCTTGCCATTGATGAGGAGGCGGGGATTGCTAAAGGTTCTGGCAGAAGTGTACCGCATTTCCATTTGTATCAAGAGCTTGATAAAAACAGGGCGATTCTTGAAGCGTTTGGCGGGCACCCCATGGCAGCTGGTATGACGGTGTCGCTTCATAATTTAGCGGCGCTTGAAGCGGCTTTAATTGCGCAGGCTGATGCGTTAGATGTAACGAGTGTAAAACGAGAGCTTAGCGTGGAAGACACGTTGCAACTCGCTGACGTTTCACTGCCATTCATTCAGATGATTGAAAAGATGGCGCCATTTGGAACGGGCAATGTGAAACCAGTTTTCCAATTTGAAGAGATTAATTTGAAAGATACGAAACGAATTGGTGCGGATAAAACGCATTTGAAAACGGTGCTGACCGACCAAAACGTGCTTTTAGATGGCATTGGTTTCAATTTAGGTGACTTGGCGGATAATGTGGCACAAAATGCGCTTGTTAGCGTTGTAGGCGAACTGAATGTGAATGAATGGAATCATATTCGGAAGCCGCAACTTAGGTTGGTTGATCTTGAAGTCAATGAGTTCCAGCTTTTTGATGCGCGTAACCGAACAGAATGGCAACGTTTATTAAAAGAATCTGAGCGCGAACGGGTTTTCATCTGCTTTAACCAAGAAACCGTAACGAAACTTCCGGCGATTGCTGCGAATGTGGTGTATACGCCTGATGACAGGGAGAGCGCGCGTGAAGTGGTTTTTGTTGATTTACCGAAAGAAACGGGTCACGTGGAGGCGTTCATTAAAAAGTTCCAGCCTGAGCGGATTTATGTCCATTTCGGAGCATCTGAAAATCAAGATTTCCAGGCGCTGCCAGATAGAAAGGCATTTGCGAATCTTTTTGCCCTGATTAAAAAATATCAACCTTTTTCGCTTGAAAAGTATGGTCCTGCTTTAAATCAAAAGTTCGGTTGGAGTAAACAACAAATTGATTTTATGTCAAACGTGTTTTTTGAGCTGGATTTTGTTAAAATAGAAAGTGGCGTGATTTTACTAAATAACCTTTCAGAAAAACGAAATTTAGAAGAGGCCGAAATTTATCAGTCGAAAAAACAAGAACTTGCAACACGAGAAAAACTGCTTTATGCGAGCTTTAATGAACTATTTAGCTGGATGAAGCGCATTATGGAGGCCTAGTGCCTACCCACTTTGGAGGAATAAACATGGATTTAAATGATCTTAGAAAATTTGTCGCAATCGTGGAGGATTGGCCAAAAGAAGGCATTGTATTTAAGGATATTACACCGCTTATGAATGACGGTGAAGCTTATAAATTTGCGACAGATCAGATTGTTGAGTATGCTGAAAAACTACAAGTAGATTTGATTGTTGGGCCAGAAGCGCGTGGCTTTATTATTGGTTGCCCGGTTGCTTATGCGCTTGGTATTGGTTTTGCACCAGTACGTAAACCTGGCAAATTGCCGCGTGCAACAATTGAAATGGAGTATGAGCTTGAGTACGGTACAAATACGCTAACGATGCATAAAGATGCGATTAAACCGGGGCAACGTGTGCTCATTACAGATGATTTGCTTGCAACGGGTGGTACGATTGAAGCAACGATCAAACTTGTGGAAAAACTTGGTGGAATTGTTGCTGGGTGCGCCTTTTTAATTGAACTGACAGAATTAGAAGGACATAAAAAATTGAACGGGTATGATCGCTTGATTTTGATGGACTTTTAAGTTAGAAAAAACATTTTCCTTTTGGAAAGTGTTTTTTTCTAGTGGCGCATGAAAACTACTTTCTAAAGCCACTTTAGTTGTGTATAATAGTAACTAAGAATCTATTTTAGACAAGGGGAAAAGAAGGGGGTGGATAAAATGGCGAAAGAGCAAAATTTGACAGCAGAGCAAGTCATCGAAATGGCTTCGAATTATATGAATGAAACGCATCTGGAAATTGTGAAAAAGGCTTATGAATATGCGCGAGATGCACATAGTGAACAGTTTAGAAAATCGGGAGAGCCATATATTATTCATCCAATTCAAGTAGCAGGAATTCTTGTTGAGCTAAGAATGGACCCTGAAACGGTAGCGGCAGGTTTTTTACACGATGTTGTCGAAGATACGGATGTGACACTTGAGGATTTAACAGAAACGTTTAATGCTGAAGTGGCGATGCTTGTGGACGGCGTTACAAAACTTGGGAAAATTAAATATAAATCGCATGAGGAACAGCAAGCTGAAAATCATCGGAAAATGTTCATTGCGATGGCGCAAGATATTCGAGTTATTTTGATCAAGTTAGCAGACCGACTGCATAATATGCGTACTTTAAAACATCTTCCGGTAGAAAAACAGCGCCGGATTTCGACGGAAACACTTGAAATTTTCGCACCGCTTGCTCATCGACTTGGGATTAGCCGCGTGAAATGGGAACTTGAAGATACAGCATTACGCTATTTGAATCCGCAACAATACTACCGCATTGTACATTTGATGAAACAAAAACGCGGTGCGCGTGAGCGCTATTTGCAAGATGTGATTGACGGCGTTTCAGACAACTTGGATGAATTAAATATTCAGGCGGATATTTCTGGTAGGCCGAAACATATTTATTCGATTTATCGCAAAATGTCGGAACAGCATAAGCAATTTAACGAAATTTATGATTTATTGGCGGTACGGATTCTAGTTAGTAGCATTAAAGATTGTTATGCGGTACTGGGCGTCATTCATACGCGCTGGAAACCGATGCCGGGACGGTTTAAGGATTATATTGCGATGCCGAAATCGAATATGTATCAGTCGCTGCATACGACGGTTATTGGACCGCAAGGCGAACCGCTTGAAGTGCAAATTCGGACGCATGAGATGCACCAAATTGCAGAATACGGGGTTGCCGCGCACTGGGCGTATAAAGAAGGAAAAGTCGTTAACTCGAAAACGTCATTTGATAATAAAATGACTTGGTTCCGTGAAATTTTGGAGTACCAAAATGAGTCTGATAATGCGGAAGAGTTTATGGAATCGTTAAAATTAGATTTATTTGCGGACGTTGTGTATGTGTTTACACCGAAAGGCGATGTTTACGAGCTACCAAACGGCTCGGTTCCACTTGATTTCGCATACCGAATTCATACGGAAATTGGGAATAAAACGATTGGCGCGAAAGTGAATGGCAAAATTGTCACACTCGATTATAAGCTGAAGACTGGGGATATTATCGATATTTTAACGTCGAAGCATTCCTACGGGCCAAGTCGTGACTGGTTAAAACTCGTGCAGACGTCGCAGGCGCGAAATAAAATCCGTCAATTCTTCAAACGGCAAGCGAAAGAAGAAAATGTCGAAAAAGGCCGGGATTTGGTTGAAAAAGAACTTCGGCAAATGGATTTTGAACCTAAAAAGATTATGACGAACGAAAATCTCAAACGTCTCCTTGAGAAGCTGAATTTTTCCCATGAAGATGATTTGTTTGCTGCTGTTGGATATAACGGGATTACGGCGCTTCAAGTGGCGAATCGTTTGACGGAGAAAGAGCGGAAGGAGCGCGACCAAGAGGAGCAAACGGAAAAATTGCTTTCGCAAGCGGAAGCGCGGAATAGCAATGCGGAGGCCAATAACGAGAAGCTTAAAATCAAGCATAATGCGGGTGTAGTTGTTCAAGGTGTTGGCAATCTGCTTATTCGTTTGTCCAGATGTTGTAACCCTGTTCCGGGCGATGAAATTGTGGGCTATATTACGAAGGGGCGCGGGATTTCGATTCACCGTTCGGATTGTCCGAATGTGCAGTCCATCGAAAGTGAGCGGCTCATCGGCGTAGAGTGGGAAGATGCAGATTTTCAGGCGAAAAATGATTATAATGTGGATATTGAAATTTATGGTTATAATCGCAATGGCTTATTGAATGATATTTTGCAAGTAATTAATAGTTTGACTTCAAACATTAATGGCGTGAATGCGAAAGTTGATAATAATAAAATGGCAACGCTCGTATTAACTTTGCAAATTCATAATATTAATCATTTACAGCGCGTTGTAGATAAAATTAAACAAATTCCAGATGTTTATACGGTAAGACGATTGATGAGCTAGGGAGGATGATTGGCTATGCGTGTTGTGCTTCAAAGGGTTACAAGTGCAAGTGTGACGATAGATGATGAAATTATTGCGGAAATTCCACAAGGATTCTTGCTTCTTGTTGGTTTTACTCATACGGATACAGAACGAGAAATTGATGTTTTAGTACAAAAAATTGCAAATCTCCGTGTTTTCGAAGATGAAAACCAGAAAATGAATTTATCCATTCAAGAGGTTTCGGGAAACGTGCTTAGCGTATCGCAGTTCACACTTTATGCAGACGCAAGAAAAGGGCGCCGACCAAGTTTCACGGACTCGGCACCGGGTGCGGAAGCGGAAAAGCTTTATAATCGATTTAATAAAGAGTTGGAAAAAGCTGGTTTAGGTGTAGACGCCGGGGTTTTCGGAGCGGATATGAAAGTTTCGCTTGTTAATGACGGGCCAGTCACGATTTTGCTTGATTCAGCTGATTTAATGAAATAGAAAAACCGGAAAGTAAGCTTAACACTTACTTTCCGGTTTTTTTAGTTTGCGAAATAGTTTGCGAGTCCTTCTGTTACGCCTTCAGCAATTTTTGTGCGGTATGAATTAGAATTGATGTTGGCTTCGTCAGTTTTTGAACTTAAATAGCCAAGTTCTAATAAAACAGCAGGTTGCGAGTTTTCGCGTACAACGTAAAAGTCGCCAACACGAGCACCGCGATTTGTTGTTGGAAGGGTATTGCCAAGACTCTTATTAATGCTTTTTGCGAGCCCTTTATCACTGCTATCATAATAGTAAGTAGTTTGGCCGCTTACGCTTTCGTCGTTGTTTTCAAGGCTATCAAAATGCAAGCTGACAAATGCATCAGCATTGTTTTTCGAAGCTACTTTTGTACGCTGACGTAATGAAATATATTCATCGTGGTCACGCGTCATAATCACTTTTGCGCCAGCTTGCTCTAGTCGAGCTTTAATGGCATTTGCTGTTTTTAACGTTGCTTTCTTTTCTATGGTTCCATTTTCACCTTTTGCACCGGGATCGTTTCCACCGTGGCCTGGATCAAGGACGATAGTTGCTTCAGAAAGTTTCGTCGTTTTTGATTTAGCGGGTTTTTCATTTTCATTTCCTACATCGACAACCCAGTTTGCTACATAACCAGTTTGTCCATCAGCTGTTTGAACTTGATACCAGTCACCTTGGACACCTTGAATTCCGTAAGCATGACCAGAGTTTGCTTTTTCAATCACTTCACCGCTTAAATCAGGCTTGCTTCGAATATTTGTAGAGTCATCACGAATCGTTAAACTTTGCAAATTATTTTGGTCAACTTTTGTCGTTGATTCACGAATTGTTATGTAACTCGCATTTACCCAAGCGTTTTGCCCTTTATATTGAATTTGAGCCCAGCCGTTTTGTTCACTCACAACATTGATTTGATCACCTGTATTTAATATGCCTAAAACTGTGCTATCAGTTGACGGTTTGGACCGGACATTTAAGCCGTTTTCAGAACTTACGATCGCCATACTATTACTTGCAGCGCTCACATCTGTGTTTTCAACGAGCCAGCTGGCTACCCAACCGCTATTTCCGTTATCTAAACGAACTTTATACCATTTATTTTCTTCTCCAATGACGCGAAGCACGTCACCTTTACGGACTTGACTTGTTACGTCATAAGCAAGACCTGGACCGTTTCGCACGTTTAAAACTTCCGCCTGAACGCGAACGGCATTTGCATTCGCCATCGCAATCGTTGTAATAACCCCCGCTGCAATGAGTAACGCCGATAAAACGGTGATAAATAAAAATTTATTCTTCACGAAATTGCTACACCACCTTTATAAAAACTTCTTCAGGTCATTAAAATGGTACCACAAATTAAGCTTTCATGGAACTATTAACCATAATTTTTTGAAAAAAGAAAACAATTTTACGCACTACTGAATGTTATTTGATATAATTTTACAGTTTTTCTTTTAGCTAATTGACTTTAGTCGTTTTTTTTAGTAACCTAGAAATAATTCATATTTAAACTGATGACGAAGAAAAGTACAAAGAATCACTCCCATACAAAGAGAGAATTTCATTTGCTGAGAGAAATTCATGGTGAAACTTTTTGGAAAGACACTTCCGAGGTTTTGATCGAAAACGAGTAGGTCGAAACGTAGTCCGGCGTTAACGGAAGAGTGGGAATTTCAAAAATTCCAATTAGGGTGGTACCACGGGTGAATCTACATCTCTCGTCCCTTGTTTTCGGACAAGTGACGAGGGATTTTTTTATATTCAAAAAAGGAGGAAATGTGATGAAAATTCAATTACCACGAGGCACGCGAGATATTTTACCTGAAGAGGTACAAAAATGGCATTTTCTTGAAGATAAATTTCGCGAAATCTGTGAAAACTACCGTTATGAAGAAATTCGTACTCCAATTTTTGAGCACACGGAGTTATTTGAACGTGGTGTCGGAGATTCAACGGATATTGTTTCAAAAGAAATGTACACATTTCATGATAAAAAAAATCGGAGTTTAACACTGCGTCCAGAAGGAACTGCTTCGGTTGTACGCGCGTTTGTTGAACATAAAATGTTCGGTGATGTCAATCAACCAGTGAAGCTATACTATAATGGACCGATGTTCCGTTATGAGCGGCCACAAGGCGGGCGGCAGCGTCAATTCACACAAATTGGCGTGGAGGCAATTGGGAGTGCGGATCCTGCGATTGATGCGGAAGTCATTGCGCTTGCGATGAATTTTTATAAATCCATTGGTCTTAAAAATATTTCGCTAACGATTAACAGTCTAGGGGATAAAGAAAGCCGGTTGAAACATCGGGATGCTCTGATTGCGCATTTCGAACCGCGCATTGACGAGTTTTGTTCGGATTGTCAAAATCGATTGCATAAAAATCCACTTCGTATTTTGGATTGCAAGACGGACCACGCACATCCACTTGTGGCAACGGCGCCATCTATTTTAGATTTTCTAAATGAAGATTCCCGTCTCTATTTTAGCCAAGTAAAAGGGTTTTTAGAGGCAATTGACATTCCGTTTGTAGTGGATCCAACGCTTGTCCGCGGGCTTGATTACTATAATCATACGACGTTTGAAATTATGAGTGATGAGGAAGGTTTTGGGGCTAAAACGACACTTTGTGGCGGCGGTCGCTATCACGGACTTGTGCAAGAATTTGATGGTCCAGATACTCCGGGAATTGGTTTTGGTATGGGCGTTGAACGTGTGCTTCTTGCACTTCAGGCGGCAGAAATTGAAATTCCAAAAGATAAGGAACTTGCTTGTTATGTCATTGTAGCGAGCGAGGAAGCAGAACTTGAAGCAGTTAAAATCGTGAATCAGTTGCGAAATGCTGGTATAAGTGCTGATAAAGATTACCAAAAGCGCAAATTTAAAGCGCAAATGAAAGATGCGAATCGTAAAGAAGCAAAATATACGGTTATCATTGGAGAAGAAGAGCTTGCATCGGGTGAATACCCGCTTAAAAATATGGAAACGGGTGAACAAATTTCAGTTTCAGCTGAGGAACTTGTAAGCCGTTTAACGAAATCCTAAGGAGGAAAAAACGTGGAAAAGAGAACAGCATATTGCGGAGAAATAACAGAAAAATTCATTGGTCAAGAAGTCGTATTACACGGTTGGGTACAAAAACGTCGTGATTTAGGTGGGCTTATTTTTATCGATATGCGTGACCGCGAAGGAATTGTCCAAGTCGTCTTTAATCCGGAGTTTTCCGAAGAGGCGCTTCGTATTGCGGAATCCATTCGTTCAGAGTTTGTCATTACCGTAAAAGGAAAAGTGGCCGCGCGTGATGAGGCGGTTATCAATACTAAAATTGCAACTGGGAAAGTAGAAATTGTGGCATCAAGCGTGACGATTTTAAATCGTTCCAAAACGCCACCATTTTACATTGAAGACGGCATCAATGTTTCCGATGAGCTACGTTTAAAATATCGCTATCTTGATTTGCGCCGCAATGAAATGGCAGAAACATTTAAAATGCGCCACACGGTGACGCGCGTTTTCCGTGAAACATTAAACAAACTTGGTTTTTATGATATTGAAACACCGTATTTAACGAAAAGCACGCCTGAGGGGGCGCGTGATTATTTAGTTCCAAGCCGCGTTTATCCGGGGAATTTTTACGCGCTGCCGCAATCACCGCAAATCTTGAAACAGCTTTTAATGACAGCTGGATTTGACAAGTATTACCAAATTGTTCGTTGTTTCCGCGATGAAGATTTAAGAGGCGACCGGCAACCTGAATTCACCCAAGTTGACCTTGAAACTAGCTTTTTATCCAAAGAAGAAATTCAGGGCATGACCGAAGAAATGCTCGTAAACGTTGTACGGGAAGCGAAGGGGATTGAAATCAGTGCACCATTCCCGCGCATGACCTACAGTGAAGCGATGTCACGTTTTGGTAGCGATAAACCAGATGTACGCTTTGGCCTAGAGCTAATCGATATTTCAGCTCTTGTAAGCGATGTGGCATTCAAAGTGTTCACGTCTGCGATTGAAGCTCGCGGCGTTGTTAAAGCAATTAACGCAAAAGGAGCGGCTGATAAATACTCGCGTAAAGAAATTGATGCGCTAGGTGAATTTGTCGGCACTTACGGCGCGAAAGGACTGGCATGGCTTAAAGTTGAAGAAGGCGAGTTAAAAGGTCCAATTGCGAAGTTCTTTGACGAAGCAAAGCAGGCTGAATTACGCGCAGCACTTGATGCAGAAGCTGGCGACTTACTCCTTTTTGCAGCAGATAGAAGCGAAGTAGTTGCGGCTTCTCTTGGGGCACTCCGCTCAAAACTTGGGAAAGAGCTGGAACTGATTGACGAAAGCAAATTCGCTTTCTTATGGGTAACAGATTGGCCACTATTTGAGTACGATGAAGAAGCAAAACGCTACGTTTCTGCACATCATCCGTTCACTTTACCAAGAGCAGAAGACATTCCTCTTTTGGAAGAAAAGCCAGGGGAGGCGATGGCGGAAGCCTATGATATCGTGCTAAACGGCTATGAAATTGGCGGCGGCTCGCTTCGTATCTATCAAAAAGAAGTACAGCAAAAAATGTTCCGCGCGCTCGGCTTTACGGACGAAGCAGCAGAAGAACAGTTCGGCTTCCTCATGGATGCGCTTGACTACGGCACGCCACCTCACG
The DNA here is from genome assembly GCF_900186175.1 of Listeria sp. ILCC796. NCBI lineage: Bacteria > Bacillati > Bacillota > Bacilli > Caryophanales > Listeriaceae > Listeria > Listeria sp. ILCC796. The sequence goes on from NZ_FYBV01000005.1 coordinate 170,875, forward strand.
GCGGCATCGCGCTAGGACTCGACCGCATTGTGATGATTTTAGCTGGAAAAAACAATTTGCGCGACACAATTGCGTTCCCTAAAACAGGAAGTGCAGTTGACCCACTAACAAACGCGCCTGGTGAAGTAAGCAAAGCACAGTTAGAGGAGTTAGGTTTGACTGTTCCTGAAAAAGAATAAGAACCATGACAATGGAGGAGAAAAACAACAATGACAACTTTTACAGCGTTCATTCCAATACTTGTGATTTACGTTCCAATTATTATTTTATTTTTCGTTCTTGTCCATCTGTACCGAAAAAAACGGAAGTCATCAAATAAATAAAAAAAGTGGTGTGAAGTTTTTAGCTTCGCACCACTTTTTTAAAATCCAGTCGTAATGGCTTCCATATTATCGACTTTAACTTTATTTACAAGTAGACCTTGATTGGCCTCGTTTTCCCAGAAAGGACCTTGTAAATTTTTAGCTACTTCTTTACTGACTTTATTTTTATTATAGAATGTCGCTTCTACGTTATAACGACTGCCCTTTTTAACGGTCTTCCACATTTCTTCAGAGAGCGGGATAGTAACTTCTTCAGTACCCGCGCCGTCAATTGTGCCGCTAACAGTATGATCTGCTGATTTTTTGGTTGGTGTAAAATTAAACGTAATATCAACTCTTGTGCTCATGTGTTGATAGTAGAAATATCCGCCACCAATTAGCAAAACAGCAATTATAGTGAAAATGGGAATCTTACGCATAAAATGAGCTCGCGCCTCCAATCTAAATACATCTCACTATCAATTATAGCTGTATTCCGCCCATAGTAAAGGGGAAAAGACAATTTCTCATGATTTTTTTAGAAAAGGAGGCATTTATTTGGTTAATTTTAATTTTCAGTAGGTGAATCTTGAAGTGCTTGGGTTCCAGTTTCGCCTGTGCTAATTTTAATCACTTCGCTAAGCGGATAAATAAAAACTTTCCCATCGCCTGGTTCTCCAGTTCGGAGTGTATTTTCGACGACGCGTAAAACGTCTTCTACAGGAACAGTACTTACGACGATTTCAATTTTCATGCGTTCATGAATATTATTTTCTTTCTTTTTGCCGCGGTACAATTCGATGAAGCCTTTTTCAAGACCTGTGCCGAGTGCTTTTGTTACAGTTAAACCGCTAACGCCGATTTTAGCCAATTCTTTTTGGAAGGCTGCAAATCGGTTGGGGCGCGTAATAATCTCAATTTTTGTTAAATTTGCCATTGTAAAACCTCCTTTTAATCCTGATAAGCTTTTTCGCCGTGAAGTGTCAAATCTAGGCCTTTGTATTCTTGTTCTTCGCTAACACGAAGCGGGAGGACGAGTTTGATAAGTACAACGATGATGATGGTTGCGATTGCAACGAAGACAACGGTTATGGAAATGGCTGCCAGTTGTTTAAATAATAACGCCGGATTTCCATAAAATAAACCGTCGGCTCCTGCCTCATTGATTTTAGTTGTGGCGAACAAGCCGGTTGCGATACCGCCCCAGATGCCACCGATTCCGTGAAGGCCAAATGCATCTAGAGCATCATCATATTTGACTTTTCCTTTTAGCCAGTAGACACCCCAGAAACAAAGCGCGCCGCCAAGAAGGCCGATGAGCATGGAAGCAGGAACGGTGACAAAACCAGCGGCGGGAGTGATGGATACAAGACCCGCGATAGCGCCTGAAATTGTTCCAAGCATAGTGGGACGCTTATTCGTTAGCCACTCGACAAGGCACCAGCCGATAATGCCGGCCGCAGCCGCTGTGTTTGTGTTGACAAATGCCGCCATTGCGACGTTATCAATTGTGAGCGCACTGCCGACATTGAAACCGTACCAACCAAACCAAACGAAGATTCCCCCGATTAAAGCAAGGGGAAGATTGTGTGGTGAAGCCGTATCGACTTCCTTTCTTCGTCCGAGCATGATGGCGAGTACAAGACCTGTTATACCGGAGCTAATGTGAACGACATTACCACCAGCAAAATCAAGCGCGCCTAGATTGCGAAGGAAACCGCCGTCACCCCAAACCCAATGTGCGACAGGGGCGTAGACGAGGAGTGACCAAAGGATAATGAAAACAAGATAGGCGGCAAAATTCATTCGTTCTGCGAAAGCGCCAGATATGATAGCGACTGTTAAAACAGCGAATGTCATTTGAAACATCATAAAGAGCAGATGGGGAATAGCATCGCTGTATAATTCATTCGGTGCGAAACCAACTTGGTTTAAAAAGCTCCAGTCAAAGCTGCCAATGAAGCCATTATTTGGTGCGAAGGCGAGCGAATAACCTACAACAACCCACAAAATCGAGATGACGGCCATCGAAGCAAAACTATACATCGCTGTACTTAAAACATTTTTTCGACGTACCATGCCACCATAAAATAATGCAATTCCTGGTGTCATAAGCCAAACTAACAATGTACAAAAAAACATAAAGACAGATTCCATATTCAACTCTCCTTTAATGTTAGATAAACTAACATTGATTAATTTCTTTATGCCACTATAATACATAAATAAATTTTAATTGCAAGAATTATTTATGAATTCTATGAATTTTGTTAGATTATCTTACATTTAGCGATTTCAATTCGGATTTTTGGAATGAATTTTAGGAGGGAAGAATGTTTTTTTAGGAAAGCGATGTCAGTTTTAATCTAAAAGAAGGGTGGGAAAATCTTGTTTGTTTATGATAAAATGAAACCATGTTGAGGAAAAGGAGCGTTTGACATGGTGAAGAGAAGTCGAGCAGAAGAATTTTTAATTACGCGCAAGAAAATTTTAGATGCTGGCCGAGATTTATTTATGGAAAAAGGATATCGGAGCGTGTCAACGCGTGAAATTGCTGTCATCGCTGGAATTACGCAGCCGGCACTTTATCACCATTTTAAAGATAAGGAGATGCTCTATCTTGAGGTTGTGAAGGAGCTTACGACGAGCATTCAAGCTGACATGAGCGAGTTAATTCGGAAAAATTTAGCGCCGGTGGATGCGCTAAATGAGATGGTTATCATGCTAATTGATAAACACCCGACCAATATTTTACTAATGATTCATGATATTTTGAATGAATTAAAAGAAGAAAATCAATTTTTACTTTATACGCTTTGGCGTGATACGTATTTGCGTCCATTTGAGCATGTTTTTAAGCAATTAGAAGCTCGTGCGGAAATTCGTGAACCTATTTCTGCAGAACGCGCTGCTCGTTTTTTCCTTTCAGCGATAAGTCCACTTTTCTCGCAAATGAGCAAGTTTGAAAGTGCTGAACCGACGGATGTTCGTGTGAAAGAAACGATTAATTTTATTTTGTTTGGGCTATGTAAAAAAGAGGTATAATTTAATATCTTTTTTTTATCGAAGCATATTTATCGATTGATAAGTGAAAGTATGCTAATCTATTTATCGACTGATAAACGAAGGGGGAAAAGATATGAGTCACTTTTTGGAAAAAATGGCTGATGGTGTTGGGGGAAAGAAAGGGCGTTTTGTGACGCTTTCCATTTGGATACTTGCTGTGATTTTGTTGCAGCTTTTCTTGCCGAGTGCGGATGAATATAAAGATGATGCGGCAAGCGACCTTCCAAGTAGCGAGCCATCTGTTGTAGCGGACAACAAAGTAAAAGAATATTTTGGTGGTCAGGCGGGAACGCCGCTTCTGATTACTTGGTATCGTGCAGAAGGTTTGACAAATGAGGACTTAGCGAGCATTCAAGCCATTAATGCGTCGCTTACAAAAACACCAGTGGCGTATCAGGAAGCCACGATTCCACTTGAGAAACTGCCACCAATTGTCCTAAAACAGCAACTTTCAAAAGACCAAACGACTTTCATTCAAACTATCTTGATGGACGAGTCTGCCACAGCAGATGAACTTAAAACGGGGATGAATGAAATAAAAACGCGTGCGGAAGGGGTATTAGGCGAGAACCCTTTTAGCCAAAAAATATCGAGTAAAGATGAGCTAGTTGCGCGGACTACAGGACCAGCAGGTATTAGCGTTGATGCGACAGGGCTATTCCAAGATGCCGATGTTTCACTACTTATTGCAACGGTGCTCATAGTTTTAATTATTTTACTTGTCATCTATCGTTCGCCGATTTTAGCGCTTATTCCGCTTATTGCGGTCGGATTTGCTTACTTGATGATTACGCCACTACTCGGTTTTCTAGGCGAACATGGTTTCATCACGTATGGTTCGCAAGGGCTTTCCATTATGACCGTGCTCTTGTTTGGAGCCGGGACCGACTATTGTTTGTTCCTCATTACACGTTATCGCTCTGTTTTACGTCATGAGGAAAACCGCTTCAAAGCTTTCCGAACAGCGTTTAGTGGGACGTCGGGCGCTATTTTACTAAGCGGACTTACCGTCATGGTGGCACTCTTAATGCTACTTGCTGCACAGTACGGTTCATTTCACAACTTTGCGATTCCGTTTAGCCTTGCCATTTTGATTATGCTACTTTCATCGCTAACGCTAGTTCCGGCGCTTCTTGGGCTATTTGGCCGCGTTTCATTTTGGCCTTTTATCCCGCATCCGAATAAAAAACATAAAAGCGAAAACCAATTTTGGAATCGTGTTGGGAAACTTGCCACGAAACATCCAATTATTGTCACTATTGTCGCACTGCTTCTACTTGGGGGAGCAGCCATTCAAACGATCAATGTTTCCTATACGTATGACACACTCTCAACTTTTCCAGAAGATATGCCATCACGTGAAGGGTTTAAGCTAATAAGTGATCATTACGGGGCGGGGTATTTAGCTAAAGTCGAGGTGCTTGCTGAAAACCCATCTGAAGGGCTCAGGAAGGATTTAGAGAACATAAAAGGCGTTCAATCTGTTAGTTTGCCTGAAAAAAGTAGAGAGAATTCGAGTGTGGTGAAATATGATGTCGTACTCGATATGAATCCTTACAGCAATGAAGCGATGGATTTAATTCCAAAAATCAAACAAGTGGCAAGTGATGATTCAGCGAAAGCGTATGTTGCTGGTCAAACGGCTGCCCAGTATGATAGCCGCGCTGTGACGGAACATGATGAAAAAGTGATTATTCCGCTTGTCATTGCGCTTATAAGCATCTTGCTATTGACGTATTTGCGTTCGATTACAGCGACTATTTATCTTGTCTTGTCTGTTTTAATCTCGTATGCGGCGGCAATTGGATTAGGCTGGCTCATTTTGCATCACGGTTTTGGTGTAACAGCCATTTCAGGGCTCATACCGCTTTATGCGTTCGTATTTATTGTGGCGCTAGGAGAGGACTACAATATCTTTATGATTTCAAGTATTTGGAAAAACGCAGAAAAATGGCCGCTACGAAAAGCGGTTCAAGAAGGCGTACACCAAACAGGCGGGGTTATTACATCTGCAGGTGTCATTTTAGCCGCAACCTTTTTAGTTTTAACAACGTTGCCAATTAATCTGCTCGTCCAATTTGGACTCATTACAGCTATTGGTATATTACTAGATACATTTTTAGTTCGGCCGCTACTCGTTCCAGCAGTTACAACACTGTTTGGCAGATGGGCATTTTGGCCAGGTAAGAAATATAAAACGGTATCGAAAGATTAGAAAAATAAATAAAAGTAAGCAAAAATCCAGTAAAGCTCATTTTTTAAAGATGGCATTATTACTGGATTTTTGTCTATCTATTTTTCTTTTATGTCCTTTTTTTAAAAAGCTCACAAAATCTACATAGGCAGTAAGAAAAGTAACATGCTCTATTAAAATTGTAAGAAAAATACATAAACTGGAGATAAGTTTCAATTAGAATACCCTGCCTGAATTGCGCGACCTTATGGCAAAAGCGTACGTAAGAGGGAGGTTGTTATAACGCTACAAACACAAGAACGGCTAGTGTGGGAGGAAGAGTAAGACCAACAAAATTGGGGGTTTTAATTTTAAAACAGGGTTTCTTGTTGTATACTATAAGAGGTGTTTTTTATATAAATAGAGAAAAGGGGTGTAACCATGAACGGGAAAAAAATAGCGATTTCCATTATTGGTTTATCAATTTTACTAGGAGGTTGTTCATTTATGGGGCAGTCAGATGAAAAAGAAAAGAAAATAGACGACGGGACAACACCTGTTGCGGAGTATAAAGGGCAAGGATTTATTTTCGTTGATGGCGACAAGTCTAAAGAAATTGTCGAAAAGAACGAAGCAGAAATTAAAAAGCGAGCCATCGCATATATGAAAGATACATATAAAACTGATGTTAAAGTGAATAATGTTGTACCTGCAAGAGATGCGGCGGTTGTCATGGTCGAAGCAGAAGACCCGATAGAGTTCCATACTTCTGTGATTGTCGGGCTTGATATGCGAAAAAAAGAGCTTGACCCATTGCCTAATGTTTGGTCTCAGGACGGGCTAGTCGAGAGCGCCATTACAAGTGGTTTATATGTAAAAGCTTACAAAGAAGAATTCGAGAAACTGGATACTTTTACAAAAAAAATAGCTGAAAAATATGAATTACAGGGGTTAAACCAGACCACGATTGATAAGACGCATGCTTCCGGATATGAAAAAAGTTGTTATTTTGTGCCAATTGGTGGACAGTCTACAGCAGTTTATGATGCTTATATTAAAAATCCCAACATTTCAGTAAGTGAAATAAGGAACTTATTTTTTAAAGTGGACAGTAAGTTTGAAGATGCAAATGTAGTTTTACACTTCTTTAATACAAGCGAAGGAGTACCAAAACAAGAAACTGCAGAGGAAATTGCTGAAGATGTGAGGAATGAAGCAGGAATACCTAAAGGGGTATATAACGTTACTCTCTATGACAATTTCATCGTCAATCGAGTTGGTCAGCCTGATGGAGACAATGTTAATGTAGAAGATATTAAAAAATAGTTAAGAGGGGAGGACATCAAGACGTGCAAACGGCAGAAAGATTAAAAACATCGGACCTAGATATAATAGAATTAAGTGGTAAAATAGTTTATCAAGAACCCCAAAGAGGAGACCTAGTCAAAGTAAACGGTGTACCAAGTGCTTATGAAGTTAAAGAAGGCAAATACGGGACAAAATCCGGACTAGATTACATGATTGTCGAAAACACGAAAACGGGTGAAGTCGGCATGATTTTCCAAGGAACACAAGGTCAAAAAGACGGTGGTCGGGATATTATTACCGATGCCACGCTTCCTGGAAATATTCCGGATGATCAACTAAAAGCAGCGGATAAAGCCTACAAGAAAATGAGTAAAAAATATGACATTAAATACGTTGGAGGAAACTCTTTAGGGGGCGGGCTTGGGAATTATGTCGCGTCAAACAATGAGGTGAAAAGTGTAACCTATAATCCTGCGATTTTGCCTGATGGCAAATATTCACAAAAGAATCCTGATATTACCAACTATATGAGCGAGTATGACCCGTTAACACTAGGGGAACGAAGTGCGGGATACTTGAGTCGCTTGCCGGGGAAGCATGTCACCTTAAAAAACAACGTACCTTTATTTACCACTCTTACCTCGAACCACACGGGTTATAGTGACCCTATCAACATCGACGGGGAAGAAATCTTGATTGATGCCGACGCCTATTTACCCGTTGGTGTGTGGAGTGGGGCTGTTCTCACGGGTGGAAAAGGGCATAAAATAGATGTGAACCCTGCAAATATGAAAATCTTAGCGGACTCCATGGTATCGAAAATGAAAGGGCAAATCACGACCGCTCAAACGCATGTGGATCATGCCGTGGATATTGTCGAACGGGAAGGCAGTCAACTAGATGACAGAAAAACCAAGCTAGCAGATAGTTTTGACGATTTACTCGGACAGGGAAGCTTCGGAAAAGCGTTAACGACGCTGTCGGGTTATGAATACCTACGGGATACTATTGAATCAGGGATGCCAGGCGTCTCACTGGCAAGCAAGGCCATTTACAAGCTTAAAAATTCTTCTGCGGTTTCTGATTTTCTAGTCAGCTTTTTAGGGAATTTTAACGGCATGCTGGGGACATCTATTGAATTGCCTATTTTGATTGTGGATACCGTGACGCGACTAGATGACATCATTACCCAACTAAACGCGCTTAAAAAGCATGCCATTCCGATGCTGTTTCAAGGGATAGATAACGAATTTTTCAGTGATGGTATGGTGGCAGAACTAAAAGCCCATTATAAAACGATAGATGAAAATAAAGAGGTTGTAACGAGTCAAATTATTACGTTCAGTACACAAGTTACTTACGTGTCCAAAGAGTTGGAAAAAGCGGACAAGC
>NZ_FYBV01000008.1:0-130413 GCF_900186175.1 Listeria sp. ILCC796
CTTCGGCTTGAATGCGACTGTCATAGCCCACATAGAAGTCTTCTTTCACCGTTACGGTTCCCGTATGTTCACGCGTAACTTCAGTAGAGGCACTCGATGTTTTTCCATTTGCAGTGGCTGTCGCCGTTACCATTGTCCCTTCTGCTTGTACAGGGATAGTGAAACTATAACGTCCGTCAGAACCTGCAGCTCCTTGGGCAATCGTTGTCGTACCTGCTTTAATCACCATGCTTGCATTCGGTTCCGCAGTTCCTTGTGCAATCGTTGATGTTGTTGTTAATGGATCAATCGTCGTTTGTGCAATTGTTGCGCCCGCTGTTACGGTCGTATTTGCACTCGATGTTTTTCCGTTCGCTGTTGCAGTAGCTGTGACAACTGTTCCCACACTTTGTTGTGGAATCGTCAAGCTGTATTTCCCATCAGAGCCTACTTTTCCACTTGCAAGTTGCGTATTGTTTTGGTCTTTAATCACAATATTCGCGTTTGGCTCAGCCGTTCCTTCTGCTTTTACAGAATCCGTTGTTAACGAATTAATGGTAGTTTGCGCAATACGATCATTGATGACTGTTGTATTTGCACTTGATGTCTTACCATTCGATGTCGCGGTTGCTGTTACAACTGTTCCAGCTGCTTGTGGTTGAATCGTCACCGTGTAAATTCCATCAGAACCAATTCTTCCACTTGCAATTTGGTTGTTATCTTGATCTTTTAGAACGATTGTTGCGTTTGGCTCACCAGCCCCTGAAGCCGTTACGGATTCAGTATTTAATGGGTTAAAGGTAGTTTGCGCAATACGATCATTAGTAACGACCGCAACGGCACTCTCTGTTTTTCCATTTTTAGTTGCTGTCGCTGTGACAATCGTTCCAACCAATTGTTTCGGAATCGTCACACTATAAATACCATCAGAACCTACTGTTCCACTCGCAATTTGATTGTTATTTTGATCTTTAAACACAATCGGCGCATTTGGTTCTGCAGTACCTTCTGCTTTCACAGAATCTGTGTTCAATGGGTTAATCGTTGTTTTCGCGATACTACCTTGAGTGACGGTTGTGTTGGCACTCGATGTTTTCTCGCCAATTGTCGCGGTTGCCGTTACAACTGTTCCGACTGTTTGTTTCGGAATGGTAATGTCATAGCGACCATCAGAACCCGCTTGCCCCGTCCCAATTGTACTCGAACCTACTTTAATCACTACATTCGAGTTAGGTTCAGCGGTTCCTTGTGCTTTTATCGAATCCGTTGTTAACGCATTAATCGTTGTTTGCGCAAGGTTCCCTTGTGAAACGGTTGTATTCGCACTCGATGTTTGGCTATCTTTTGTTGCCGTTGCCGTTACAATTGTTCCTACGGCTTGTTTTGAAATCGTCAAGCTATACGTGCCATCAGAAGCCACTTGACCATTAGCCAGTTGGTTATTATTTTGATCTTTAATCACAATAGCCGCATTTGGTTCAGCGGTTCCTTCTGCTTTTATTGAATCTGTTGTTAAGGAATTAATTGTGGTTTGCGCAATAGCTCCTTGTGTGACGGTCGTATTCGCACTCGACGTTTTGCCAGCTAATGTAGCTGTTGCGGTAACGATTGTTCCTACGGCTTGTTTTGGAATACCTAAGCTGTAATTACCATCAGCGGAAACCCTACCTGTTGCAATTGTATTTCCACCAACTTTAATCGTAATATCTGCGTTGGGTTGGGCAGTTCCTTCTGCAAGAGTAGAATTAGTCGTTAACGCGCCAATAGTTGTTTGCACAAGATTCCCTTGTGTAACAATTGTAGAATCGCTTTCTGTCTTACCACCTTTTGTTGCCGTTGCCGTTACAGTTGTTCCCACCACTTGCTTCGGAATGGTTACACTGTACGTACCACTTGCGGTTACAGTACCAGTTGCAATTTGATTGTTGTTTTGATCTTTAAACACAATGCTTGCACCTGGTTCAGCGGTTCCTTCTGCTTTCACAGAATCCGTTGTTAAAGGATTGATGACTGTTCGTGCAATATTGCCTTGGGTAACAGTTGTATTTGCACTTGCTGTTTTATCATTCTCTGCTGTCGCAGTTGCCGTTACAACCGTTCCTGCGGCTTGCTTCGGAATAGTTACACTGTACGTACCATTAGCGGCTACATCGCCACTTGCAATTTGATTGTTATTTTGATCTTTAAACACAATCTTTGCATTTGGTTCAGCTGTTCCTTCTGCTTTTACAGAATCTGTTGTTAGTGCATTAATCGTTGTCGGCGCAATTTCTGCATCTAAATCGACAATGCTAAAATCGCTCATTTGAATGGTCCCATTCGTTGTTTCAAACATAACGTGAGACTTGTCTGAAAGTGCTGTAAATGTACCAGTTGTTAATTGACCGTCAGCATTTGCAAAGCCATAAGGACTGTTATGATGAGAGTAGAGTGCATCGCGATCGGTTACATTCGGGAAATAATTGTCACCATTATTAACAGCCACCTCTACTTGTCCAGTTCCCCCAGTTGGCGTAACTCTATATTGAATTCGATAGTTATGTCCTGCCACCGTGTCAAAACCTTGACCTATCCCAAAAGATGTAGCGTAAGGTAATGTTTGATTAGCACGTATTTGACCTATTCCATTCCCAGAGAATTTAGCGGCATAATTATCATTATTCCACGTATATTCCCAACCATCTTGAGATGTTCCCCAACCAGGCCTTGTTAAATTACCTGTATTTGGTACACCAATCCAATAGATGGGATACCACTTTACTTTACTGCTAAAACTTGCATCCACAAGATTTCCGCTACCTGCTTCCAAATTGGCTTTAAGATTATTTACGCCAGCATTAGCTGCATCTGCCGTTACTACATTAAACGGTATCGATGTCGCAATAGTCGACGCAAAAACAGTTGCTGCCACTGTACTAAGTGCAATTTTTTTCAACTTTGATTTTTTGATCTTCAAATTGTCAATTCTCCTTCTTAATTGTTTTTTGAACATAATAAAAGATAGAAAATTTACATTAGGGTTCTAATCCCTAAACTCTTTTCTACTAAATCGCTTCCCGTCTATAGATATCTAATTTTTTCGTCAATCCTCCTCTTCTAAAACAAATTGATATTCTATACTTTTTCATAGTAACACTTAAAACCTATTGAAAATGGCTATAAAAATAGATTTTCCAATTGATTTTTTGTAAATTCTGTGACAAAATGACACAACTAAACTTCAAACAGCAAAAAAAGCGAGAAAAATAAATTTCTCACTTTTTTTCGTTATTTTATACCTTTTTAAATCAGAATTTTTGAATTAGAATAACGCCTATCAGCATAATAAGAACCCCTAAAACACGGTAGCGATTAATCGGATGGCGAATAACTCCGAACCAGCCGAAATGGTCAATTAAAAGAGCGATGAGCATTTGACCACAAATCGCGAGAACAACAACCATTGCGGAGCCGAGCACTGGCAGAAGCAGGATATTAGACGTGATGAAGAAAACGCCCATTAGGCCGCCTGTGAAAATCCACCACGGTACTTTTCCGACACCGCGAAGTTTAAAAGTGACTCTTTTCTCAACGACAAGGCAAATGATGAAAAGCGCGATTGTTCCGACTGAAAACGAGATTAGCGAAGCGACAAACGGAGACCCGACGGCTTCGCGAAGTTTTCCGTTGATGGACGTTTGAACGGGCGACATCATTCCAGCGAAAAAGCCCATCATCATGAATAAAAATACTGTTTTTGGAGCTTGTTTAACCAAATGAATCCCTCCCTAAAATCTTTGCATCAAAAAGACGCCGAAAAACATGAGTAACACTCCGATGAGTCGTTCGGGGTTTAGTTCATGGACAGGCAAATTGAACCAGCCGAACTGGTCGATTAAAATTGCCATAATCATTTGTCCACAAACGGTCACCATAACGGTTAATGCCGCGCCTAATTTTGGTAAAAGTAAAATGTTATTCGTTAAGAAAATGATGCCGAGCACACCGCCGCCAAACCAAATCCACCATGGGCTTGTAGCGATGGCCTCGCTAAACACACTATAATCACGAAATGTAATTAATGAAATAATAAGTAAAACGGTGCTGCCGACTGCAAATGAAACGAATGATGCGATGAACGGTGATTGTGTGTACCCTTTTAATCGCGTGTTTACAGATGTTTGAACGGGCAGCATCATGCCAGCTAGAATACCGGCTAGTAAGTAAAAAGCAATCAATTTTTTTCCTTCTCCCTCTCTAATTCACTCACTTAGTTTACGCGTAAATATGCCATTTGTAAACACCATTACTGTTCAGCATATTCAAGCATTTTAGAATGCGCATCTAACGCGCTTTTGGCATTTTCATAAACAAGATTTAATAGTGCTTTCTTTTCGCCTTTTTTAGGCGTGCGGACTTTGATTTCGAGCGTTTCTGCTAATAATTTCGCGTTTAATTGTTCTGGGATGAGTAGTTCTTTTGGTTTTAAATGGTTGGGATGCGAATAAAATGTGACGAGGTAGCTTTCGACCATTTCTTCGAGGTCCGTTGTATACTCAAATACTTTTGCGGTTCGGCCAACGATGGCGCCATTTCGAACGAAGAAAACTTGAACGGCGAGAGCCGCTTCTCCGGCAACAAAATTGGCTACGTCGCGGTGGCCAAAATCGCGGGTGATTACTTTTTGTTTTTCGGTAAGGCGTTCTAACACGCTTAAAAGTTCATTTGTTTCTTTGGCTCGTTCAAATTCGAGCGCCTCCATTTGGCTTGCCATACGCATTTTCATTTCCCGTTTGACTTCTGTTTGTCCGCCGTTTAAAAAGTGCCTAATCTTTTTGATTTGCCTTGTATACTCTTCTTGACTCACATTTCTAGCACAAGGGCCAATACACATGCCTAAATGATAGTAAAAACATGGTCGGCCTCGCTTTCCTGAACAATAACAGAGGGGGTAAAGTTTTTGTAGCAATTCAAGGGTTTCTGTTGCCATGTAACGGCTTGCGTATGGTCCAAAGTAATGGGCACCGTCTTTTTCGATGTCTTTTGTGAGCTCAAGATGCGGGTTTTTTTCGTTTGTGATTTTAATGTAGAGATAGCGGATTTCTTCTTTCAACATGACGTTATAGGGCGGCTGATATTTCATGATGAGCGTCATTTCGAGCAGAAGTGCCTCTTGTTCGGTGTCTGTAAGAATAAGTTCAAAATCGTGGATATGGTGAACTAAACGTTTTGTTTTCCCAATTTGCGTTTTTGTAAAATAGGATTTTACACGTTTTTTTAAGTTTTTTGATTTTCCAATATATAAAATTTCGCCTTTTTTGTCGCGATACATGTAGCAACCTGGCGACTCTGGCAAAGTTTTGAGTTTTTGCTGCAACTCGCTATTCATTTGACGACCTCCAAAAACGTACGTTCGCCCTTTTATTTTAGCCCTTTCGGATAGTTTTGTAAAGACGAGACAGGAAATGTCTTTTGTCAAATTGAGTTGTTTATTCAAATTCGCTCACTTTTAAATAAACCCCGTTTTGAGAGATTTTTTTGATTTTCTCGTTCAGCTTTCTAATTTTGATAGAGTATTTAGACGCACACTCTATCTTTCCAGCTATTCTCACAAGCGGATCAACGTAGCGCCACTTTAGCTTCTTATGGATATCAAATGATTGTTCTGATTTTCTGACGACTACTTTGGCATATAACTCGCGTATGCACTCGCTAAGCTCTTGGTTCTTAGATGATTTTAAGATTTCGAGCACCTCATCATCTGTTTTTAATAAGTCTTCCCACTTTATAATATTTTTTTCAAGAGCGAGGTTTAAGGCAGAAGATAGTCGTTCGTATCCATAAATGTTTAATGGATGATAAAAGAAATCTATCACTTCTCTCTTATAAATTTCAACAAACCATTCTGCACTTTTTAAAGATGTCACAACAATTTGATCATCCATTAAAACCAATTTTTTTAAAAAGGAATGACTTTCATCAAGCGTAATGAAGCCATACTCATACATGTCTCGCAATGTATAATCAATTCTATCTACACTTAAAAAGGGAAGTTTTTTGTCTAAAAGAAGCCAATTGCCGTTTAAAATAGTTGATAAGTTTATCCCATATTTTTTTAGGATTTTGGGAATTTCTGAACGCAGTACAATATCTTCAAATATCTTTTCATGATAACTTTCATCTGTCAGCTTCAAGCTCATATCAATTACATGCGAAAAAGCTGTATGCGAAATATCATGGAGAAGTCCTGCAATTTGTTCCTCAAGAGACCCGCCCAACTTTTTAATGAGGAGCATTACTCCAACAGAATGGTCGTAACGATTTACATTCCATGAAGGATTTACAATATAGCTCGCGCCTCCTTGGTGGATTTCTTTTAATCTTTGAACGGGGGCTGACTCCATTAGCTCAACCACCACTTGTTCAACCTCAAAATTTCCATATAAATAGTCGGCTATCTCCATATTTTTTTCACCTCAGTTAATGACATCTACAAAATCTCAATATAACCTTTCGTGCCATTTACGCGGATCATTTGGCCGTCTTTGATTTGGCTGGTTGCGCCGTCTACGCCTACAACTGCCGGGAGGCCATATTCGCGTGCAATGACGGCGCCGTGTGTCATCAAGCCGCCGACTTCTGTCACTAAACCTTTAATCCCAAGAAATAACGGCGTAAAACTTGGGTCGGTAAAAGTGGTTACGAGAATGTCTCCCGGTTCGAGTGCGGCGTCTTCTATTTTGGTAATCACTCGGGCGCGTCCTTCGGCAACACCAGAAGAAACGGCAAGCCCTGGAATGGCGCCTTTTGGAAGGTCGTCCGTTTTATATTCTCCTGTCACAATTTCGCCGTCTGACGTCATGACTCTAGGCGGTGTTAGGGTTTGATACAAGTCATACTCGGCTTTTCGTTTTTGGATAAGCTCGGCATTGGCGGTTTGCGTTTGGAATACTTCTTCTAATTCAGCAAGCGTGAGGTAATAAATATCCTCTGGTTGCTCGATGAGGCCAGCAATTTGCAGGGTTTCTGCTTCTTTTAAAAGCGCTTGTTTGTAGACAAAATAATGCGTGATCATGACATATTTTGGATACTCGCGGAAACCGCTGAACGTTCGGAGCGCCTGAATGACCTGACTAGTTTCAGCCGCTTTTGTTTCCCCGTCTTCGAGCTCCATGAGGCGTTCTAATAGTTCGCTCCGTTTGTTTGACGCTTCCGTTAGACCCGCATCAAATTTTTCTTTGCGAGCACCTTGGCTGAAATTTTTAATGTTGCTTAAAATCATTGGGACAAGTATTTCTGGTTCCTCACTCCAGCGTGGTTTCGTTAAATCAATTTCGCCGACACAGCGCATACCATACGCTTGTAGGTAGTCGAGTAAGGCAGCGCGTACTTCTTCTCCTCCTTTAAAACGAGGGAGCTCTTTTAAGAATTGATTGTCTTTTACGCTTTCCAAGTAGGCGATGATTTCGGGATACGGGCGGAGTGTGTCGGCAACGTCAAGCAGTGCGAGGCCCATTTCGGACGTGATGTTGTCTGGAAGTGACTGTGAGAGAACATCTGCGGCATTTATTTCGCCTAGCCAGTCCTGCATTTTCTCGTTTAGCCATGCGGCAGAATCCATGGAGGCCATGATGGCGCTAATCGTTTGTTTATCCGACAAAAAGCTTTTTAATTTGGCTATATCATTTTGAATGAACTGAATGAGTTCGGCGCCAGTTAACGTTTTAATCTCATGTTTTAACTCATTTAGCACATTTTCACGATTTTGTACGATGGTAGGCACAATTTGCGGGTCGAGATTTATCGTTTCTGGCACAGATGCTAGTTTTTTCACTTTGTTTTCTGTAATTCTCGCTTCATCAAATTCGTCTGCTGTTTCAACAAAATTGCCGCGTTTTAAAATCGTTGTCAGCGCATCTTTCGTTAGCGGCTCAGAACCGAACGTTTCTAAAATAGCATAGCGGCTTTCAGGCGAAACGAGCCTTGGCAACACATCAACGAACAGACGGCCACCCGCTTGAAATCGCTCGCCAAAAGACGTCTGCACATAAACAGACATGCCAAGTGG
Organism: Listeria sp. ILCC796; assembly: GCF_900186175.1. Taxonomy (NCBI): domain Bacteria; kingdom Bacillati; phylum Bacillota; class Bacilli; order Caryophanales; family Listeriaceae; genus Listeria; species Listeria sp. ILCC796. Next base: position 8,027 of record NZ_FYBV01000008.1, read on the forward strand.
CAAGAGCGGTTCGGTCATCATTTGCTGGTGCCCAACTGACAAATAAATTCGCTTAACCGCCTCATCATTTGCCGGTAGCGGGTAAAGCGTCGTAATCGGACGGGCTTGCACGACATAAAACTTGCCGTTAAATAAGCACCACTCCACATCAACCGGGTAGCCAAAATTTCGCTCGATTTCACGCCCCACGTTCGTCAGCTCCAAAATTTGTTCATTCGAGAGCACTTGCTGGGCGCGCCTCTCCTCGCTAAGCGCCTGCTTCAAAACCCCTTTTTCTCCCTGAGTAAAAAAAGCGACCTCTTTTTGCGCCACCAGCCGAGAGGTGACCTTGCCGTTTTTCGTCTTATAAACGTCCGCCTGAACTTGCCCAGAAACAAGGCCTTCGCCTAAACCAAAACTTGCATCCACCGTCGTGACCGTTCGATCCCCCGAAAGCGGATCCGCTGTAAATAGCACGCCTGCTGCCTCAGCCGGCACGAGTTTTTGAATGGCAACCGCGAGTTTAGGCTCGCCCGAAAACCCATTTTGCAGCCGGTAAATAATGGCCCGTTCATTGTAAAGCGACGCCCAACACTTCTGAACGTGCGCTAAAATGGCATCTTCGCCCTTGATATTCAAAAATGTATCTTGCTGCCCTGCAAATGACGCCCCCGAAAGGTCTTCTGCTGTCGCGCTTGAACGCACTGCATAGGCAAAATCAGTTCCGTAGCTTCGGAGGACGGATTTGATTTCATCTGCTACTTCATTTGGTATCGCTTGAGTTAAAATGGCATGACGGATTTTTTGCGCAACTTCGCGAATCGCCGTTTGTTGACCGATTTCTAAAGCCGCCAATTGGGTGAGCACATGTTGAATGTCACTTGAACTCTCCATCATTTTTTGGAAGGCATCTGTTGTAACGCAAAAACCTGCTGGGACGCGGATAGCTTGGATTTTCCTAAGCTCACCTAAATTCGCTGCTTTTCCTCCCACTAAAGAGAATTTCGTTTGGTCAATCTCCTGAAAATCATAAACAAATGAACCCATTTGATCTCCTCCTCTTTCAAAGTAGACTTATTATAGCAAGCAAAAAATACAATAAACAGTCTATAATTCTAATTTTTTATCTGGTATAATAGAAATAGAGATACGGAACATTCATGGTTTGCCCTAATTTGGGGATTATAAACCATGTTTTTGTTTTTTAGGAGGATAAGTATAATGGAAAATAATGTTTTTGAGGGTATGGCGAAAAAATATGATTCTCCTGACCGAATCGAGCTTGCACAAGTGATTTCGGCGCAAATTCGTACGAAATTACCAGATGCGCATGACAAGAAGATGTTAGATTATGGCAGTGGTACGGGGCTTGTTGGCTTAGCACTTACGGATTTAGTGAAGGACATTTTGCTTGTTGATTCGTCCCTAAACATGGTGGAAATCATTCAGGAAAAAATCGCGAAACGCTCAATTTCAAACGCAAAAGCGGAAGTAGCTGATTTAACGAAAGAACGCTTGGCTGAAAAAGTAGATATCATCATCGTTTCATTAGTTTTGCTACATATTCCTGATACGAAATTAATTTTACAACGCCTTTACGACAGTTTGAATGCTTCTGGGCGTTTAATCATTGTCGACTTTGATAAAAACGAGGCCGTCTTTCATCCAAAAGTTCATAATGGTTTTGTTGCTTCTGAACTTAGCAATTTATTGCAGGAAACTGGCTTTTCGTCTACTGAAATAAATATTTTCCACCACGGTGAAAATGTGTTTATGAAACAGGATGCGGATCTTTTCATTGCGGTTACTGAAAAAAGCAACTAAAAAAACAGCGGAAATTCAAATTGAATTTCCGCTGTTTTTTATATTTTCTTCACGAATTCTGATTTTAATTTCATGGCACCAAAGCCATCAATTTTACAGTCAATGTTGTGGTCGCCTTCGACTAATCGAATGTTTTTAACTTTCGTCCCGATTTTCAAAGCAGAAGAGCTTCCTTTTACTTTTAAATCTTTAATGACTGAAACCGTGTCGCCATCTGTTAGCAGGTTCCCGTTTGCGTCGCGCACAACGAGCTCTGTGTCAGCCGTAGCTGTCGCCTCCGCGCTCCACTCATGACCACATTCTGGACAAATAAAAAGTCCACGGTCCTCGTAAGTGTACTCTGATTTACATTCTGGGCAATTTGGCAAATTTGACATTTTAAACACATTCCTCCATTCATTTCTTCTATTATAGCTCAAATACTCACAATTTCACAGCGCTTTTTCATTTTCTGCTTAACAAATCGCTGTTAACCCGATATAATAAAATTAGTGTTTTTAACGTAAATATGGAAAGAGAGTGTTCTTATGGGCCGTAAATGGGCAAATATTAAGGAAAAAAAAGCTTCAAAAGATACAAATAACAGTCGAATTTATGCAAAATTTGGGATTGAAATATATGTCGCTGCAAAACAAGGCGAACCAGATCCGCATGCCAACCAAAAGCTGCGTTTCGTTATTGAACGCGCGAAAACTTACAACGTACCAAAACATATTATTGACCGCGCTATCGAGAAGGCAAAAGGGACAGGCGATGAAACTTACTCCGAACTTAGATACGAAGGTTTTGGACCAAACGGATCCATGGTCATCGTGGATGCACTCACTAATAACGTCAACCGTACCGCGTCTGATGTTCGCGCCGCATACAACAAGAACGGCGGAAACATGGGTGTGAGTGGTGCAGTTGCCTACATGTTCGATAACACAGCCGTTTTCGGCGTAGCAAATAAAGATGCCGAAGAACTACTTGAACTTTTAATGGAACAAGACGTCGACGTGCGCGATATTATTGATGAAGATGGTCAAGCCATTATTTACGCTGAACCAACTGAATTCCACAACGTCCAAGAAGCACTTAAAGCTTCTGGCATCGAAGAATTTACTGTTGCCGAAATTGAAATGCTTCCCCAAAGTGAAGTCACCCTAGAAGGCGATGATTTAGAGAAATTTGAAAAACTAATTGATGCGCTTGAAGATTTAGAAGACGTACAAAAAGTTTATCATAATGTGGATTTGTAAAAGTTAAGGTATCAATAAACAAGCATAGAGCCATAATACTCCATTTTTCATGGGATATTAAGGTTTTATGTTTTTCTATTTTTATTTCCGAGACAAAAATTAATTTATTATTTTCTCAGCATCAGTCATTAATTTTTTTACATCTATTATTTTATTATTACTATTACTTCTTAGAATTTCTGCGGAACTCGCAATGGTCAAAGTGCTGAGAAAATCCAAAATATCACTAACTAAATTTAGGAAAATAAATTCTATGAAAAACATAATTTACTTCTTGCTTGCTCTTTTATTAACAGTAGCCCTAGCATCCTCCTCAGCTTTTATATATTTATATTTCGAAAAAGATTTTTCAACTCTGTTTTTGATTAGTATTATTATTAGCAACATTGTATTACTATTTTTAGGAGCATTACTCATAATTAAGCTACTAAAAACCCGTCATTTCTTTAGCGCTCTAATCGCATGTCTAGTAGTGGTATTTAGTATAGGTTTTGCCCTAAAAATCTCTAATTGGGATGGGAGCATCGTTACAGGTTTTTATAATATTGCAGGTAAAGAAAAAGTAAATGATCAATATTATTTAGAACTTTACTACTTAGATTTAGACACATATTTAAAATTTCGAGTAGATGAAAAAGAGTATAACTCTGTTGATGTGAGTGATAGAAAAGGCTATTTGTTAGCTTTTAAATATATAAAAATCAACGGGAACATTTTTTCAAACTTAGACCATATAACTACGCAATCAACTGACATTTCTAGTGAAGAAGATATATAACATAAAAACCATTCCTTATAAAGCTTTAGCAACTATGATAAAAGTAGTGAACAATCTAAAAATATAACAAATTAATTTTATTGGAGATTCTAATTTATGAAGAAAAAGATAACTTATTTTGCTGTCATTTTACTATTTATTTGTAGTATTTCAATCGCCTCCTTGTATACATTCTTGTACTTTGAGAACGATTTTTATGGCTGGTTCCTAGCTGTAATAATACTTTCAGATGTTGTCCTGCTATTTTTAGGCTTGAATATTTTTATTAATCTCGCTAAGGGGCATCGTCTATTTAGCGGGTTAATAATAATGGGGATTGCAATACTAGGAATTTATTTTTCTATGAATACTTCTATTTTAAGTAACGGGATGTCGTCTACTGGTTTTTGGAACATTATTGATAAACAAGCAAAAGATGATACATATCATATTGTTATTTATAACGGAGACATTGATAAAAATATAGAGTTTGAAACATCTAAAAGAAACTATCAGGCAGTTAAAGTGAGTACTAAAGAAGGCTATTTAATGGATTTTAAGTATATAGAATTAGGCGATAAACTATTTTCCAATCTAGCCCATATAGATACTACCCCTGCTGAATATACGCTTGATGAAGAAATTGATTAACAAAATAAATACTAAGACTAGTAGGGGAACCTGTGCACGTGGTTCTGTCTACTAATCTTAGTATATTTTTTTATTCAAATAGCTCTACTACCTCTTCTTTATGTCTTGATAAGGAGTAGAAGCCCACACCTCACTTTATCCCTTTGAGTTTTTCAAGCGTCAAGTCCGTATCGCACAATATCTCTAAGTTTCGCGCCAACTTGTCGTTCGGGAAGTCCCACCAGGCGAGTTCTTTTAAACAAAGTGTTATCTCTTTAGAAAAGCGGTCTTTTATTTTCCGTGCGGGATTCCCGCCGTAGATTTCATACGCCCCCACGTTTTTAGTGACCACCGAATTCGCTGCGATGATGGCTCCGTCGCCAATTTGAACGCCTGGCATTACCGTCACATTTTGCCCAATCCAGACATCATTTCCAACAACAGTATCACCTTTATATGGCAAATCCGTTAATTTTGGCGTCACCTTCTCAAAGCCGCCGCCCATAATGTTGAACGGATATGTTGTGGCAGAAGCCATCCGATGATTCGCCCCGTTCATAATAAACGTAATACCTTTTGCAATCGCACAGAATTTCCCGATTATCAATTTATCCCCGAGAAAATCATATAAATGTTCCACATGCGCCTCAAAATTTTCTGGCCCGTCTGGATCGTCATAATACGTATAATCCCCCACAATAATAGACGGATTCGTCACACAGTTTTTAATAAACGCAACCGAGCGAATGTCAGGATTTGGATAAAGCTCATTTGGGTTTGGTCCAATCATTTCTCTCTCCTCCTCACAAAATTTATCCTCTTTATTATACCATTTTTAACATCTCAAAAATCAATCGCCTAGCTTCCTCGGACTCTGGGATTTCGAAAAGCGGATAAATGTGGGGAAGCTCGCCTGCCTCGTAATATGTCACATTTGGAAGTCCCCTTTCATAAAAAAGATGGGTGTCAGGGTTTGTGATGTCGCGCGTGCTTGAAAGAATTAAAATTTCAGGGATGCCTGAAAAATCGCCAAAGAACGGGCTCACTAGGCTGTCCGTGTAGTCTCGGCCGTTCGCGTACCACGTGCGAATCTCTTTTAGCGCCGTCGTCCCGACCACATTATCGCGCTGCTCCACCTCAAAAATGGCCGGATTATCCAGGCAAAAATTCATGAACGGGGAGATTCCAACCACTTTTTTGGGTAAAGCTAGGTTTTCTAGCTTCAAAAACTGGACAAATGACAGCGCGATGGCTCCGCCTGCCGAGTCTCCTACGAGCGACACATCTCCCGGATATTTCAAATAGACTTCCTTCAAAAAGCGCATCACATCGTCAACATGGTAATCAGGCGCGAGCGGATAATTTGGTACCACTAACCTAGCACCTGTTTCAAGTGCAATTTGTTCGATGAATTCGTAATGCATGGACGTTATCGGCAAAATGAAGCCGCCGCCAGCTAAATAGATAATGGTTTGTTCCGTTTTAGTTTCTGGCGTGATTTCAAAATAGGAATGTGCGCCAATTTCATGTTTGGACACATTAAAACGTTTAGCAAGTTTTGTCGGTACGGCCGGCTGTTTTTGCTTTTTCGCAATCGCTTTTTTTAACGGCTCGCCTTCCAAATTCCAAATTTTCTTCACATTAGCGACTTTCGTTGCCAGTTCAATCACGCGTAACATCATGCTTTTTTTCATATTTCGTCCTTCTTTCTACTACTTCGCAAGCCATTATATCACAAAATGTCACCCTCCTAGTGACAAAAATTTGCTGTTTCCAAAATACCATTCCTCTTATAATAAAACTAGGATCCCAAACGATAGAAATTGGAGTGATTGTGATGCCCATTATGGCGGAAAATGGAATTGATTTACAGTTGGAAGGAAAAACGAAAAACGAAATTTTAGGAAAAATTGCCGAGGTCGCGCATCAAACGGGCAAAGTAAGCGATACGAAATTGTTTTTTGAAGATTTATGTAAGCGCGAACAAGAGTCGACCACTGGATTTGGCGGTGGCGTTGCGATTCCCCACGCCAAGTCAGACGCCGTGAATGAAGTTGGTATCTTATTTTTTAGAAGCACAGAACAAATTGAATGGCAGGCACTGGACGGTGCGCCAGTATTTTGTTTTATTTGCTTGATGGTACCTGCAAATGGCGGCGAGGAACATTTAAAACTGTTGTCAAAGCTTAGCCGCAAATTGGTTGACCCTGATTTTGTAAGCGCATTAAAAACGGGTGAAGAGCATCAAATTTTAAGTCTCATTCGTTCAGTAATTTCTTAAAAAAGGAGAGGTTTAGGTTGAAAATTGTAGCTATCACGAATTGTCCTGCTGGCATCGCCCACACGTATATGGTCGCTGAGGCGCTGGAGCGAAAAGCGGTATCGCTTGGGCATACGATTAAAGTGGAAACGCAAGGTGCAAGCGGGGTCGAAAATCACTTGACGCCGGCGGAAATTAAAGCGGCGGATTACGTCATTTTGGCGCTAGGACGCACGATTAGCGAAGATGACTATTTCCGTTTTGCTGGGAAAAAAGTAGTTGAAATTAAGGTTTCTGAAGCGCTTAAACAAATTGAAACGCTTTTTGATGATTTGGGCGCCAAAGCAACGACATTTGGCAGCGATCAAGCGGTTAAGATGGGCAAACAGGAAACGCCATCTGGTTCTGTTATGGGTCATCTGATGGCTGGTGTTTCAGCAGCACTTCCGTTTGTTATTGGCGGTGGTTTACTTGTTGCAATTGCTAATATGCTCGTGCAATTTGGCATGCCGTATACTGATATGACAAACGGCGATCCGTCATTCACTTGGATTGTTGAGTCCATTGGTTATCTTGGCTTTAAATTTATGATTCCAATTATGGGCGCTTATATTGCGAGTTCAATTGGCGATAAGCCGGCATTTGCGCCTGCTTTCTTGGTAACTTATTTGGCGAATGATAACACGATGCTCGGCACACAATCAGGCGCTGGTTTCCTTGGTGCCGTTGTCCTCGGACTTGGCGTTGGTTATTTTGTGAAATACTTCCGTAAAATGAAACTAGGCAAGGCACTTCAGCCGCTCCTAGGTTCGATGATTATCCCTTTTGTCACGTTATTTGTTTTTGGAATTTTAACCTACTACGTTCTTGGGCCTTTGATGGGTGGTATGATGGACGGCATGCTTCATTTCTTGAACACGATTCCGTCATCGATGAAATTTGCCGCGGCCTTCCTTGTTGGCGCTATGCTTGCCTTTGATATGGGCGGTCCGATTAATAAAACAGCCTGGTTCTTCTGCTTCGCTCTTCTGGATAAAGGGATTTACGATTGGTACGCAATTGTTGGCGTCGTGGCACTTATGCCACCAATGGCCGCTGGTATCGCTACATTTATTGCCCCGCGCCTGTTTACAAAACAAGAAAAAGGCGCTGCCATCAGCTCGATAATTGTTGGGGCTACCGTTGCAACAGAACCAGCAATTCCTTATGCGCTTGCCGCGCCGCTGCCGATGATTACGGCGAACACAATTAGTGGCGGAATTGCTGGCGTTCTAACGATTATGTTTGGTGTTGAACGTTTAGCACCAGGAATTGGAATTTTCGACCCGCTAATTGGACTTATGTCCCCTTGGTATTGGTTCTATCTGGCGCTATTCATTGGGCTCGCGCTAAATATTTTCTTGATTATTACGTTAAAATCGATTTGGTTAAAACGGAAAGAGGCGAAATTAAAAAATGAAGAAAGACTTACTGAAACGACTGGTGAAGGCATCTAGCGTAAGCGGCGACGAAGAAGAAGTGCGACAAATTTTAAAGGAAGAACTAGGAAGTGTGGCCGATGAAATTAGTTACGATGGTTTAGGCAGCTTTATTGCGCGAAAAGGTTCTAGCGGCCCTAAAATTGCGGTCGTTGCGCACATGGATGAAGTTGGCTTTATCGTGAAACATATTACAGCAGATGGTTTCATTTATTTTGACACGGTTGGTTCGTTTTGGAGTCAAAGCTTACTCAATCACCGCGTTGAAATTCGTACGGAAGACGGGGCAAAGGTTTTAGGGATTATCGGGTCGGTTGCCCCGCATGCATTATCTGAAAGCGAGAAACAAAAACCTGCTGCTATTTCTGAAATGTTTATTGATATTGGCGCAGATTCTTATGAAGCCGTTCTAAAAAGAGGGGTTAACATCGGGGATTTTGTGACACCAGAAGCGAATTTTGCTGCTCTTTCAGACGATAAAATTCTCGGAAAAGCGCTCGATAATCGGGCGGGATGTGCGCTCATGGTGGAAATTTTCAAGGCATTTGATAATGCGAATGCGACGCTTTACGGCGTGGCGACGGTGCAAGAAGAAGTCGGCCTGCGCGGGGCACAAACTTCGGTTCAAAAAATCGAGCCTGACATCGCCATTATTTTAGACACGCTCGTAGCAGGTGACACGCCGAACATCAACCCGATTCATTTCCCGCTAAAACTAGGCGGCGGTGCTGGCATTCCGCTTTTCGATAAACGCTACTTGGCACACAAAAAACTGACAAAGGCTTTTAAAATGTTAGCAGGAAAACTGGATATTCCTTTGCAATTTTGCACGCTGAAAACGGGCGCAACTGATGGCGGGCGCTACAACGTGATGGCTTCCGGGCGCCCGGTCATTGCCTTCACATTGCCAACTCGTTATTTACACGCAAATTCAAGTATGATTTCCTGCTGCGATTACAATGCGACCAAGCAACTCGTTTCTTCCTTTGTAAACACATATAGCACGTCAGTCCATACGGAAATTAGTCAGTTTTAATACAAAAACAAGGAAGCTTAAAAATTAAGCTTCCTTGCATAGTAGAAAGGGATTTTAAAATGACCTATCATTTCGACCAAGTTATTGACCGGAGAAATACGTTTTGTACGCAGTGGGACTATATTCAGGACCGCTTTGGGGAGGAAGGCTTATTGCCGTTTTCCATTTCAGATACGGATTTCAAAGCGCCGGAACCTGTTATTCGAGCCGTTAGCGAACGCGTTTCGCACGGTATTTTTGGCTATTCGAGATGGAACCATCACGCCTTTAAATCGAGTATCACTGGTTGGTATAAAACGCGTTTTAATGCCAATTTTGAAGAGGATTGGGTGCTTTATAGTCCGACTGTGTGTTACGCCATTTCCGTTTTAATTGAACTGAACAGTCGTCCGCATGATAAAATCGTCGTTTTCTCTCCGCTTTATGATGCTTTTTTCAACATCATTAAGGAGCAAAATCGTGAACTTGTCTTGAATCCATTGCATCTTGAAAACGGACGTTATACAATTGACTTTCACTCACTTGAAAAGGAACTTCAAACGGCTAAAGTGTTATTATTAACAAATCCGCACAACCCAACTGGGCGCGTTTTCTCAAAAGAAGAGCTTTTAAAAATTATGGCACTTTGTAAGGCATACGATGTTTTTCTGATTTCGGACGATATTCATATGGATATCGTGTATCCAGGCTCTGCCTATACGCCGGTTCTAAGCCTTGGCACGGAGCGGGTTGCGATTTGTTCGTCCGCAAGTAAAACGATGAATACGCCGGGGCTGATTGGCTCCTATTTGCTCGTTCCAGATGAAAATTTGCGGGAAAATTTTTTGCGCATTTTAAAGGGGCGTGATGCGCTTTCTTCAGTCAGCATTCTCGGCATGCACGCGCTAATCGCGGGGTATAATGAAGGGGCCGACTACGTCGATGAACTGCTCATTTATTTGGATAAAAACATGAACCTCGTGCGCGATTTCTTTTCGGCCGAGTTACCGGGCATCGCATTTTTGAAACCCGAAGCCACGTATCTTGCTTGGCTAGACGCGAGGTCCCTCAATTTGACGGATACCGCCATTCAAGACGCGCTTGTCACAAAAGGAAAAGTGGCCGTCATGTCAGGCGCGACTTACGGAGCCAGTGGCTTCCTCCGCCTAAATGTCGCCTGCCCGGAAAGCAAACTTCTAGATGGACTTTCGCGCATGAAAAAAGCTTTAAATTAGGAGGTGAACAACTTTGAACGAGCGGCAAATGAACCTGATCCAACTACTATTACATCAAAATCAAACTGGTCCAGAGCTTGCCAAGCAATTATCGGCATCAAAAAGAACGATTTTACGCGACATTCATGCGTTGAATGACGAACTCATTTTAGTGGCGAAAATTACTTCGGTTGAAAACGGCTACGCGCTTATCATTTCAAACGAAGATAGCTTTAATCAGCTTTTCAAGCGCACGGCAAGCGATGCGGAACTCCTTTTGTTTGAGCTAGCAACACGCGATTTTGTCACGCTCGATGACTTATCTGAAACCTTATTTTTATCAAAACCGATGCTAACTGATAAAATGGCGTCGTTGAAACAAAGCTACGCGAAACGGCTTTCGATCCTGTCGAAAAAAAATTATGGTCACTTTTTAGATGAGCCTAAGTCCCGCAAAATTACACTGCTCGCCAATTTGATTTTGCAGAAACCAGCTTTCTTTTTAACAAAACTTGGTTTGGCGCCTACTATTTTTGAGCGATTGACAGAAAATATACGCAGTGAGCGCCACGCGTTTCATTATGAACACGCCCACTCTGCCCAAATTGCAAGTATTTGTTTGGCCATTTATGCGCTGCGTTATGAAACCGATCTTCCTGACACAAAAATAAACGGCATTTTAGAACAATCTGGTATTTCTTGTGCCCATAATATCGGTAGTATGGTGCAAACTTTTCTTTCTGAGCAAAATAAACTAATTGCATCGCTTTCAACCGAAAAGATTTTAGATTTATTGCAACTTACTTGCGAGGAGCACGGGGCGCCTTTTTACGATATCGAACTGGCGACGAGTCTTGCGAGTCATCTGAAGCGGAGCGTTGCCTATCCGATTATTCTTGCGGACCGGAAGCTTCATAATATCGCGAATATTAAGGCGCTTTATCCGCTTGCTTTTGACCTTAGCATTCATTTTATTAGTCTTGTGAGGCAAACTTTCTCTGTCCAAATTTATGAGATTGATTTGATTGGGCTATATTTTTCTTGCGCGATGGACCGTGTTAAGACCGCGCCGATTGAACTCGTGCTTTTTTCTAGTCAATATGCGATTGCAAACATTAATAAGCAGGCGATTGAGCGCGCGATTCCAGAAGTGAACGTTAAACTGGCGATGAATCTCGCCGAACTGCAAAGTTTGGTTCAAAATCGCGCGATTAAACTGGTTTTAAACAATCAAGACGGCGCCGCGCCGCAACTAGCAACCGAAAGTTATACAATCCGGCAAATCATGACGGAAACCGATTTACGAGCCATTCGCGACTTGCTCGAAAAAATTGATATTGAGCGGCATTTGGAAGATTATTTCCCGAAGACGACCGAAACCGAGTTCCACAACGAAAAAAACGCATGTTGGCAAACGGTCATTCAAGACTTAACGGCTTTTCTTGTGCAAAAAGGGATTTTATCGGCTGGCGAACGCGAAAAAATTGTGAGTCGGGAATCAAAAGAAAACAATTTGGTGATTAACCATTTGGCCGTCCCGCACTGCACAACAAATCGCGGCACACCGTTTCTTGGTATCTTCGTCCATTTAAAACATGCTGTCCAAATTGAAGGCGAAACCGTACAAAACGTCCTTTTATCTTGCATCAACCCGAATGTGCGTAACGAATTGAAAATTTTCAGCTACTTGTATGATGTTTTAAACAAAATCGACAGTAGTGTTATTTTAAGTTGGAAAACACACGGTGAATTCATGCGAAGTTTAAACCAAAAAGATTAAGTATTTGGTGGTATAATAAACTCATCTTAACTAAAGGAGTTACTTGTATGAATAATCCCTATGTTCCACTAAATTTATTTACCAATTTTAAAGAATCCGCTGAGCGCTTCCCTGATGTGCCCATTTTCTTTGATGAAACGCTCGCCGGATTTGCCGAACTTGGTCTAGAAACGACGTATGCTGGCTGTTTAGATGCGATTGTGCAGAAAGCCACACAGTTAAAAAAGGCGGGCGTCAAGAAAGCAGACAAAATCATCATTTACAAATCCGCAAAATTTGATACCTACTTGTTCGCCGTGGCCGCAAGTTACCTCGGGGCAGTCCCCGCAATGATTTCGCCACACCTTCCCACTACTACAATGGAAATTTTAGCAGAACGCTTAGATTTGCCCTTCTTACTTTTCGATGCAGCAACGGCTGACAAAGCCCGTGCAATCTCCAATTTGAGCACAGGCCAACTCATTTGCGCCGAGGAATTAGCAAGCTTCGCTGTAGAAAAAATCGCTGAGCAAGAAGAACTCCCAAAAGATATGATTTCCTACATGACGCACACGTCCGGCACAACTGGCATCCCGAAATTAATTGCCCACAGCGCAAACTCCATGGGTTGGCGCACCAAATGGCAGCGCAATATTTTAAGCCTTATTCGCGAAAAAGAATTAGCCGCTTTTCATATTTCGCCCGTTCATTCGCGCTTTAACATCGGCATTTCATCCTTGATGTCACAAGGCTTCCCGCTACTTCCAATTGCAAATCCAACAAAAACGAGCATCGAACGACTTTTCAACAAATTCCAGCCGAAAATCGTCGAAACACACCCGAATAATTTCGTGCAGTGGGTTTCACTCGCTCGCGAAAAACCGGAAATTTTCAAGTCCGTCAAATACTATCACTCCACCTTTGACGCCATCAACAAAGAAACCATGGCCACTTTCTTAAACACATCTTCTGAAAAACGGCCAGTTTTCATGCAAGTTTACGGTCAAAGCGAGTGCGGGCCAATGATTTTGCGTTTCCATACGAAAAAAAGCCTGCAAAACCTCGACGCCCGTAACATGGGTTACGGAATGAAGGGTCTAACTGAAGTTCGAATCGTAAATGATAAAGGCGAGCCCGTTCCAAACGGCACGCCCGGTAATATCCACATGCTTTCAAAAGGAAGAGCCCTTACCTATTTTAAAGAAGACGCGCGCTTCACTGAAAATACGTACGGCTTATGGTGGGACAGCGGCGATTACGGCGTAAAAAATGAAACCGGCGCCCTATACCTCCTTGACCGCCAAGTCGACCTCGTTGAAAATATCGAAAGCACCCTCGCAATTGAGGACAAACTGCTAGATTCCCTCGATTTTCTCGATGAAGTTGTCATCATTCGCGGCAAAGACGGCAGTCCGCAGCCGATTATTTCAGTATGCGCCGACCACGAAATGAACTGGGACGCCTGGTTTAACGAACTAACCGACCTCCCGCACATAAACGAACCAATCATCATGGCTTACGACGACATTCCTCGCACAGCCACAATGAAAGTCCAACGCTTACGCCTAGAGGAAGAGTTGAAAGCGAAGTAAAATGCGACTTGATTTAGCGAAGTTAGAGCATTAAGAAAAACAAGCATAAATCTTGTAATAACACCATCTTGAAAAATGGCTTTTACTGGATTTATGCTTGTTTATTTTTATGAAACAAAACCTTTATGTTCCATACACTCTTACATTACCAAGACGTGTTAAACACTTCCACATCATTTGGCAAATTTTTCAATGCACTTTCAACTGGTAGAATGACGTCATTTTTTACTACTTGAGCTTCCTGATTTCCATTTTTGACATACTCATTATCATCTTCTTTTATATCCTCATAGCTAACATAGAGAACAAGTGCATCGTTACTAACAATTCCTTCTTTTGAATTGCTTCTTTCATACGAAGTTCTATACTTTTCACTACTATCGTTCAGTTGAATTGACATAATATCAACATTTGTATTCTTTACAATAGATTTAGCATGCTCATCTCCAGATTTCTTACCAGTAGTAATTAAATACTCAATATCTTTCTGCGTTAGCCTCTCTGGATGTGCATTATTTCTAATATAGATATACTCTGATTCCAACTGACTATTCTGTTGATAATAGTTTTTTTTCTTTACTGGTTTAAAACCTTTAGCATTTAATGTAGCATCAACTTGCTTAAAATCATAGATAGAATTCAAATATTCACTAAAGAAAAATAGATAAATATTTTGTGCTTCCTTATATTCGCTCTCCGTTCCTATACCCTTTTCAGATGCTTCTTTTAAATTAAAATCAGCGGTTGGATAAATTGAAGCTGAAATATCTTTAATATCTTTCATTTGTGACTCACTCCCATCAATATTCGTACACCCTGTTACAAATAATAAACTTATCATGATTAAAGCTATTTTCTTACGCATATTTAACCAACTGCATATTGAAGTTATTTGCATCATTATAATCTTTAGGATCAACATAAAATTTCTCCCCCCATGAAGATACAACTAAACGGCCGTCATCTGTTTTTCCAGTAATACTAATTGCATGTCCACCTTCAGCAGTATATGCATTTTCACCTTCTTTATCTTCAAAAATAATTGGATTAACTGAAAGTATAAGTTCCCCGTCATTTTTATATTTATCATAATTTGAAACAGATGGCGTAATATTATTTTTAAAATCAACATTAATATTGTGGTCCTCTAAATATTGTGTGAGTCTATGTTCGCGACTTTCTTGATTTGTTCCAGCTCCAACAGTGTCTGACTCATCTTCATTTTCGTCAAAAGTATCTCCCCACTTCCACCATAAAAATTCTTTAGGGTTATGGTTATCTTGTGAAGCATATAAATCTACTAAAAGAAAATTAAAATTAATTTTCTTTTCTCCATTCTCAGTTGAATATAAAGGAAATCCAAACTCTTTCTCAAACTCTTTTTCACTTCCCTCATATTGCTTTAAAAATCCATTAACAAGAGCTACATAGCCACAACCTTCATTTTCTAGTTTTTTCAGATAATCAGTCATTTCTTTTTGTGTCATATTCGGGTAATACTTGTACAATATATCAATAATCTTTTGTTCTCTATTTGTTCTGAAAGCTTTGATTTATGTTACTTTATTTTTAATAAATGTGTTATCATACTGATGAAATCAATAATTAACAGACTTCAAAAACCGTATTCTAAAAAAAGGATGTAACCTGCTCGGTAGCTAGGTTATATCCTTTTTGTTTATTTGGAATTTGCTCAAACGTTTTGAATTGGTACTTTTTCGTTTGCATCTGCTTGGCTAGTAATCTGCGTTTGTGGTGTACCGTCGGCGAACAAGCCGATGAATGATGTGCCACTTGCAACTAAATAGCCGAAGAAAATCGTGAGTGCGGCAATAAAACACGCAATAAATACGTTTGTTTTTGAAATTGTTTTTTGATTTGGCTTTTTGCGTTCCTCGGAAAGACCTAGGCCAATTTTTTGTTCCTCGCGACGATCCTCGATATATTTTTTCTTTGCCTCTTTGGTAATGCTGTTATACCAATTAACAAAATTGATATAGGACTCCGAAACGGTTTCCTTATCGCCATCTTCGCGAATACGACCATAATGCATCCACACAATACGATCACATAAGTTTTTCACTTGTGTAATAGAATGGCTGACAAAAATAATCGTTTTCCCACGAGCTTTAAATTCATTGATTTTATCAACACATTTTTGATAAAACGTTTGGTCCCCGACGGATAACGCTTCATCAATAACGAGAATATCCGGGTCTAAATGGACCGAAATGGCAAAGCCAAGACGCGATTTCATACCACTCGAATAGTTTTTAATGGGTTGGTTGATGAAATCTCCAATGTCCGCAAAGTCAATAATGGACGGAATTTGCGCTTCAATTTCTTTATTCGTCATGCCGTGCATAAGGAGTTTCAAACGAATATTTTCAATTCCAGTAAGCGGACCTTTAAGACCTACTTGAATCGCAATTAAAGATGCCTCACCATTAATTTCTACTTCACCAGAAGTCGGCACGATAACGCCCGAAATAATACTTGAAATGGTTGATTTCCCAGAACCGTTAATTCCGATAAGTCCCACTGTTTCGCCGTCACGGATTTCGATACTTACATCACGGAGAGCCCAAAAACTATCGGTTTTTTTATTTAAAAGCGCCGCAGTAATCTTTTCTGTTTTATTTTTAAGTAAATCATATTGTTTTGTGACATGTTTCAGTCTGATTTTAACAGGTTTATCTGTCATTTTTATTTCACCATCCGGTAATTTACTTTTTTATAAACTGACATTCCTATTTTACCTAAAGTGGCAAGGAAAGTCTAGGAAGATTCATTTAGAAAGTGCTATAATGAGCTTAAAATCTGGGTTTTAGAAAGGAAAATAATGATGCCTATGCAAGAATGCAACTTTTATGAACTTGAAATGACGCATTTAAACGCCGAAAATCGTTCAACTATGACTGAAATCTTAAATCTGTTAGACGAAAATTACTTGGAGTTTGGTAAATCTGGAAATAAAACGCAAAAAAAAGATTATTTAAATACCTCATTGCCGGCTGATCAATATGAAATTTTAGAGTTTGAATCGCATTCATTAGGGCAAAAAAGCCAACTAACAACTTATACGCTACTAAATCATACAACAAATGAAACAAGCTTGCGTAGCAGCATTTGGAAATATCAAAATGGGCACTGGAAATTATATTTTCATCAAGGAACGCCTGTAAATTAACAGATACGCCTAGTTTTGCGAGTCTGATTTCTCCTGAAGCAATTTGTCTTTCAAACTTTTTTCCACATTGTTTCCGTACACGAAAACTTCTGCCAAAATGAAAAATGCAATCGCTAATAGGAATGTGATTCCGATTGACAAGGAAAAATAATAGCCGGGGATAAAAATCGTATGTAAAAGGGAATATAAAACTTGTGGGATAATGGCGTAACAGAGCGTTAACGTTGCGATTTTCTTAATACGCTTGACGTTTCTCTCACGAAACGGTGTTTTCCCTTTTGAAAAGCTTCTAAAAATTTCACTTGCTAGCCATAATGCACCAACTAGAAATATTAAAGCGATAACGGCA
This sequence comes from Listeria sp. ILCC796, assembly GCF_900186175.1. Classification (NCBI taxonomy): domain Bacteria; kingdom Bacillati; phylum Bacillota; class Bacilli; order Caryophanales; family Listeriaceae; genus Listeria; species Listeria sp. ILCC796. The sequence continues at coordinate 25,315 of NZ_FYBV01000008.1, forward strand.
ACAAAAAAGCCGATACCAGCTTCAAGTGCTACATTTGTTTTTTCTGCCGCAACTGAAGAAGACATAGTAAAGCTAAAAGGGCTATTTTCATCAGGAAAATCGTTAAAACTAACTTCTCCCCCGTTTAGCAACATCGTTCCGCTTACGATTAATGTACCCGCGTAAATTATCGCTAACAATTTCAAAAATGCATGCAAAAAGTAACTCCATTTTGTTAGTTTCATCACTGTTTCTCCTTTTTAGTTTAATTCCGTATATTTTTGACGGGAAACCTTGCTTTTTTCTATAGGATATTTTGCTTTATTCTTCTCCAATTTGGCTAAAATTAGTTCATCAATATTTAAATTTAAATCAGCTGCCAACATGTAGCTATAAATTAAAACATCTGCAATCTCATCACGAATATTTCCCATGTTTGCTTGAATAGCTTCCTCGCTCGTTTTCCACTGGAAATTTTCGAGTAGCTCTGCTGCTTCAATCGACACCGAAAGCGCTAAATCCTTAGGCTTATGAAACTTGCGCCAATCGCGCTCTTCGCGAAAATCATTAATTTCTTTCATCACATCACTCATTTTCAATCCGCCCCTTTTATTTTTATTATAACAAAAATGCAGAACTACAAGATTACATTTTTTAAAACGTGGTAAAAATGTAATATGTTGAGCAAACTATAAAAATGAGATGAATGTAACTTCTCACAGATTTTAAAAATTTATACGAGGTGTGTCATGAAAAAAATAATTTTTTACAGCGGGAGCTTTTGTATTCCATTCGGCATTTGTTGTATCGTTTTTTATTCGCTGCACATTGTGCCCTTTGGAGATCAAGCATTTTTAGTGAGTGACATTGGTTCACAGTACATGCAATTTTTGCACTTATTTCATAATTTTTTTACAGATGGATTTAGTCTTTATTCTTTTTCAAATGGTATTGGAGATTCTGTTTTATCGCTTAGTGGCTACTATTTGGCAAGCCCTTTCAATCTGATTAGCCTCATGTTCAACGAGGCGAATATGCCGATTGCGCTATCTTGGATGATGATTTTAAAAATTAGTGCGATGGGCTTTTCCATGAGTTATTATTTAGCTAAACACTACAAAACGACCAGTTATTCCATATGGTTATTCTCTACAGCGTATAGTTTTTGCGGTTTTACCATTGCCTATGGTGTGAATTATATGTGGCTGGATGCACTGGTTTTGCTGCCTTTTGTTGTTTTAGGGCTGGAGAAAATTTGGCTTTTGAACCGCGGGACTATGTACGTGATAGCACTTTTTCTTACCATCGTAACAAATTATTATTTAGGTTACATGGTATGCCTTTTTGCGGTTATTTACAGCCTTTATTTGTACGCAATCCGCTATAAAAAACGGGAGGACTGGCGCTTTCGCACACTGCTTTCACGAGGGAAAAAATTTGTTTTTTGTTCGCTTTTTGCTGGTTTAGCGACGAGTTTTATTTTAATCCCGTCCATTTTAGGGATGCTGAATACGGAAAAAACTAACTTTGCGTTTAGTACACTTTTACCTTATCCAAAGTTCTTTGTTTCTTTCTTGTCGCAATTCGGAGTAGGGACAATTCGGTTTGATTCGCGGCTTGATCACTTACCTACCATTTATTCAGGAATATTGATCACTTTATTTTTCATCATGTATTTTTTAATCCGCAGCATTCCTAAACGAGAAAAATTAATTGGTGCTTACTTATTTCTCGCGATTTTTGCTACATTTATCATCGAACTTTTCAACACAATTTGGCATATGTTTCAGGCGCCTGCTGGCTTTCCGTACCGTCAGTCTTTTATATTTAGCTTTCTAATTATCGCATTTGCCTATAAAGGTTTTCTTCATTTCAGGAAATCTTTCGAATCGGTTTATCTTTTTCGGGCAGCTGGAATATTTATCGGCATTCTTATTGCTGGAGAAATCGGGCTGGGCTTTCAAAATCTCGTTTTCAAGCAAGAACCATTTTTTGAAGCACAACAAGTGTGGAGTTTACTAGCGTCAGTTGTTTTTATTGGCATTTATGTTCTTTTGCTACTACTATGGGCACGAAAAAAAGCCAATTGGCTCCTTGTTTTTCTCGCACTTCTCCTTTTCTTTGAATTAGGCAGCAATTATCGAATGGGTCTTCAAGATGTAGATTTTGGTAAGCAACATACTTTTTCAACTTTCTCAAAAAATATAGCTTCCTTTATGAATAAACTTAATCCAGGCGATGAACTTTTCAGGGTTCAAACTAAAATTCCAGGCGCTAAATTAGGTTATGTTGATGTTTATAATGGCTATAATGATGCGATTTCGTTCCATTACGCGGGCACTTCCGCTTACACATCAACATTAAATAAACAAACACTTGAAACGCTCAAAAATTTAGGTCTTTATTCGAAAAATGAACGGCGCTATAGTTATGTCGATGCAAATCCTGCAATGAACTTATTGCTCAATGTGCGCTACCAAATTTCCTATCAAAACGATGCTTTACATGCTGTTCAAAATGCGGAAGCAGTTGGTTCTGGCTTTTTCATCGCTGACGGCAACATAAAATTACGTGACGGCGCTGTTTTTTCAAATTTGGAGTCTGTTCTTCAAGGTATTTTACCTAACAAAGAGCCTTATTTAGTGAAAACAACAGAAGAAATCGTCACGCGTACAAGCGGCGATGTGCTCATGTACCTGCCTAATGCGGAATTTCGCGCAACTGATGAACTCTACGTAAACGGCAAATTGCATCAAACAAACATCGCGATTAACTCTAATCAGCTTTATAATCTTGGTTTCTTTAAAAAAGGTGAAAAAATCTCGGTTATGTTTAAACCGAAAAAACGATTTTCAACTGAGAAAATGGCATTTTATACTCTGGACGAGGCCCGCTTTCAAAATCTCACCCATCATGTAAACTCCGGAGCGCTTCAATTAACGGAAGAAAATGGCGACCATTTGAGTGGCACTGTCACCGCGCCAAAAGGCAAAAAAGAGCTCTTTTTATCCATTCCGTACGATAAAGCTTGGCAAATTAAAATTGACGGAAAAAACACAACAACTAGCCAAGTAATGGGCAATTTCACAAGCATTTCAGTCCCGGAAGGAAAACATCAAATTGCGCTTAGCTACCGTCCGAAAATTGTTCCATACAGCATTTTATTTTCTATTCTTGTTATTGTCGTTGGGCTAATTATTAGACGACGCCAAAAAAAATGACTCCCTACGTTTAGGGAGTCATTTTTATAAATTTTCGCTTTCATAAATTCGCGATTTTTCACCCCACGGATGATAACCATCACCAATATAGCGAAACTGCTGTTTTTCATAGTAGCCAATTAAATTCGTGCAAAGATAGATTTTAGGAAATCCTAATTGTTTCGCCACTTCTTTCGTATGATCGATGAGAAGCTTGGCGTAATTTCTACCCCGATAAGTTTCTTCGATATACAGTGCGCATAGCCACGGGTACAAATCCATTCGGCTAATAAAGTCATTCGTGATAAGACCGGCGCAGCCGATAATCTGCTCCCCATCATAGAGCAAGAACCACTGCGGCAGCGGGCTTTCTGTCTGCATCGCATGCGTTAGACAATCCTCATAAATCGTGCTAGTATCCTCATCGGCCCATTTTGATTGGAAATACTCAATTGCTGGGCGGAGGATTTCGGGGTGGGTGCGAATGGATTTTAGTTGCATTTGGAGAGCCTCCTGACTTCTAATTATAAATTCCTTGTTAACGAATGATATAGTGACGGCTCTATCTCATTCTCCAATTTCAACAACATATTAACGATGGGCTTATCATCATGAATTTCTTCCTTAAAACTATCTTTAATTGGACTACATTTTCCTAAATAATAGAATTCACTTTTATCAGATTCATCTTTTTTTATAAACAAATGCATTTCAAGGTTTTCTTTTTCAATATTTCTAAACTGCATAATATCTTTGGAGTTTAAGTTTCGTTGCGTTTTAGAGTACCAACTTAATACATCAGGAGCAATTAATGTATCTTTATATTTATAATCTATGGCATCTTTTTCATACGTCACAAAGATTGGACAGGTATTATGCTTTATCCTATATCCGTAAATAGTTGATGACTCATCTTTACTCCAATTCATTAATCTACAGAAATCTTTTCTTGTATAGCGTTCATAAAGTGATAAACTGCCACCATTTTTGTATCGTTGCCCTCTGCAAAGTCCTGTTTCAATAATATCATCTACTAGAATGTGAAAACTTGAATCACCTTTCATTAGTGCTACCATTGTATCCGATAGTTCTAACTTCTCACTATCATTTTTAAGCAAAGAAATATGTCCATATGGATTTTTATTATCTGATTTGAAAAACTCGAATGTTAACACAGATATTACACTAGAGATAACAGCCTCATCATAGGCAATCCCTCGACTCTGCAATAATGAACTAATTTCTTGCTTAGGTATAAAGCTATATTCTATTAAGTATTTTAGCACTATTAATTCATGCGTTCTTTTACCTGTTAAGAGCTCTTGTGTCAAGAAGTTTAAGATTTCCTCACCTTCACTCTCAACATAAAAATTCTCTTTCATAGTTTTTAAAAAGGCATAATAATTCTTTTTCTTACTCGCAATTATGATTGGGTCTATAGAATCATTCTCAATAAAATCTTTGAGTAGAGGTACTCGATTTAACCTATATTTTAGATCTAAAAATAATTCTTTGAGTTCTTTCATTGAATCTAATGTTGCTACCGTTATAGCTTCATAAACTCGAGCTTCTGCAATTCTCTCAAAATTGATAACAGATACTCCCGAGAGTACTGTTTTGCTCAAATAATCTTTGAGATTTCCTTTATTTAGAGACTTATCTCCGTTCAAAGCTATTGGGATTAAGAAATTATTTTTGTAATTTCCAATAAAATCTATTACTGTAAGAAATTCTTTCTCTGGATACTTTCTTAACCCTCTACCAAGTTGTTGGATAAAAACAATGCTAGATTTTGTATGGCGTAACATTATTATCTGATTAATACAAGGGATATCTATTCCCTCACTAAACAAATCAACTGTTACAATATAATCTATTTGTCCCTCTTCTAACTCACAAATTACTTTTTCTCGTGTTTTAATGCTATCTTCACCTGTTAAAGCTTTAGTCTTTAGTCCTCTTGCCGTTAATTCTTCTGCCAGTGACCTTGCTTCCTCTTTTAGACTACAGAAAATTAAACCATGTACTTTATCCCCATCAAATCCATAATAATTAATCTTTTCAATTATATGCTCAACTCTCTCTGATTCAATTAAATTTTTCAGCTTTGTATTATCATCCACTACTACACCATCTTTTTCATAATCAACTACCCCAAAATAATAAAATGGAACTAGCATATCAGCTTCCAATGCTTCTTGTAAACGGATTTCATAGGCTACATTGAAATCAAATAAATCATAAATATTCAATTCATCAGTACGCTCGGGAGTTGCCGTCATCCCTAAAAGAAATTTAGGGTTAAAATAGTTTACAATATCTAAATATGAGTTTGCTGCAGCCCTATGTGACTCATCAATGATAATATAATCAAAGTATTCTTTTCCGTAGTAGGTTCTAACTTCTTCCTTAGATATTGTTTGCACAGTAGAAAAAAGATATTTAGCCGTATAATCACGTTGATTACCCGTTAATATGCCGTAATCTCTCTCATCTCCACCAATAATATCCTTAAAACATTCCAAAGCTTTTAACAATATTTGCTCTCTATGGACAATGAATAAAAAACGCTTTGGCTTAACATTTTGAACGTCAAAAGCAGCTAGATACGTTTTTCCTGTTCCTGTTGCAGAAATTACTAAAGCTTTCTTTTCTCCCTGATTTCGTAAAGTCTCTAACTCAACAAGTGCAACTTTTTGCATACTATTAGGTGCAATAGTCACTTCTGACTTTTCAACTTTTATTTTACCTAATACCTCAGCCTCTATTTTTTTCATTTCTAAAAACTTTTTCTCATATTGATTAATCAAGTCAGGAGTTAAATTAACCGCGCTTTTCCATTCATCTTCAAATTGTCCATTTATTTGTTCAACAACTTTTCCGTTTTCATTCGAACTAATCTTAAAGTTCCATTCATAATTTGTCATTAATGCTGACCTTGTTAAATTTGAACTGCCTATCATAATAGATTGGTAATTCCCATGATCAAATATATACCCCTTTGAATGGAAACCTTCCGAATCAGAAATTCTCACTTCTAAATTCTTAATTTTCAAAAGTTCTCTATACATCTTTGGACTATTAAATGCAAGATAATTTGAAGTAATGATTCTGCCTTTTACACCCTTAATTGCTAAGTCATATAGTACTGTTTTTAGTGCCGCTAACCCTGCATAAGAAATGAAAGCAATTGTAAATGAAAAATTTTTACACACTTTTAATTCAGACTGAAGAACTTCTAGAACTGTTTCATCAGCTTTTTGATTATTTATCACCAATCTAGGCGATAGTCTATTTTGTATGTAATCTTGGCCATCAATTAGGCTGGATTGAATCGATTCTTTTAAAGCTTCATTTATATTCATTTAGGAATCTCCTTCAAATAGATGTTATCCTTTAATTCTAGCCACTGCTTCCAAATCTGCTGGTGCCCAATCAATTAAATTCAGTTCATCTCTATCTAACCATACAATTTTGTCATGGTCATTTAATTTCATTTCTCCACTAATTATTTTTGAATAAAATACTGTTAAATTAACATCACCAAAGTCATATGAATAAGTACTCGAACAAATTTCTTCACCTATCTCTAAATCTACATTCATTTCTTCCATTATCTCTCTCTTTAACGCATCTCTAGGCAATTCATTTTCCTCTATCTTTCCACCTGGGAATTCCCACAAACCACCTAAAGATTTATCTTTCTTTCTTCTCGCACACAATACTTTATTTTCTTTTATAATTGCTGCCCCAACAACATTGATTTTTTTTTTCATATTTTTTTAAACCCTCACATTTTCATTTTATATTTATTATAACAAAAAACTTCCATTTTGCAGGTCAAATCAAATTTTTTATTAATTTTTGAATCACACAAAATCCTTTTGCTTTTAATTGCTTAATTAAAAGCAAAAAAGCGTAACTTCTCGTTACGCTTCATAAACTACAACCGCGGATCAATCTCCGCTTCCTTCATCGTTTCAAACAACATATTAATAGCGGCCGCTTTATAAACGTCATTGTGCTCTGAAATTTCTGCTAGCGGCACATCGAGCATTTCTTCACCGTACTTATATTCCGAAATCGATGTTCGAAGCTTTTGTTTAACTTTTTTGTTGCGTATTAATTTGGCATATTTTCCTTCAAAATGATAGTCGTAGCCGTAAATTAAGTGTAAATAGTCCTCATTGCGCACTTTCATTGCGGGAGCTACATTTTCCACTTGCTTTTCTGGCTTTATTACAATACCTTCCATTTTTTGGTCGAAAGTAATGGTTTTAAAGTAGTCTGCCGCAATTTGTGAGGCATCCTCATTTTGGAGATTAATCGTGACAAAAGAGTCGTCTGATAGCACAGCATACATTTCTGAAGTTGTTCCTGCCCAACGTTTTTCGGTACCATCATTTTGAACCATCTTTAAAATAGAAAATGGTTTGAATGTCATTTCTTCAGGTGAGCCGTATAATTTTAATTGTTCATCAAATTTTTCTGCGGCTTTTTTCAGATTTTCCGTCGCAACATAATTATTTTTTAAAACTAGGGCATTTTTAAACGTTTGATAGTCACCACTTCCATATTTTTCAATGAGATTTTTTTTACTCATTTTCACTTGGTCGTATTCAAAATCGGTTGCTTCCATTTTCTGAATCACCGCCTGAAAGGCTACATCATATCCTGCTTCAGCCAAAATATCCAATTCGGTATGTTGCGCGACACTAATTGGTGTGTATTTCTCATCAATTAAACCTTGTCCGAGAATGTGCCATGGCATGAGTTCGCCGTCCAAAATGAGCCATGATAAATCGTTTTTTTCAAAAATATCATTAAACCGCGTTTTTAGCGTAGCGAATAAATCATTTAGACGTTCGTCGCGGATTTTAAAGCCGTTACGGCTAACCGCGTAGCTTTTTTTACTGTTTTTGTGCAAATAAATATTGCAACGGGAGCCCATGTATTTAGGCTGTAACGTAATTTCGCAGCAGTCTTTAGAGCGGAAATAATCAAGCGCTTTGTCTAACGACTCAAGTTCATTTTTCTCTGCATCACTTTCAGCGGGCGCAATTGTTCCTGAAATGAAATTAATTTTTTCCTCTGCCACGTACGCTAAACGCTTCGCATCTGCCGTTGTTAGTTCAGCTTCCGACACTTGTTTTTGGCGTTTAAACAAAGTAGGCAGTTGCTCGGTTTCTGCGTTGTCGCTTTGTACGGACTGATACGACAAACGATAGTTCAGCGTCACACCCGTCAGCGAGCCACCCTGCACACATCCCGTATCAACATGAATATTATTTTTTATGCGAAAAGCCTGATTTGAAGCGATGTGACCGAAAAAGTGGTACGGGTGAATCGATTTCGCCTCATCTCTCAAAAACGACAACTGCTCTTCAATATTTTCATCTCGGAATAAACGGAAGTTGCGCATCTGCCGTTTTGATTCATCGTCGAGCTTGCCTAGGAATTTCGTTTTACACGGCGCATGAGTTGCGTAAAAGCTTGGTTGTCCTTCTCCAATGACACGATAAAACGGCTGCGCCTGTAAAACAAGTTCAACAAATTTCGCATAAAGTTCTGCATCTGAAGAGAGTACAGGAATTGAATCAAAATAGTCTCTTACGAGCGTTTCGTCCGCACCTTGAATTTTCTTTTCAATATATTTATGCACAAAATTTTCATGATTGCCTAAAACAATGCGAAAATGCGTTTTATTTTTATAAAGAAACTCGACCATCGCGCGCGTATTTTTCCCCTTGTCGATAAAGTCGCCAAGCAAAATAAATTCGTGACTTGGTTTTTCGACAATCATTTCATCCGCATCAAAAACGAAATTATATTTTTTCAAAAGCGAGATAAGGCTCGTTTTACACTCATGAACATCCCCGATAAACGTGTAGGTTTCGTCTGGCGGAAGAAGCGTACCAAGCATTTCCTCATAATTTGAAATCGCCACATCTAGTTTCTGCACCGGAAATCTTACCCGGTGAACAGCCTGATAATTTTCGCGTCGTAAAACGGGTAATACCTCACGCCGCAAACGTGTAATATGGTTCGAAATAATAGTTTTACTTCGTTCCGTTCGAAAATAATCAGCGCGATTTTTATAATCAAACAGCACTACTTCCACATTGTAATGATTTTCTACGGCAATTTTTCTTATTTGCTCGCGAAATTTATCGGAAAGTCCCGTTGAATCAATAACGACGAAATCGGATTGAATCGGAAACGATGTCGCAAGTCTCAGCTTTTCATACAAAAGAGAAAAAGCTTGCTCACTGCTCTCAAGCATGACTCTCGCATATTTGTCATGCGCATGCCCCAGTAAATCTTGGCGAATTTCATCTGAAGAAAGATAGCTGATGTTCATAAAATAGTTCTTCTCCGGTACATCTTTACGGAGTGCCGGCATCAAAAATTCCTTCGCAAATGTCGTTTTCCCACACTCACTCGGTCCAATCATCAAAAAAATCGTATGTAAACTCGTCCTAAGCTCCATCTATTCCACCTCTTTTCTATAAATAATTGCACCGCTCGACGTACTAATACCGTTCACTTTATCCCCTATTTGAAAAAAATCCACTTCAAAACGGTTAGACCGCCCGACAATTTCGCGAAGCCAATCTTGAAATTCTTCAGCAGAACTTTCGAATTTATGGTCCGTATGGCGGAACGCATCTTCCAGTTCATAAAACGCATTGAAATCCCGATTAGGCGTCGTCACAATAAAATGTTCGAAATCTGTACTATTTAAAACTTGCGTCACCAATTTGTCAGCCTGCTTTATCGGCATATGCTCAATCACTTCCGTAAGCAGAACATCCACTTTTTCAGTCGGCGCATTTTCTAAAAAATGTTCGAATGATTCGTACGTACCGATATTTTCAATTTCCTCGCGGCTCGCCCGCTTTTCAACGTGCCTTAGCAATTCGGTATCAATATCAATCGCGTAATAAAAATCCGTGTCGGCTAGCTTTTTCGCAAATGGAATCGCATAAAAGCCTTCCCCACAACCAATATCCACAATGGAATTGGAAAAATCAAGCCGCGCTAAAATGGCGTTACGACGCTGCAAGTGTGTGCCACCAAATTGCAACTCGATATCGTATTTTTCAGTCGCTTCCAATTGTTTTTTAAATTTTTGAAACGTTTTCGGACGAAAAAGGAAGTTTTGCGCGAATAAATAGCGAATAAAATAAGGCACATCTAAATCGATGAGGAACTGAATGTATTTTTGAATTAAACTATCCTCCACTTGGATGGACTCTTTACTATTCATCGCTAGGAACAAGCAAAATACATTAGCTAACTTTAATAAGTCGCCTAGTGTTTCCTCGGTTTCAATTGCCACTTCATAATAATTCTCTGTCTTCTTCACAACCGTAAAATCATAGTTCTCAAAATGTTGTTTAAAAAATCGCAAATAATGTTCTTTTCGCGCATAAATCATTGAAAAAACAAGACGATTTTTAAAACCTCGTGTATCTTGATCGTTTTCTTTCGTATAAACACTCCTAAAAAAGTCATTTGTCATCTGCAAATAAGCAAATGGGCTCGTATATTTCGATAGGTTTAAGTAATCAAAATCCGGTTCATTTTTCCCCTTAAAAGAAATTGTGTTTTGCGCATCTTGAAAAAAGACGTGGTATGTCCCTTCAGCGCTAAACCAGCCTGTCGCAATGCCTTTTCGAATGCCCCGAAAAACCATACCAGAAGCTGGATTTTTCTTAATCAGAAATGAAAATGCCGGATTTGTGCTTTTCAATTGAATAATTGCCATGATGTTCTCCTTTTTCTTTTTAGTATAACAAAATAAGACTAGCAGCACCCATATTTTTCGATGCCGCTAGATAAATTCACCCATAATTTTTTCGAAATCGCTCGCTTCCACATTGCCGCCCGCTCCAAAAATAACATCAGCTTCTTCTCGGTTTAAAACGAGTTCGCCGCGAGCCTTCCCGTGCAAGCAAAACAAATCATAGAGCGTTGGCTTTTTAAGTGTCGTCATAGCATAAGTGATTGCCTCAATCCCCGTTAAATGCGTATGGATATTGTTTGGCGCTCCCTCCTCATGCCCCAAACCTAAATCACACCAAACGAGCTCTTGTGCTTCCAAGTCAACAATAAATGGCATGACCGCCATCTGTATAGATGTTAAGTCAAATTTTTGCGACACCGTTTTCGGTTCGAAAATCTCACCTGACTCGCTATCCGTTCGGTTCATCAATCCGACAAAGCATTCCTCTAATTCCGAATACGGGATTCTTGAAAAACTATTGATAGATATCGCTGCATATTTCGCGCCAATTTCCTGAGCTTTTTTCAGTTTTATATCAATAAATTCGGAAGCCCCATCTGGCGCAGACGTAATATCACCACTATGCGTCATTGTATGCGCCGCATCTCGCAATTCATAATACGAACAGTAAGACACTTGACTATAATTTTCATCAAAAAGCATTACCGACGAATCAATATCCACCATGTCACCTTTCCAGTAAATAAACAAACGCAAAATCGGATGCTCCTCAAAATTCAGTTTGATTCTTGAACCACGGGCAAATTGCTTCAAACTTTTATTCGTGGAACGATTCGCAAACGGAACCGTGTAGTTTTTCAACTCCTCATCAACAAAGACTTTTCCCAAATAATCTTTTTGCGCAAACTGCGAAACTAACGCATCGTCGCAAATTTGAATGACACGCAAAGCCGTCTGCATGGCGATTTTGACACGTGTTTCTTCCGTCACAAAAACTTTTGCTTTTTGACCTTTTGGGAAAAAAATACGCGCCGCCTGATTTTTCGTACGGCTTTCAAAATGGCTGCGCATGTTAAGCAAAATCGGCACCGACGTGCGAGTTGCCACTTGCTTAAATGCGTGAAACAGCTGGTTTTGTTCCGCTTCATCGAAAAAAATTCTAAGCAGATAATCGAAACGGCGCGCAAATTCGCCTGGGCGGGATTTTAAAAGCGAGATTGCTTCCGCCAAATTAGATTCAGCAAGGGCACACTCTACTTTCCGATTAAACGTAATGACTTTTTCATTGTTTCGTATCACATCAAATCCCGCCGCTGCGTGCGGATATACGTTCCGATATTCAGAAGGGTGCAATTTCTCACCAAGGCGAATGAACGCCCGTTTGTGTCGGCGCATATCCTCCGTTAAATTGGCTGTTTCATTAAGATTTTCCAGCATTAAACGGCGCATTGGTCTTTTGAAGGTAATAAAGCGAGTGGGTTCAGCAAGCGATGTATCGCCGTCTGACAAGCTAACCGCAAAGCGAAGCACATCCGTTGCCGTTTTCATTTCCGCCATCAAAGCTGCCGTGTCCAACTGGTATTTAAGACACATTTTAATTAGAAAAGCCAAATTTTCTTTTTGTGTCACATTTTCAAATTGAGCTTTCCCACCAAAATTTCTAAGTAAAATTTTCAAATCGGCTTTATCATGCCCACTGAACGCTTCCTTACTATGAATCAGTTGGTTGGTGAGCATTATCATGTCCGCTTCACTGACACATTTGATTTCTTGCAACTTGTAGACCCCGTTTAGTGCTGCACGCGTTTCTTCTTTATCATTTGGCAAATAGGAACCGAACGTCGCATAATGCAAAACGGCTTTCCCGTAAAGTTCCAAATCGTCCATTTCCGCCACTTGTTTTGGGAAATTTTTATGGAATGCTTTATGATTTTTCACGCCTTTTATTTCATACATCGCTGCCAAGATCCCTTCTAAATGTTCATTAGAAAGGCCTTCTATTAGCTCGATTGAAACAGAATAGCCTAATTGCGCAGCTTTTGTTAGAAACTGTTCTAATTTTTTTGTAGTGACCTCACTATTTTTTATTTGAGGTAAATAAATTCCGTTTTGACGTCGAATTGTTAATTCATACATGTTGTTTCTCCTTTTTATACGGAGGAAAAGAGGCGAACTAGTTCCTATAGAAGGAAGTCCGCCAAGAGCCTCCAAATTTCGGTAGCTGGAAATGCAATAGACTAATTGAGGTTAAGAAGGAAGTCTATCTGGAGCCAGCTTGTTTTTACCCTTTTATGACCCCTAGTGTGTGTAATGTTTTCACGATTGCGACGAGGTCTTTTTGGTTTTGCATCACTTGGTCAATGTCTTTATACGCGTAGCGGTTTTCTTCAGCTACATCTTTTAAATTGGTTTTCCCAAGTGTCACTTGTTGGTTTTCTAAATCTGCCAATACTTCTTTAGCTGGGAAATTCGCTTTTGCTCGTGTTCTGGAGTAATTTCTGCCGGCACCGTGTGAGGACGAATGGAAGCTTTCTTTACTCCCTAGTCCCATTGTAATGTAGCTTTTTGAGCCCATTGCGCCTGGAATTATACCTAGTTCGCCGTTTTTAGCACTTGTCGCGCCTTTTCGGTGAACATACACTTGTTCGTCGTAATGCGTTTCAAGCGAAGCATAGTTGTGGTGGCAATTAATCCGCCCTTTAAATTCGACCGTTTGATTTAATTCTCGCTGCACAATTTCACGCGTGATTTCCATCGTTCGGTTCAACATTGTTTCGCGGTTTAAATACGCGTAATCAAGCGCGAAGTTCATCCATTCAATATAGGCGCGCCCTTCTTCGGAATCAATTGGTAAGAAGGAAAGCGCGTTTTCTGCCGACAAATTGCTGTACCATTTTTGGTTCGCTTCTTGCGCAATTTTATCAAAATGCGTACAAATTGCGGCACCAAGATGGCGGCTTCCAGAATGGAGCATAATACATAAATAGCCTTTTTCATCTTCTTGGAATTCAATGAAATGATTCCCACCGCCTAGCGTTCCAATTTGATAGTACGCATATTCAATTGTTTCGCGCACATTTGGAAGCGCCTCATAAAACGTCATTTTTTCTGCTCCATCCAGTTGCTCGGAAATTTGCTTCTCGCTGTGCTTCCCTTTTCCAACCGGAATTTTTTTTAGCGTCGTTTGAACAAGTTGCGGCATAATTTCGCGCACATCGCGTGCTAAAATATTCGTTTCAATAAAACACATCCCGCACCCAATATCCATTCCAACCGCGTAAGGCACAATCACATCTTTCGTCGCCAAAACCCCGCCAATCGGCATTCCTTTCCCAAAATGCGTATCCGGCATAAGCGCAAGCCATTTGAACACGAAAGGCAAACGAGCAACTTCTTTCGCTTGTTCTAAACAGCCTGCCTCAATATCAGACGCGCTTTCAAGCCATATTTTAATAGGTTTTCTGTTCGCTTTTTTTTCGTAGTTGACAAACATATTCTTGCACTCCTTCACTAATCGATATCTTTAGTATAGAAAAAAGTCATGATTTTATCTTTTAAAAAAAGGTGCGCAATGTTAATCTGAAAGAGAGAGGAGAAGATTTTTGTGGCAAAAGAATTCCAAGAACTAATCAAAAATATGAATACGGTGCGCACTTACGCCCGCGATTTCTACATCTATGGCTTTAAAACACGCGAAGAATTTGGGCAAAAAAGCATTCGCAGCTACGATACCGAGCGCCGACGCATTGAAAGCTACTTCCATAATTACATTGAAACGGAAGTAAGTGGCACGAAAAAAGTCGTCCGCCTTGCGATTAACACCAATTCTTTAAGCGAAAACCCTTTTTTCTCGGTATGGAAAGCAAAATCCTTTACGAAGAATGATATTTTCTTGCATTTCATGCTCATTGATGCACTCACACTCGGCACCAAAAACTTGCAAGAAATACTCGGCATCCTTGACGCGGAAAAACTAATCGAAGAGGGCACTGTTCGAAAAAAACTATCGGAATATGTCAAATTAGGAATTTTCGAGCAAACCAAACAAAAAAAAGTGAACTATTATAAGCTTGCTGATTTTCCAAAACTTTCAAATGGATTTTTAACGGCCATTCAATTTTTCAAGGAAGTGCTGCCAATTGGGGTGCTAGGCGCGTATATTTTAAACGTGCAGCAATTTGTCCCCGCTTCGCCGTTTCAATTTAAACATTTCTATCCTGTTCATACTTTAGATGAACAAATTGCGTTTGATTTACTTGCGGCCATTCAGTCGAAAAAGTACGTTGAAATCCACCGTTTCGGTCATGAAAATGTCATTTCAAAACCATTTTTACCGATAAAACTACTAGTCAGCTCGCAAACTGGGCGGTGTTACGTCATTGGGCGAATGAAGCAAAGTCGTTTTTTCACTACTTTCCGCCTAGAACATCTTGCTTCTGTAAAGCTGTTAGGTCATTCGGAAGATTTCGATCATATCGTAGCAGAATTTGATGCATGTCAGCCGTATTTTTGGAGCAATATGACTGGGAATTGTGAGAAAGACAGATTGGCGATGCAGCTTCAAATCGATGAAAAACGCGATGGATACCTTATTGAACGGATTAAACGTGAGGGGCGTTCTGGAAAACTCACGAAAATTGGGCCACAACTTTTTGAATATGAGATTGAGCTGTTTGATTTGACGGGTATCAAACCATTTTTACGAACCTTTATCGGGCGAATTGTTAAGATGGAAGCTAGTAAACGAGGTTTCGTGCAAGCATTCTTTAAAGAAATTGGCGAAATGAACGCCTTTTATGAGGAGGAAGAGTGAAATGCCCATTTTTAGCGAAATTTATGGCACGTATTATTTTATTGTCAATCAAATATTGATGCAAAATCGTCCACTTTCTGCTGATGAAATTCGGGCGATTATTCAAGATTTAGGCTACAACGAAACACTTTTCCATCTCGAACCGCAGTTATTACAGGAAGGAAATTGGGATTTGCTACATAAAAAGGAGCAAACTTTCACGCCTAAATTGCCCGCAATTCCACCTGTTTATCGTGAGCTTGAAAAACGGTTTTTGAAAACCATTTTAGAAGATGCACGCATGGCTCTATTTTTAACACCGGAAGAACAACTTGAATGGCAAAATCATTTAAAAGACGTGCCCCCATTATTTTCTTCCCAAGATATTTTTTATTTTGATCAATTCGCAGATGGCGATATGTATACAGATTCCAACTACATTCGCTGTTTTAAGGTCATCTTAGAGGCGATTCAAACGAATAAGCAAGTTTATTTGGAGTATGAGAATGCTCGGAAAAATCAGCTAACTGGGGTTTTTAGCCCACAAATTCTGGAGTTTTCTCAAAAAAATGATCGTTTTCGTCTTCATGCTAAATCTGTGCAAAATGGCACAGCCTATATTTTAAATGTGAAGCAAATTCATTCGGCCACTTTAATGGCAGAAAACGCGCGTGAGCAAACGACTCCAAAGCCTGTCACTAAAACGATTCACTGCACACTTTATAATCGGCGAAATGCTCTAGAGCGCGCTATGTTACACTTTGCAAGCTATCAAAAAACAACGAAACGGATTGATGACAAAACTTATGAGCTAGTGATTTCTTATCCTGCGCCAACTGAAAATGAACTACTTATTCAAATTCTTTCTTTCGGCCCTATGCTCCGAGTCACTGCACCAAGCACGTTCATTAGGTTGCTAAAACAAAGATTGCAAAGACAAACTGAACTTTCTTTAGGAGATTAGGTTTTCATTCACAAAAAAGGTATAATGAATACTAAGTAGAACGAAAAGGAGGATGTTATGAAAAAAATTGGGATGGTTTTTTGGTGCTCCGTTATACTTATCCTTCTCGCCGTTTTACTCGGCGTATTTTTCCCACAAGGCTTTGAAACAGCAACAGCCAACATTCAACAATTTTTAACAAGTACGTTCGGCTGGTATTATTTGCTTGTTGTCGCCATTATCGTGGCTTTTTGTATTTTCTTAATTTTAAGCCCCATTGGCGCCATACGTTTAGGGAAACCAGGCGAAAAGCCAGAGTACAGCAATACATCATGGTTTGCCATGCTTTTTAGCGCAGGCATGGGGATTGGCCTCGTTTTTTGGGGTGCAGCAGAACCGCTTTCTCATTTTGCGGTCAGCTCACCAAGCGGCGAAACTGAAACACAAATCGCGCTACAGGAATCGCTACGCTATACTTTCTTTCACTGGGGGATTTCTGCATGGGCCATTTATGCGGTCGTAGCCCTAGCTCTTGCTTATTTTAAATTTAGGAAGAAAGCACCGGGTTTAATTAGCGCAACCCTCTACCCTATCCTAGGTCACCGGTCGTCAGGAACGATTGGGCATATCGTAGACATCATCGCCGTTTTCGCGACAGTCATTGGTGTGGCGACAACTTTAGGGCTCGGCGCCCAACAAATTAATGGCGGACTTGCGTATCTTTTCGATATTCCGATCAATTTCACCATTCAAATGATTATTATCATCATTGTGACAATCCTATTCATGATTTCCGCGGCTAGTGGTTTAAACAAAGGCATCCAGATTTTGAGTAATCTCAATCTTTATATTGCGGCTCTGCTTCTTGTGCTGACGCTCTTTTTGGGTCCGACGGTGAAGATTTTGAATGAATTTATGAATGGTTTTGGAGAGTATTTGCAAAATTTTGTGCAGATGAGTTTTCGTACGGAGCCGGGCAATCCAGCTGGCCGCGAATGGATTAACAGTTGGACGATTTTTTACTGGGCGTGGTGGATGTCCTGGTCGCCATTTGTCGGCTTTTTCATCGCCCGTATTTCCAAAGGGCGTACAATTCGCGAATTTCTAATGGGCGTCATCTTGTTACCAACAATTGTGAGCGCACTCTGGTTCGCGGTATTTGGCGGTACAGCCATTAACATTCAGCGCACGGTTGTGCCAAGCTTGCAAAAATTACCAACGGAACAAGTTTTATTCGGCGTATTAAATGAGCTGCCACTAGGCTCCATTTTATCGATTATCGCGATTATCCTCATTGCTGTTTTCTTTGTGACTTCGGCGGATTCAGCAACGTTTGTACTCGGGATTCAAACGACAAATGGCTCACTAAATCCAAGTTTCCAAATTAAATTAGTATGGGGCATTTTACAAGCCGGCATCGCAAGCACGCTTTTATTCTCTGGTGGACTGCAAGGCTTACAAAACGCAGCAATTATTGTCGCATTCCCGTTTTCGGTCATCATTATTCTCATGATGATCTCGCTCTACATTTCCCTTTCAAAAGAACAAGAGCGACTCGGTCTATTTATCCGTCCGAAAAAATCACAGCGGGATAATTTATAGCACAAAAAAACAGGGCCGATTGCCCTGTTTTTTTGCTATTTGAACATCACATACAAAATAATCGACTGATCCATCTCGCTAAGCGCCTCTTCCGCAAATAAGTCATCAACAATTCGTAGGCCTTTTTCTGAGAAACCCCAGTACTGAAGAACATAACGTTTGCCGGGCTCTATTTTTCCACCCTCAAAAGGCTCTGTAGCACTTCCTGCGTGTTCAAATTTATGGAACAACTCTGCAGATAACGGCACTTTTTTTTGTGATTCCGCCCCGTTCGCGAGGATTTTAACGCGAAGCTCTTCTGGTTTCATCATATCAAAACCAACTGCGCCCCAAACAAGTTCCCCGTTTATCGGACTTTTTTCTTCGCGCGCAATTTCTACAACTTTTTGATGGCTCACGCGCTCCGCTTTTTCATACACATCGAGGTACACTTGAACCCGCTCGCCCTCCGTATTAAAAGCAACCTTTCCGCTAGCCGCCAAAAGAAGATCTAGCGTATCAATCGATTCCTTATCTTTTTTGATTAAAGCTCCGTTTGGCACCCCCGCAATTTTATCACCTTGAAACGGCCAAAGATTCCAATACGCCAGCACGCCTAAACCCCCGCCAATAAGTAACACGCCAACAACAATCATGATGCTAATTTTTTTCATGATGCACTCCTTCATTTGTTATTTATGGTACGGCTCCCCGCGCATAATTTTAAATGCACGATAAATTTGCTCGACTAAAACTAGACGCATGAGTTGATGCGGTAGTGTCAATTTGCCAAACGAAATTTGTTCATCGGCGCGTTTTAAAACACTATCGCTTAAGCCAAGTGAGCCGCCAATGATAAACGCAATTTTACTTTTCCCATATGTCATGAGGTGATGAAGTCCGTCAGCAAAATCCTCGCTCGATTTTTGTTTGCCAGCAATTGCCAGCGCAAAAACGTATGTATCCGCAGAAATTTTTGTTAAAATTCGTTCTGCTTCTTTTTCCTTTACTTGTAACATTTCAGCTTCACTTAACATTTCTGGCGCCTTTTCATCTGGGACTTCTACAACACTTACATTCGCATATGGACCTAAACGCTTTAAGTATTCTTGAATGCCTTGCACTAAATACTTCTCTTTTAATTTTCCTACTGTAATAATTTGGATTTTCATGTATCCACCTCAAAATTGCATTTTCTCCGTTTATCATACCATAAAATTAACTGATACGTGCTTTTGACCTAAATTCGCACACAAATTTCTTTTCCACAAGAAAATGGCACTTATACACAAGTTTTATCCACAGAAAGTATCCACATATCCACAGACGCATCTATATTTTGTATAAGAACAAACATTCCCTACAAGATATACTTTTAGTGAAATTCACTATCCACAGGTTATCCACATGATCATAATACTCGCAAAAACCTTGTGGCAGAAGCAATTTGGAATTTGTTAGCAAATGAAACTGTGGATAAATGAGCGTTTTTATAGTTGTTTTTCACAAAAAGGTATATCTTACTATGAAAGTTGGGCAAAAATGAAATTTGATTCAATTTTTTGTTCGAAAAGCAACTTTTTATACTTAAATTGTCAGTATTTTCGATTTCCCACAGCTTATTCACGGTTTACTAACAGGTTATCCACAAGAATTATCCACATATCCACAACTCCCTTCTATATTTAGTGCAAGAAAATATGTTCTCTCCTAAATATTGATTGCTTGACTTTTAGAAATCCACAACTTATCCACAAAAAAATACGACTCCGAGGAGTCGCATTTTATATTTATTGTTTGGATGATGTAGCTGATTCTAACGTAACGTTTGTGGATTCTTTCTTACCGTCACGGTAATACTTCACGTTCATCTTTTGACCTATTTCAACATCATTGCTGTAAAGAATTTGACGCAACGTCATTGAGTTGGTTACTTTCTTACCGTTCATTTCTACAATTACATCGTATTGTTTCAAACCAGCTTTATCCGCAGCAGAGCCGCTAACGACTTGTTGAACCATTGCGCCGTAATCGACACCTTCAGGCAATTTCAGAATGTTTTGTTGTTGCTGTTCTGGAATTGTATCCACGTCGCGGAGTGTTACGCCTAGCGAAGGACGAGTTACTTCACCTTTTGTTTCAAGTTGTTCGATAATAGGTTCAACTGTGTTAATCGGAATCGCAAATCCAATTCCCTCTACATTTTCTGTGGAAATCTTCATGGAATTAATACCAATCACTTGGCCTTCTAAGTTAATTAAAGCTCCACCACTGTTACCTGGGTTGATAGCTGCATCAGTTTGAATAACTTCTGCTTCCCAGTCTTCTTGACCATCACCATTTGTATCCACTGGAACAGCGCGATTTAAGCCGGAAATAATCCCTTCTGTAACGGAACCGGAGAATTCAGTACCTAGTGGGCTACCAATTGCGATGGCAGTTTCTCCGACTTTAAGGGAATCTGAATTGCCGAATTCAGCTATGGTGCTCACATTTTCATCGCTGATTTCTAGTACTGCAAGGTCGTTCCATTCGTCAGTTCCGATTAACTTGGCGGATGATTTTTTCCCACTAGAGAAAGTCACTTCAAGTTTATTGGCGCCTTCGACTACATGATTATTCGTCACAACATATGCTTTGCCGTTTGATTTTTTGTAAACAACGCCTGAGCCAGAAGAGGCTTCCTCCTCAGAAGTTGTGGAACCGTCAAGTGAACTTGTTGCTTGATAGTTTAAAACACTTACAACAGCGTCTTGTACTTTCTCGACTGCTTTTGTAATGTTGGTTGTATTTTCATACGAAACTTTTTCTACTTTTCCCGTGTTTGAACTTGATCCAGATGACGAATCGTTTGAGGAATCACCTAAGCCGCTAACGGCGAAAAAGATAATCAGACCGCCTACTAGAACGCCAATTAGGCCTGTTAGGAAATAACCTAAAAAGTGCTTACCACCGTTTTTCTTTGGTGGCTCACTACCGCCGCCGTCATCGCCACTTGAACGTGTTGGGGGAACAGGTGGTACTGGGGGAACTGTGTTGTTTTTTTCAGAAGTATCGGAGGCTTCTTCAAAAAAAGCGTTCGTCATGCTTGCTTCGGCTTGTTCACGCGTCGCCCCCGCGAAAACTTGCCCTTCGTCTGTTACACCTTCCGAAATCGGCTCAGAAACTGGTTCTTGTCTGTGCGGACTATGTAACGTTTCTTCTGTTTTTTGTTCCTTTGTTGTTTCTGGCGATTGATTCGCATCATCGCTTACTGTTTTGTCAAACTCATTTTTCTCGTTTTCCAAAATTAACCATCCCTTTCCGCATAAAAATTCATCTATAGACTTATCTTACAAGAGAATTATGAAAAATTCATGAAATTACTTTAAATTTTTAAGAAAAAAGAGACGTACTCATTCGCTTTACGTCCCTTCTCAGCTTTACAATGTGAAAATGCTCGTCGGAATTTCTGGATCTGTGTCAAATAATTCTATCTGATTTCCGACCACAATGCCTTCACTTGCAAGCGTTTGTGTCACACTCATTCTAGCTAAATCTTTCATATTATTGTCCTTGCTTAAATGTCCAAGATAAATTCGCTTTGTTTGATCGCCAATGACTTCACTCATCGCGATTCCTGCATCTTCGTTCGAAACGTGCCCTTCATCGCCTAAAATTCGACGCTTCACATTCCACGGATAACGCCCCATACGAAGCATTTCGACATCATGATTACTTTCAAATAAATAGGCATCAGCATTTTTGATATGCCCCTTCATTCGGTCGCTCACATAGCCCGTGTCCGTAATCATAACAAACTTTTTATTCCCGTTATGAAATATGTAAAACATGGGCTCAGCCGCATCATGCGAGACTCCAAATGATTCTACTTGCAAGTGCCCAAAACTTTTTACAGTTTCCATATCAAATTGAAATTTTTGATCCGAGCTTACCTCGCCAATCATATTATCCATTGCACGCCAAGTTTTCTCATTTGCGTAAATAGGGAGTTTATATTTTCTCGCCAAAACACCTAAACCTTTAATATGGTCCGAGTGCTCATGCGTAATTAAAATTGCGTCCACTTCGCTAATATCCCGGTCAATTTGTTTAAAAAGACCTTCCATTTTCTTACCGCTTAAACCACAATCGACTAATATTTTTTGGTCGTCTGTTTCAATAAGTGTGGCATTGCCAGAACTCCCACTTGCGAGAATACTAAACTTTAATTGCGCCGCACCAGTTCCTGCTAACAGTTGACTCTTCATCATTACATTCGTACCCCCTGACATATCCTTATTTTAACCTTATTTTTTACAAAAGAAAACAAAAATCAACCCGAATGTGGATTGATTTTCGTTTTACGCCTAGTTGCCCATCATTGTTTCTGGCGACATTTGGATTGATTCGCTCATGGATGTTTCTTCTGGGTTTTGCGCGCGCGATTCATTTAAATTGATAACTTGTTCATCTTTGGCATTGATTAAAAAGTACGTCGTCGTATCTTTATGTTTTACCTCAAAACACCAGACTGGGAAATAAACATCGCCGCTCGATAATTGGACCGTTGTATAGTAGCCAAACGTTGCTTTCACAATGTCGCTATCCGTTTTTAAGTCGCCATGTTGATAAATCGCTTCTAAGGCATCCATCGAAGACATTAAATTGGTTTTTTCTTGCAAATCATCTTGTTTTCCAAGATACGTTTGCGTGTATGATACTGCCTCGTCGGCATTATTCAATTTAAAAGTAATTTGCCCGCCGCTATCAAAGAGGACCATATCTCCTTTTATCACTTGATTGTAGATTAGCTTATTTTCCTCTTTATCATATTTCCAAAATTTATAGGACGAACCTTTGTACACCTTTTCTTTGACAAAACTGGCAAGTTCAGGTGTTTCTTTGTCCTTATCAGCAGGAATCGGTGTTTTTAATGTAGACGAAATTTCACTGGCATTATTCACAAGAAAAACATTTTGATCTTTTAAGCTCGCAACGTCCTTCGCAGAAAACGCGTCTTGGGTAGCTGTGAAAATTTCCCCCATAACCGGTTTTGAAGACAGTTTTGGATAGCTGATGTTATCTGTTTTTAAATGGTCTTGAAGCGTGTCGTTTCCAAGTTTATCAGGATCATTGGTTGCTTGTTTATTTAAAAACATCACCACAAGGAAAATATCGAGTAATAGGAAGGCGATAATAAAAATAATTTCTGTTTTTCTCCAATCCAACTTTACTCACTCTCCTTCATATCAGAAACGAACCATTGCCCGTTGTATTTGAATATCCATGTCGGTCTTAGTTCTACAATTCGGTTAAGTCCTTTATCTTCTACCCATGACATTTCATAACCGAGTGTAATCATTTGCAATGAGCGAATATCAATATTAGGATTGCTTTCCAAATTCTTGTAGACAGATAGTGAAGATGGTAGCGTCACTTCTTCGCTTTCGCGCGGAATTGGATAGTCTAATTTAAAGAATGGTCGGCTATATTTATATACTGCCTCTTGTCCTTCCGTGACATAAATTTGCGACATACCTGCTGAATTTAAAACTTGCAAATTGTTCACGAATAAACCGAAGTTTACCGTTCCAGACTGGGCATAGTAGCCAGTATAATAATAGTTGTCCGTCCAGCCTGCATGTTCATTAATAAAGTTAAAACTATCTTGAATGCGGCTATCTCGTTTCGAAATTGTTTCAGTATTTGTTGTTACTTCTTGTGCTGGATTAATATATTCCAACACCTTATTCGTTGTATCCAGCACGATTTTGCTTGAGCCATTTGTATAAGAATTATCTTCATTTTTAACAGAACCAACATCTTGGAACAGCGCCTTCGTAAACAAATTGATATCCATTGAATCGATAATATATTTTTCACTGCTCATTTTTATTCGTTCGTTTGAAAGGAAGATGGAATGCTTGCTCGGTCTTACTTCTGGGACTTCATTAAATACGTCTTCCTTGTTTGCTTCTTCAACAATATTTCGAACGCTCTCGATATCCTTTTCTTGAAGAGAACTTTGGTAAATCGTATCTTCATAATCATTTGTAAAATAAACGGTATATAAGCCGGTGTCCGTTTTATTTGTGTCAAAAATAATCCGATTGAAAGAAGCATTATCAAGCTTCTTACCTTCAACTTGGAAGACTTGCGCAAAAATCGAAAATGGAATGTTATTTGGGTAAATAAGCTCAATCGCTCCGTTTTGGTGAATAATACGGTCGTACTCCTCACTCCGTTTTTTCCCCGAAAGAACGACTTCTGAAAAACTAAAGTTGCGCCCATCTGCGGCTAGCTCGTTCACATAAGTGCCATTGTTCGTTTGAAAATGTGTGTCGTTTTTATTGACTTGAATCATCATCGGTTTAAAAACTTGGGCAGCGGTTTTCTGCTTATCAATTGTTGTTTTTTCCACTTCTTTCACATCAATCGTTTCGTAATCTGGCTGGCCTTTCCAAATAAAATAGCTGAGCACGATACTAAAAATAACGAGTACGGTGAGGATAGCGCCTCTTAAATATGCATTTGTCTTCATTCCCAATCATCCTCCGGCAAATCGCTATATGGCAAGGTGAACTTGACTGTCGTACCTTTGCGCTTATTACTTTCAGCCCAAATACGACCACCATGCGCCTCAATTACTTCGCGCGCAATAGCCAGTCCTAGCCCTGTTCCTCCCATTTCTCTCGATCTCGCTTTATCCACCCGGAAGAACCTATCAAACACTTTGTCTAAATCAGCTTCCGGAATTCCAAGTCCCTCATCGCTAATACTTACTTCGATTTTATCGTCCATTTTTTTCAAGAAAAAGGAGATTTGACCGCCGTCCGGTGAATATTTATTCGCATTGGAAATAATATTGTCCAGCACTTGCATCACTTTATCTTCATCAATTTCAATGATAACTGGCACGCGCGGAATATAGCGTTTAAATTTAATCGATTCTTTTTTCATCATTTCAAAACGATCGATAATATGATTAAAGAAGTCCGTAAAATTCACAAAACTTTTATCCAGATGTTCTCTGCCGCCGTCCATACGCGACAATTTCAAAAGGTCATTGACAAGGCGAATCATTCGCTCTGTTTCATTTTGCGTCACTTCAAGGAAATGCGGCGCGACCTCCTTATCCTCCCACGCCCCGTCACTAAGTGCTTCGAGATAACTATGCATACTGGTTAAAGGCGTGCGAAGTTCGTGTGACACGTTTGATACGAAGTCGCGACGTTCTTGGTCAACTTTCTCTTGATCTGTAATGTCATGTAAAACCGCAATTACACCATTTACAAATCCTGTTTCACGTTGAATGACTGATAAATTGGCGCGGAGAACATAGCGTTCTGCTGTACTACGGTCCATCGTAAGCGGCTCGGTCATATCCATCAAATCTTCAAAAGCATACTCATCTTGAATGCCGAGGACTTCTGTAAGTGGCTGTCCATTTGCGGTTTCATGGGCAACGCGAAGCATTTTTTCCGCTGGTGAGTTAATTAAAATGACTTTGCCGCGGCGATCAGTTGCGATAACCCCGTCTGTCATATACGAAAGTACGGAAGACAATTTGCGTCTTTCCCCTTCGGTCATGGCTTGGGCTTCCTGAACCCGTTTTGTCAGCGAGTTAAAGCTTTGCGCAAGCTCACCAATTTCATCAAGTCCGTATACTTTTACTTTCCGAGTATAATTCCCTCTCGCCATAGCGTAAGCTTGTCGTTTCATATCAATAATCGGCTTCGTTATCGTCCGCGACAAGAGCACCCCGAGAACAGCCGTTATGACCATCGCAATCAGCGTCCCGGTAATAAAAATGTTCGTAATCGAGTCCACCTGCGAGTAGACGGACTCAATATTCGCGACAAGATAAATAGCCCCAATCACCGTATTTTTATTTTTGATTGGAGAAACCGTGACCCAAACACGTTTATTGTCGTTTGACTCGTCCATATAAATTTTTTCTTCTGAAGTGCCAAGCGACAGAGCTCTTTTGACTAAAGGCGTGGTTGATTTTTGGCCTACAATCCCCTGATTGTCCATGTTGGACGTCCCGAGAATTTTGCCACGCTCATCAACAATGCGCACCTCGAGCAAACTCGAATTGTTGCGCGCATAATCGACCAAAAGTTCACGAATATCCGTCTGCATCTGCGCACTATTATCGCCGTTCTTTAAAATCTCCTCCCGCACGTTATAATCCAGTAATGTCATACTATTTTTGATAGAATCTTGAAAGTTCTTTTCAAGCTGCCCCTCTAGTTCGCGCACGAAATAAGCGCCAATGACTTGCATAGCAACTAAAATAAGCAACAAGTAAATCATCACCAACCGGAATTGCACCGACTGGAAAAACTTCATTTTATGCATAAAACACGTCTACTCCTGTTCAGGGTTAAATTGATGTTTCTATCTATGGCAAATCGCAATTTAGTTTCTTCTTAATTCTTGTATTATACCATAATTCACGCTTACAAAAAAACACATCATTTATTAGTAAAATAAATGACGTGCTTCGTACAATTATCTATATTTTGATTCCCATATCAATTTCTTTATAAGTTTGTAAATCCCGTAAAATATTGCAGTAGCCATTCAAATAGCGCCATCACTATACCTACAAGATTTATTTAAAATGCCTCTGCTGCTACTCCTGCTCTGGGTTTCGCAAATAATAGCCCACGCCGCGGCGTGTAACGAGCCATGCTGGGTGGCTTGGATTGTCTTCGATTTTTTCACGCAGACGTCTTACGGTTACGTCAACTGTACGGACATCGCCGAAATAATCATAGCCCCAAACAGTTTGAAGCAAATGTTCGCGCGTCATAACTTGGCCCATATGTTTCGCTAAATAGTGAAGAAGTTCAAATTCGCGGTGCGTTAACTCGATGGTTTCGCCGCGTTTAGATGCCACGTATGCGTCTGGATGAATGACGAGGGAGCCAATTTCGATTTCGCTATTTTCTTCTTCTTCAGCGGATTGCGAGCTAATTTGGCTATGACGGCGCAAATTCGCTTTAACCCGTGCGATAAGTTCACGATTACTAAACGGTTTCGTCACGTAGTCGTCGGCGCCTAGCTCGAGGCCGAGCACTTTATCGATTTCGGAATCTTTTGCGGTAACCATGATGATGGGCATATCGTATTTTTTGCGCACTTCACGACAAACTTCAATGCCATCGCGGCCCGGAAGCATGATGTCGAGCAAAATTAAATCTGGTTGTACTTCCTCAACAAGCTCAATAGCTTCGTCTCCGTCATAGGCACAATATACATCGAAACCTTCTTTATTTAAATTAAATTTAACAATGTCTGCAATTGGTTTTTCGTCATCTACTACTAAAATTTTCTTTTCTGCCATTTTTCAAACAGTCCTCCCATAATTGGATTTTTCCGGTTCTGCCGGCATTCTCCTAAAAATTGTTTATCATTAAGACTGTGGTGCGGAAGTCCTTCTCCCTGGACGCTTCCGACGGCGTCTTTAGCTTGTTCACTTCTATACAAATAGAAGACCATAATTTTATTATAGCACAGTTCGAAAATTATCTGAATTATTACAGCTAGCATAGTCCATTTTAAATATGAAGATTTTTCCCGTAACAAAAAAACAACTGCAAACATATCGTTTACAGTCGCTTCTTGAAATAAGCTATTTTTTTAAGTGCCCACTCATAATGGCTTGACGTCGCCGAAACGAAATAGCTGCCAAGCGTGCTTCCACCGCTCCAAGTAAAAACCCCTTTTTTAAACAAATCATCGTTAGAAAATTGCTCAACAAGTTGCATAACTTGGCCATGACTTTCCTGCAATAAGCGTAGCGCTGCCGGGTATGCTGTTTGCTGATGCTTTTCCAAAAAAACGATGTTCATTGCGCCGTAAGTTTTCCAGTTATAGCCTTCCAGCAAAAATTGCTTTTTCTCCCCCTTTAAATTGGCCTCTACCCAATCTAAAAGTAATTTTTGCCATTCATACAAGTGAATGAGGACATCGCGGATATTTTTATCCCTATTCCAGTGTGCTTCTTTTTTATTTATGTCGGCCAACTGAAACGCGGCTAACTTCACTTCATTTGGCATTTCCTCTAACATATGTATGAGTTGTTGATACTTTTCGTTTGAGGCTTGTATAAGATCTGCTTTAGTTGTTGGTCTCGCCACTATTATCATCTCCTTTATAATTTTTATACATGTCCGAAATTTGCGCGCTTACTAGGGCGCGTAGTGAAGCTGGGCTTTCCACGATGCAGGCGCTGCCGAGGCCTAAAATAAATGTTTCCAGCCAAGCATTATGTTCGGCAATAATTTTCAGCCGTAAAAATGGCTCCGCTTCTTCTATAATTTCCACTTGATGCCAGCTTTCAAAAATATGAAAAATCGAGCGATCAATTCGCAACACAAATTCAAGCATATTCTGCTTTTGCCAAATGAAATCGCGTTCATAATACGCTAGATTAGGATTAAATGGTTGACCTAGTTCGATGTGTTTAATTCGGTCTAGCAAAAACAATTTTGGAGCGCCTTCTTCTGTACCACTTAAATACCAGCGGCCACTTTTGAAAAGCAATTGATAGGGTTCAATCATGCGTTGCTTCTTATGCCCATCTAATTTGGTGTATGTGAACATTAGTTGGTGATTGCTTTTTATGGCTTCTTGGATGCGCATAAATTTCGCGTCATCCGTTTTGGTGCCTTGCCAAGACGAAAAATCCACCACAACTTGATGTGCATGCTGTTCAATTTGTTGTAATTCTTCGGCATCGAACAGCAATTGTAGCTTTTCAATAATTGCCGTTTTATTTGGGTCATTTTCAATATTCAAACGATAAAGCGAAAGCAGCACGTATTTAAAATCGAGCGAGGAAAACAATTGTTTATCCAAATAGTAGTTCTCCATAATGCTAATCCCACCATTAAACCCCGGTGTCGAAATTATCGGTATACCAGCATAATCTAGTGCTTCCAAATCGCGATAAATGGTTCGTTCTGATACTTCAAAAAAATCGGCCAAAGTTTGAACTGTCACTTTCCGTTTGCTGACTAACAGCAACACAATGGCTAACATTCGATTAAAACGCATGAACGGCTTTCCCCTCTCGTTTAAAATAGCGTGTTTATTTTATTCCAATATAAATTTCAATCCGCGTTTTTTCAATATCTGGATTGGGATAATATAATTCAAAATCCGTCACGCAAGTGCGCTCCAATTGCGTCTGCCAAATTTCCTGCCAAAGTGCTGCTGGCGCCGTCATTGGATTTCCAACCACTGTAAAGCGGGCATATTTTCCATTTTGAATTGTGACCTCCCCGTCTGCCGTAGCTACACCTGCCAGCACGTCATACGATAAGGAAGTCGGTTTTTCATAATCACCTTCAAAATTAAAATACACACCGTATACTTTTGTTTCCATATCCATTGTAGCATGATTTTGATAAAACCCTTGCCAAAGTTCCGTAAATTTCTCACTCATATTCGGGTCATCATTACTAATGTGCACGTGTTCTCCAGTCACTTTTATTTCTTCAAAATGACTAACTTGATAATTCATTTTTATTACCTCCCTTTCAGCTCCAGTATAGCACCGGGCTCTGACAACAGTTTGTCAGGGTAATAAAAAAAGTTTGCAGACGACAAAGTCTACAAACTTTTTAAAATTCAAACGGTCCCGACGGGATTTGAACCCGCGATCTCCTGCGTGACAGGCAGGCATGTTAACCCCTACACCACGGAACCAAGTGAGCACCTTAAAAAGGGCACTTCACCATTAAACCATGCTTGCCAAAAATCGTCAACTATTTTTTAGAGGCTATAAGTCGTTGCTTTAAATAAATCTAATTTCCCAATGCGGCTTACTGCTTCCCTAAGTCGCTCCTCGTCCATTAGAAGGCCCACTCGGACGTAACCTTCTCCGCACTCGCCGAAGCCACTTCCATCGGCCACCGCTACATTAGCTTTTTCGAGCAAATGCTCTGTAAAGCTTGTGCTCGTGAAGTTTTCGGGCACTTTCATCCAAGCAAAAAACGAGCCCCTTGGAATGACTGCTTCCCAGCCGATTTCCGAACACGCGTCTAAAAAGGCATTTTTTCGACTTTCGTAACGCTCATTTTGCTTTCTGACAGCTTCCTGGGAGCCTCTAAGCGCTTCAATCCCCGCATCCTGAATGGCAGGGAAAAGACTCACATACAGATGGTCTTGGATTAAATTGATGGCTTCAATCATCGTTTCATTCCCGACAGCGAAACCAATTCGCCAGCCGGCCATATTGTATGTTTTGGATAGCGTGTATAGCTCAATTCCGACATCCTTCGCCCCTTCTGTTTGGAGGAAACTAATTGGTTTGGCGCCGAAACCGATAGCCCCGTAAGCGAAATCATGCACGACGGCAATCTCATTTTCCTTAGCAAACGAGACGGTGTCTTCGAAAAACTTCTCTGTAGCGATGGCGCCCGTTGGATTGTTCGGATAATTTAAATACATCAACTTCGCATCTGACCGCGTCGCCTCATCTATCAGAGCATAATCCGGTAGAAATTGATTTTCCTCCAAAAGAGGCATTAATGTATACTCGGCGTCCGCTAAAACCGCGCCAGACAAGTAATCTGGGTAGCCAGGGTCAGGCAAGAGCATTTTTTCGCCGGGGTCAAGCAGACACATCGGCAGCTCCACAAGCCCCGTCTTCGTCCCAAACAAAATCGCCACTTCCTTTTCAGGATCCAAAGTCACCCCGTACTCTTCTTTGTAAAAATTGGCAGCCGCCTCTTTCAGTTCTGCCTTGCCGCGAAACAAAGAATACTTGTGGTTTTGCACATCATCTGCGGCATTTTTTAGTGCTTCTACGATGTTTTGCGGCGTAGGCTGATCTGGATTTCCTTGTCCCAAATTGATGACATCATGCCCTTCTGCAATTTTGCGATTTACATTTTGTACTAATTTTGAAAAAAATTGCTCTGGCAAATTTTCGAGCTTTTTAGAAAATCTCATTTCGTACGCCTCCCGTTTTATGTTTCATTGTTAAATATCTTAAAGTTTTCTAGCAATTTTGTCTAGTCTAGAAATAAAAAACATTAAAAAAGCATTGACAATCACCTTAAAAATCGGTATATTTTTACGTAACAAGTTTTTATAATGTAGTTCTCTTATCGAGAGAGGCTGAGGGACTGGCCCGATGACGCCCGGCAACCTAACTTTTTGAAGTGAAGGTGCTAATTCCAGCAAAATGGTATAGCCATTTTGGTAGATGAGAGGAGTTCGAATAGGCAACACATTCAACTTCTCTATTCTGATGGTAGAGGGGTTTATTTATGTGCTAAAAACTTTTTTAGCACATAAATACAAGGCGAAACGCTGTGTCCACACTCTCAAACTAGAATGTTTATAAAAATTTAAATTTAGACACATTTAGGGAGGAATTTTTAATGAAAAAGAGAACTAAAGGAATTTTGATTGCATTTACTGGCGCGGCACTACTTGCACTTTCTGCATGTGGTGGCGGGAAATCCGAAACGCTAAGCACGGAAAAGATTACAATTGGCGTAACGGGTGGACCTCACCAACAAATTGCGGAGGAAGTGAAAAAGTTAGCTAAAAAAGACGGGCTGGACATCACAATTAAAACGTTTGACGATTATAACACGCCAAACACTGCGCTAAACGATGGGGATTTAGACGCGAATAACTACCAAACGATTCCGTTTTTAGATGCACAGAAAAAAGATAAAGGCTACAAAATCGACCAAGTCTTTAAGACAGTTGCTTTCCCAATGGGCATTTATTCCAAAGATATTAAAGACATCAAAGAGCTTAAGAAGGGGGATAAAATTGCGGTTCCAAATGATCCTTCGAACGAATATCGTGGCTTAAAACTTTTTGAAGACGCTGGTGTCATTAAGTTGAAAGACGGCGTGGAAGAAAAAGCAACGAAAAAAGATATCGCGGAAAACCCGCTCGATTTAGAAATCATCGAACTTGAAGCTTCGCAAATTCCAGCGCAACTTGGTGAAGTAAAAGCAGCTGCCATCAACACCAATTTTGCGATGGGCGCTGGACTCACCATTAATGATGATGCGATTTTCCATGAACCAACGAAAGACAATCCGTATCCAAATGTTTTTGTCGTAAGAACTGAAAATAAAGATGATGAAGTTGTCGATACACTTAAAAAATATTACCATTCTGATGAAATTAAAAGCTTCATTGAAAAAGAATTTAATGGGTCTGTTGTACCTGCATTTTAGGGAGATGTAACCATGATTAAACTAGAACATGTCAGCAAGACTTTTAATGTTAACGGGCGAAGCGTTCAGGCGGTGAAGGACGTTTCGCTTTCCGTCCAAAAAGGTGAGATTTACGGTGTTGTGGGTTATAGCGGCGCTGGAAAAAGTACGCTTGTTCGTTGTATTAATTTTTTAGAACAGCCAACTGAAGGTACTGTGCATATTGCAAACGACAATCTCGCACAACTTTCGGCGAAAAACTTGCGTTTCGCGAGACGTAAAATCGGAATGATTTTTCAAGGCTACAATCTACTTAAAACGGCCACTGTATATGAAAATATCGCGCTACCGCTTAAACTTGAAGGTTTAAAAAGCGATGAAATTACAGCACGTGTTGAAAAATACTTAGAAATTGTCGGGCTTACGGATAAAAAAGAAAATTTCCCAGCCCAACTTTCTGGCGGTCAAAAGCAGCGTGTTGCCATTGCGAGAGCGCTTGCTCATGAACCTGAAATTTTACTTAGTGATGAGGCGACGAGTGCGCTTGATCCTGAAACGACCGAAGCCATTTTAAATTTGCTACTTAAAATCAACCGCGAACTCGGCATTACGATTTTCCTTATTACTCATGAACTCGATGTCATTCAGCGCATTTGTGACCGCGTTGCTGTGATGGAAAACGGGCAAATTGTTGAAGAAGGCACTGTTTTAGATGTATTCACGAAGCCAAAACACCCGACTACCAAACGTTTTGTTGGCTCAGAGGCTAGTTTTGAAATTCCAGCCGATGTGTTAGAAAAATATAAGCAAACAGGTAAATTGGTTTCACTCCATTTCATTGGCGAAGGTTCTGATGAGCCTGCCCTTGCGCTTGTATCCCGGAAATTTGATTGCCTACCGAGCATTTTGGCGGGGGGAATTGATCACCTGAAAAATGATACCCTTGGCAAACTTTTAGTCCATTTAAAAGGTGATGAGGCCGAATATAACAAAGCAATTGAGTACTTGCGCGAACAAGGCGTAGTCGTTTCGGAGGTGCAACAAAATGGTTGATTTTTTTAACGAATGGGGCGACACCCTTTGGACTGGATTCCTAGAAACCCTTACAATGACAAGCATCACGCTCGTCATCTCCATTTTGGTCGGTCTGCCACTTGGTATTTTACTTGTTTTAACACGAAAAGATGGGCAAGCTGAGAATAAAACGGCTTACACGATTTTAAACTGGATTATTAATATTTTACGTTCGCTGCCATTTATTATTTTACTTTTTTTAATTTTGCCATTTACAAAAATTATCGTGGGCACTACAATTGGCGTAAAGGGCGTTATTTTGCCGCTTGTCGTTTTCACAGCGCCATATATCGCTCGGCTGATGGAATCTGCTTTACTTGAAGTCGACCGCGGTGTCATTGAAGCGTATCAGGCGATGGGAATTTCTACGTCAAAAATCATTTTAAATGTTGTGCTTCGCGAGGCGCGTTCAGGCATCGTGCTTGGCCTGACAATCGCTACAATTGGTCTAATTGGAGCCACCGCGATGGCAGGACTAGTTGGCGCCGGCGGACTTGGAACCATTGCCTATCAATACGGATTCCAGCGCTTTGAACCAACCATTATGTACGCGACCATTATTATTTTAATTATCATCGTACAAACCTTGCAATCACTTGGAAATTTCCTAGCAAGACGATTAAAGAAAGACTGAAAACTGGGGGAATAAAATATGTGGAAGCTTGCGCTTTGCCAAATTGACGTTACGTTTAAGGATCCAGATGCGAATTTCAAACGGGTCCGGCAAGCAGTAACCGAGGCGGCAAGAAGCGGTGCTGAGATTGCCGTTTTACCCGAAATGTGGAATACGGGCTATTGTTTGAGCGAGCTTGAGATATACGCAGACCGTCACGGCGAGCGGACGAAAAAGTTTTTATCTGAGCTTGCGAGAGAGCAAAATATTACGATTATTGGCGGTTCCGTTGCCATCAAAACGGACGGGAAATTCACAAATATTATGTACGCTTTTGATAATCAAGGTGATTTTCTTTCTTCTTATAAAAAGGTCCACCCTTTCAAGCTAATGGACGAACATCTCTATTTGGAGCCTGGGAATGATGCCAACCTCTTCATGCTAAACGGCACAAAAACAGCCGGCTTCATCTGTTATGATATTCGCTTCCCCGAATGGATGCGGCACCATACCGCAAGAGGCGCAGAAGTTATTTTTGTTGTTGCCCAGTGGCCAGATGTTCGCATTTCCCAGTGGGAAAAATTGCTCGTCGCACGGGCAATCGAAAATCAAGCGTTCGTCGTGGCCGTAAACCGTGTCGGCAAAGATCCAAACAACCAATTTAACGGCCATTCTATGGTCATCAATCCGCACGGCGAAATCCTCCTTTTAGCGGGAGAAACCGAAGAAAATTTCTACAGCACAATTGATTTGGCTGAAATCAGTGCGGCGCGTCAATCGATGTCCATTTTCGAAGACCGCCGCCCAGAATTATATTTCTAAGCTCACACAAAAAGAGAAAATAGGCAAGTAAAGATCCAGTAACTATACCATTTTTCAAAATGGATTTACTGGATTTTCACTTGTTTTTTTTATTTATGTCCCAGCCTCTTTTTTATATAATTTCTTCATTTATTTTCATTATTTTTTCATTTTAAGACGATACAATAAATGCATCATCTAAATCATAGGTTTTACACCTATTTTATATATTCTTCCTTAAAACCGCCAAAGCCCCTATCAAATCCATGATAGGGGCTTTGGTTTTTATTGGTATTTTAGTTGAATGGCTTCCAAATAGGCTATAAAGTTATCGTAAAATTCATTTTGACTTTTTATCGTTGCATGTGTTCCTAGGTTTAAAAGAAAGCGGTAGCCGACTTCATGATCAGGTAGAATAACCTTGGCTTGAAAACACGTTTCATCGAGTGCTTTTATTTCCAGAACATTTGCGCGCTCTACAATTTGTTCCCGTCCAGTACGGTCAAGGAGCAAGTCTACTTCTTCCATTTCAAAAGGTGAAAATTGCGGTTTTGGGTTAAATGGTCTGACCACAAATTCGCGCGGCGTAAAAGTATCCGCAAGGGTTTCTAAGTGAATCATTCGCGATAATTTAAACGTCCGAAAGTCTTCCCGCTCTGTGCTATAGCCTTGTAAATACCAATAACGATTTCGGAAAAGCAAATGGTATGGTTCTATTTTTCGCTTCGTTTCATTCCCATCTCGGTCGCTATATGTCACGGCAACATATTGATGTTTTTTTATCGCCAAATGTAGCTCCTCAACGTGTTCATTTATTTCTTTTTTCGTTGTTACATTTGAAAAATCCAGCGAAATAAGATGATCACTAATTTCATCATCAGACCGCAACATATTTTTCATTTTCAAAAGCGTTCGCTTAATATCTGTTGAAGAAAATAATTGTTCAAATCCATTCAAACTTGTGACAATTGTCGTTAAATCTTCCGTAGTAAGTAAACGTTTGTCTACTTTATAAGTTGGCATAATTCCAATTCCACCGTTCACGCCTGGCATCGTATAAATCGGAATTTTCGCCATCGAAAGTGTTTCCATGTCGCGGTAAATCGTACGTTTTGATACTTCGAACATTTTTGCCATTTCATTTGCGCTAACAATTTCACGTTGTAAAAGCAACATAATAATGCCAATTAGCCGCTCAATTTTCATTTTTTTACTCCTTTTTCAAATGATGACATACAGTTGTCAACATTAGCGTGTTATAGTTACATCATAACAAAATTAAATTTATTTTTGGAGGGAAAAAGTTATGTCATTTGAAATTGTACACTTAGAAAAAGAAGTATTTTCCGGAGAAAAAGTTGAAATTCCTAATTTTAATCCACAAGAAGGTTTTGGAAAAATGAGCGAAATTAAGACTGCTGCCTACGAAAAGTACGCGGACGATGCAAAAAATTATGTTGGTATTAATGCGTCCATCGATGGCAAACAAAATTACATCGTTGCAAAATCTGGTGAAGGTAATGGTGTGATTTCCTTTGAAATTCCTGAAGGCGACTATGCAAAATTCGTATCCGAAGAAACTGAACGCACTGCCATTGACAATTTTATCGGTCAAACTTACGGCGAAGTGATGCAAGGCGGTAAATACGACCTTGCCGGAAACTTTAACTTGGAAGATTTACGCGAAGACAAATTTACAATCTATATTCCAGTGAACGCAAAATAAACATTGAAAAAGAAGCAGAATTAATTTTCTGCTTCTTTTTATGCTTACAATAAATTTTCGCCTGTCATAACATTGACGCTTACGACGACTCTATTTTCTGAATCTAAACCGTTTAGGATGTATTTCATTGTTTCAAGATTTTCTCTCACTTTATCACGCGCATAATACGTAAATGTGCCATCTGCTTTTAAATCCCCGCCAGCATAGATTTGCTCTTCTCCCGTCGTTATATTACGAGCAACAAAACGAAGTGACGCAATATTCCAATATGTTCCTGTAATAAATGAGGCTGCATCTCGATTATATAGCGGCGACACAATTAGTTGCGTTGCTAATTGCGGCGGTAAATGAAGCATAAATTCGGCTACGCTAAACCCTCTTTCATCAAAACCTTCAATTTTCAAGTGCGTACAATTAGCTGTGATTTCGGTGTATTGCAATGAAAATCGCCCGCCTGACTCAATTGTACCGCCTGTTTCTTGTGGGCGTTCCGCTCCATCAGATAATATTTCTGTTATTCTAAGTTGCGTAATGCCCCCTATGAATTTCCCCTTAACTTCTGTTCCCGATACAGTCGCTTCCGTTATTTGACTCACATCAATCACATTATCCTTCATATCCACCCACACTAATTGTCCATTTTGAATGGTTCTAAGGACAATTAACTTCGTTTCCGGTTTACCATCTTCTTTTAAAAGTGCAATATCCCCTTCTACTACAACTTCATTATAACGATACAAATCTTGTTTTTTAACAACTGGAATTGTGAGTCGTTCTGCCAGCAATCGTGTTTTAAAGGAATAGGCATCTGAATAGCTCGTTTTTTGCTCGCTCAAAACATTCTCTTTTCCCATGATTACTGTTCTGTAGCCATTATCTGTTATTCTTGGTTTTGATTGAAAGCTAGTTCCAGCTACTTCAATTGCATTTACTTCGCCAGCTTCAATAATTGTATTGAACGCTAGTTGTCCCACCTTAACATTAGCACGATCACGAATCGT
This sequence comes from Listeria sp. ILCC796, assembly GCF_900186175.1. Lineage (NCBI taxonomy): Bacteria > Bacillati > Bacillota > Bacilli > Caryophanales > Listeriaceae > Listeria > Listeria sp. ILCC796. The sequence continues at coordinate 62,961 of NZ_FYBV01000008.1, forward strand.
TACAAGATTACAATTATCGATTTCATATGCATATTCGGGACTTACTTTTCCTAAAAAGCGATTGTCTGAAATAAATGTTTTTCCAACCCCTTTTACGGCTAAAGGTTCAGCGCCGCCATCAATTTGAATGTGCGCTTTCTTGTTTTCTTCAAAAGTATTATGTTGAATAAATGTGTAGGCATTTTCAATTTGCGCGCCGTTTGTGCCTCTTTGGAGTTTAATCGCTGCATTATCGAAAAAGCCCAATGAACTTTCTTTGATTGTAACACCATGGCACCCTTCCAAAAGGATTCCGATTCGATTAGCAAACGCCTGGATCGTTTTATTGTCTGCTGTTTTAATGGCAAGACCTGTATTTGCGTCTGCCTGCACTCCACAAGCCAAAATCTTTACGTTTGTTAAGCTACTTTCGTTAATATTTTCTAAATGAATGAAGGTCCCCGTCGCATCCTCCACTCTCCCTTTGTCCCTTTTGAGTTTCAAATAATCTTGTGTTGAGCCACTATTATCAATATGAATGTCTTCAAGAATCAATCCCTGCCCAACAACTCGTTTGCCATTAAATAGCTTTGCTGATGTATCACTAATTGCCTGAATGGCAGTCCCGCGAATATTAAAGAAAAACAGGTTTTTAAATTTGCATAAATCATACGGGCGAATAATTCGGATTGTTGTGACGTTATTTACGTATCTCAAGTCAAAAGTTAAATGAGACATGCCAATATTTCGAATAAAAGAACGTTCCCCAGTTCGCTTCTCGCCATTAAAATAAGCAAAATCAAAAATCGGTTGGTCCTCTTTTTCTTTGTCAAAAATCAGTTCATTATTCACCATCTCACCAGAAGGGATGATTTGACTTGATAGCGAAGAATCCCCTTGTAAGTTAACTCCCGCTTTATCTACAAAAATAGTCTTTGAGATTTTATAACTACCAGCCGGAAAATAAACTATCCCGCCTTCTTTTGTCATTTCCTCTGTTTCAGCTCTGGATAAAACTGTTTTATCGGCTTTCTTTACAGGATATTCATACAGCGCATCAATCGCGTCTTGGATTGCTTTTGTATCATCTGCTAGGCCATTTCCAACTGCGCCAAAATCTTTAACGTTGTGTACTTTTATTTCGGGTATAATGGTTGTTTCCACTTATGATCTCTCCTTTATGTTTACAAGTAAAGCTTTATTTCTTTACTATTTCTTTATCATAGTACAAATTGGTTTTCTGTAAAATTTTGGTATCCCTCGCAATAAAATGTGTAAAATGCCCATTTAAAGTTAAAAAAATCAGTTATTCGCCTCATTTTGTCCACAGACAAATAAAGAAAATTCCACTATACTAATAGTAATCTCTTTAGCTTGTATAGAACCATGTAGAAACAGCCACTTATTTTTTAAGTGGCTGTTTCTATATACTAAAATAACCTTTAGTGAATTCACTAAAGGTTATCTGCGCAAAATTAGTTTCCGCTAATTTCGCGTGCCACTCATGCTATATGGCTAAGTTTGTTATCGCTTCTTCATTTGTGAACGAGAATACTACAGCATGATATTCTAAGTATACTATTATGCCTTGCGTAAATCTGTGGATATTTTGTAGCCATTTCATTTCATAAAAACTAGGAAATCATTGCTATTCCTAACAATGAGCGCTAAATACTTTTTTATTTTTTTGTATAAACTACACATTTTAGTAAATATGATGCTAAGATGAAAGTATCGAAAAGGAGTGAAGAAGGATGGCACGCATAAAAGAGTACGAAATTGCAATCCAACACATTAAGCAACCTACTTCGGAAATTTCACATGGGACCACATTAATTTTCGCAATTTCAGGAAAAGTCACAGTCAAAATTTCAGAGCGGCACTTTCATTTGGAAGAAGGCGATATATTAGTCCTTGATCGCCATACATTTTACACGATTCAAGGAGAAAATCAGCATTTAATTATTTATTTGACGATTTCCGATACTTTTTTCACACAATATTATGCCGATTATTTCCGGCATTCATTTAACTTTTTCACTAAGGAAATCGATCCCGGGAGAGAACAAATTGTCAGTTCCCTCCGAAAGTCTATCAGTGAACTTTTAATCGCCTCAACGAATCAAAGACAAGCCAACAAGCTAGACGCGCAAACTGCATTACTTCAAATTTTGCTCGTTTTAACTCGTTTTTTAAAAAAGGAAAACCCTTCTTTTGCTAAAAAGGAAATGAATGATAAGCGCATCTCGCGAATCATTAGAGAGGTAGAAGAACATTTTGATGAGGCCTTGTCCCTTCATGATTTTGCTCAAAAGGAATATTTAAGTGAGGCTTATTTATCTCGTTATTTCAAGAAAACAACTGGCGTCGGCTTTTTGCAATACTTGACGGAAGTTAGATTGAAGCATGCGCGTGAAAACTTGCTCTATTCGACAGAGAGTATTACCGAAATTGCGCTTAAAAATGGCTTCTCGAGTCAAAAACATTTCTCAGAAGCATTTAAACAGTACTTCCATTCGCCGCCTAGTGAGTACAGAACGCAGCACCACCGCGAATTGAGTCCCCTCGAGCAAAAACAAGAAAGCCAGCAAAATCGTGCGATTGAGCAAATTGTGCCAACATCCGATATTCTCATTAAACTTGCTCGTCTATATCACAACATTGAATCTGGCAATGAATTAAATGAAGCACCGTTTGAAAAGAAGAAAATAGCAATTGCGGACAAGGCAGCACGAGCTTTAACCCAAAATATGCATATCCTAACCATTGGAGAGTTGAAGGAAGTTTTGAAGGAAAATGTGCAAAAACAAATTTTAACGTCACGCGATGAGCTCGGCGTCAATTATATCGGCATTCGCCATTTATTTAAAGGAAGCACTTTTCTGCCTGAGGCTGAAACGGACGAATTAGTTCCTACATCTTCTCCTTATGCAAATGCAGATGTGGCGATTTCATTTTTAAAACAGCATCGTTTGCAACTTTTTATTCGGCTTGAGTATCAAGATATCTCCGAAAATGAACATGATGTTTTTGAACGTCTTGATCACTTTTTGCGACACTCTATCCAAGTTTTCGGCCGAGAATTTGTTTCGCAGTGGCACTTTATGTTTTTCAATCCTAAACTGACCTTTGCGGATAAAAATGAATTGAAGCGTGTATATTTGAAGCTCCAGCAAATCATTAAGTCGCGCCTATCCGCCATTCAAGTGGGCACTTTTGTTCCGTTTTCGCTTTCGCAAAATGCGGTTCCTGTGCGCCATACTTGGTTTTTAGAGGCGGCGGATCAAATTGATTTCATTACCTATAACGCGAATCAAAATGAAGCGGTTGATTTTTCAAAAGAAGATTTTTTGATTACGGAAGATTATTGTTTGACTAAAACGCTAAAACTGAAAGCTTATTTGAAGCATCATCAAATTCATAAGCCGCTTATGCTCGTTAATTGGAACACACTCACGGGAAATACGCGGTACACGAATGGTACTTTTTTCCGTGGTGCGCTCGTCCTAAAAACCATGCTTGATTTAGCCCCAGAAGTGGATGCTCTTGGTTTTTGGATTAATACGGAGCTTCACGAGGAGGATGGCAGTCAGCTAAATATTAGTCTTGACGGGCTCGAAATGTTTCATTTTTTCAACGGGAAGCGACCAGCGTTTTATGCAGTGAAATTTCTGAAGCGGCTTAAAGGTGTTGTTGTTGCGGAGGGAAAAGATTTTATTATGACGCGGCATGTGGACGGCTATCAGCTTATTTTGATGAACTGTGCGACGATGAATCCGCGCTTTTCAGTAGAAGAAAAATTTTTAAAAGAAGAGCGAAAAGAAGTTCATGTTCGCATGTTGGGGCTTGAACCGGGAGAATATCAAGTTTGCAAATGGCAATTTGATCGCGATAATGGCGCTTTATATTCTAAATACTGGCAGTTAAATAGTAAGCACGGTTTAGATGAAGAAATTTTAGATTACATTGTGGATGCCTCGCAGCCTACGTTAACGGTTAGTGATGAGACGATTACAGATGATTGGTCATTTTACGCCTATTTAGATATTAATGCGATTCATTTTTATGAATTTCGGCATACGATTTAAGCTTAACGGAAACGTTAAGCTTTTTTCTTGCGTTCAACGTCGAATTTTTGACATCAATAAAATCACTTTTTAAAAAAGGAAATTTTCAAGCTAAAAATAAGCAAAAAAACACCCTTCTTTTGATTTTTATTTTTTTATAATAAAGATGCATCGACAATTACTGATGTTCTGGCCAGTATCAGTACAATAAATTGGAGGTTTTTACGGTGAAAGAAGAGTTATTCAAAAAATTAAACGAAAAACAATCTCGTATGATTGAAATCCGCCGCTACTTGCATGAAAATCCTGAACTTTCTTTTCAAGAAGAAAACACAGCAAAATACGTTGCGGATTTTTATAAAGATATGGACTGTGACGTGCGGACTCATGTTGGCGGAAACGGTGTTGTTGTAACGATTGACACTGGAAAGCCGGGTAAAACGCTTGCGATTCGTGCAGACTTTGACGCGTTACCTATTCAAGAAGAAACTGGGTTACCGTTTGCATCTAAAAACCCTGGTGTTATGCACGCTTGTGGCCATGATGGTCATACTGCATATATGTTAGTCCTAGCTGAAACATTGATTGAAATGAAGGAACAACTAACAGGCAAAATCGTCATTTTACATCAACACGCAGAAGAAACACCTCCTGGCGGTGCGATTCAAATGATTCAAGATGGTGCTTTAGATGGTGTTGATAATGTTCTTGGTATTCACGTCATGTCAACGATGAAAACTGGCGAAGTCTTCTACCGCGAAGGTGCGATTCAAACTGGACGTTCTTATTTCAAATTGAAAGTGCAAGGTCAAGGCGGACATGGTTCCTCACCTCACCTCGCAAATGATGCGATTGTGGCGGCAAGCGAATTCGTTGTGGCTGTTCAAACGGTCATTAGTCGTCGCTTAAATCCGTTCGATGTTGGTTCCATCACAATTGGTTCATTCGACGGAAAAGGAAGCTTCAACGTGATTAAAGACGCGGTTACTCTTGAAGGTGATGTGCGCTCGATGTCGGAGGACACACGCCAAACGATCGAAAAGGAAATCAAACGCATTGTGCGCGGAATTGAAGCGATGTTCGGCGTGACTTGTGAACTAGATTACAAAAATGATTATCCCGTTTTAAACAACGATGAAGCTTTGACCGAATTTGTTGTCAACTCACTTCAAAGCTCAGACATCCCTGAAATCACAGATGTGGTGCGTTGTGAACCGCAACCACCTTCTGAAGACTTCGCTTATTATGCGAAAGAACGGCCTAGCGTATTTTTCTATGTTGGCGCGATGCCGGCGGATGGACATTTTTATCCGCATCACCACCCTAAATTTGATATTAATGAAGACGCCTTACTTATTGCTTCAAAAGCGATGGGCGCTTGTGTACTGGATTATTTAAAAGGAGAGAATAACTAATGGCAACAAACGCATATAAAGGAACAAATAAACTTATCGTCGGCATCGTATTTGGTGTTATCACATTTTGGCTTTTTGCACAATCGATGGTTAACATCGTACCAGCTGTGCAAGATGACCTCGGTATTTCGTCAGACTTACTTAGCGTCGCAATCAGCTTAACTGCACTATTTTCTGGTATTTTCATCGTAGTCGCTGGTGGCATGGCGGATAAGTTTGGCCGCATGAAATTAACTTATATTGGACTTATTTTAAGCATTATTGGCTCGCTTCTACTTATTGTTACTCAAGGAGCGACATTACTCATTATTGGTCGGATTATCCAAGGACTTTCTGCTGCATGTATTATGCCTGCAACACTTGCCTTGATGAAAACTTATTTTGAAGGAACAGAAAGACAAAGAGCGCTTAGCTACTGGTCAATCGGCTCTTGGGGTGGATCAGGTATTTGTTCATTTGCTGGTGGACTTATCGCCACTTATATGGGCTGGCGCTGGATCTTCGTTTTCTCAATCGCATTCGCACTTTTAGGCATGTTATTAATTAAAGGAACACCTGAAAGCAAAGTTGTGCAAACAACGAAAGCAAAATTTGATACATTTGGACTAATTCTTTTCGTCATCGCAATGGTTTGTTTAAACCTTATTATTACACGCGGCGCAACATTCGGCTGGACAAGCCCAACAACAATCATTATGCTCGTTGTTTTCCTTCTTTCTGCTGGACTATTTTTCCGCACAGAGCTTCGCCAAGCAAATGGCTTTATTGACTTTTCTTTGTTTAAAAATAAGGCTTACACTGGCGCAACTCTTTCTAATTTCTTGTTAAATGCAGCGGCTGGAACGCTCGTTGTCGCAAACACTTATGTGCAAGTCGGACGCGGCTTTACAGCCTTCCAATCTGGTTTGCTTTCCATCGGTTACCTCGTTTGCGTTCTCGGAATGATTCGCATCGGTGAAAAAATCCTTCAACGAATTGGTGCCCGAAAACCAATGATTATGGGTTCAGCTATTACAGCCGTTGGAATCGCGTTAATGGCACTTACATTTATTCCTGGTGCTCTTTATACAATCCTTGTATTCATCGGATTCGCTTTGTTCGGAATAGGACTTGGTATGTATGCAACACCGTCCACTGATACAGCCGTTTCAAATGCACCCGAAGATAAAGTTGGTGTAGCATCTGGAATTTACAAAATGGCAAGCTCCCTCGGTGGTTCATTCGGCGTAGCCATTTCAGCTACTATTTATGGTGTGATTGCAGCATCTGGGAATGTTGATTTAGCAGCAATGGTTGGTTTAATCGCGAATGTCGCATTTTGTTTGATTTCACTCATTTCTGTTGTCGTCACTACACCAAAAGCGGAAAAATCTAAAGTAGTAAGCGCTACAAACGAATAAGGAGGCTTTAAAATGCGTAATCAATTAATGAAAATGCTCGAAGAACGAAAAGACGAAATGATTCAAATTAGACGTCATTTACATGAGCATCCAGAACTATCTTTTCACGAAGTAGAAACCGCAAAATTCATTCAAAATTTTTATAAAGGGAAAGATGTAGAAGTCGCAACTGAGGTCGGCAATGGTCATGCTGTCGTCGTCACAATTAAAGGTGGCAAACCTGGTAAAACCATTGCGCTACGTGCCGATTTTGATGCCCTTCCCGTTGAAGAAGAAACAAACCTGCCATTTAAATCCAAAAACCCGGGTGTCATGCACGCCTGCGGTCATGATGGTCATACCGCCTATTTGCTCATTCTTGCCGACTGCCTGATTGAGCTTAAAGAAAACATTCCCGGAACGATTAAAATTGTCCATCAACATGCGGAAGAAACACCGCCAGGCGGAGCTAAAAGCGTCGTTGAGTCAGGTATCCTAGATGATGTGGACCAAATTTACGGCATTCACGTATTCCCATTCGGCGAATCTGGCGAAGTTTACTATCATAGCGGCTATTCAATGGCTGGTCGCACTTACTTTAAGTTGCGCATCCAAGGTACTGGCGGACACGGCTCCTCGCCGCATATGGCAAATGATGCCATCGTAGCAGGCGCACACTTTGTCACAGCCGTACAAACCGTAATTAGCAGACGTCTTAATCCTTTTGATACAGGCGTCGTTACAATTGGCTCTTTCGACGGGAAAGGAAGCTTTAATGTCATCAAAGACTCCGTCGAATTGGAAGGCGACGTCCGCTACATGAACAACGAAACACGTGAAAAAATCGATACTGAAATCCACCGCATTGTCTCCGGCATCGAAGCGATGTTTGGCGTTACAGTAGAATTAACTTATACCAATGACTACCCACCTCTTTACAATGACCCAAAAGTTACTGATCAAGTTGTTGCAAGTTTACAAAAAGGCATTGGTGAGTATTTAACGGCTGTTTCCGAATATGACATGCTTTCTGGTTCAGAAGATTTTGCTTACTATTTGGAAAAAATTCCCGGCGTATTTTTCTACATTGGTGCTAAACCTAAAAATACAGAGCACGCTTATTTCAATCACCATCCGAAATTTGATATTGATGAAGATGCGCTTCTAGTTGCCGCAAAATCTGTTGCGGAAGTTGTTTTAAGCTACTATTCATTGGATTAATAATCGTCAAAAAGAACATAATCAGTCTCTGATTATGTTCTTTTTACATACTAGGTGATTATACATATACAAATCGGGGAAAGAAAGTATATGATAGAGAAAAAGGGGGAATTTTAGATGATTAAGGAAAGAAAAATTGTGTTAATCACCAGTTTGTTTTTTATTGCGCTCACTTTTTTAGCCTTGCTTTTTCAAAGAGAGATAATTTGGAATATGGTTTCGGGGCATTTTGATTTTTCAGTATCGAATGTTATTAACCTGCTGGCAGGGAGGGATTTGCTTAGCTTTTTCTTACATCAAGTGGTGGCGGCTTTAAAGAGCACCATTATTTTCATCGTTATCGAATTACTTTTGATTATCGCCGTTCCAATTTTAATCATTATTGTGATGTTTAAAGCGAAGAAAAAGGAAGGCTGGACGCGTACGAGCGTTGCCATTACGAGTGGTTACAGCTTATTGTTAGTTTCCCTGTTTTCATTTATGATTTTATTTACCGTGCAATCGCTGCATACGTATCAAGATATACATACAAATGTCGTTAACGCTAAAAAAACGATTTTATCGCACAACTCACAGGAAATTGAGGACGCGCTTACCCGCATCATGGATGACCCGCAAAAGTCCATTCAGAAAATCAAGGAAGTTTCTAAGAAAATTGACAAACATACAAGTGTTTTCACGATGCTTTCGGAATGGCTGACTAAAGTGAAAAGCTACGAGAGCATGCTTATCATTGGGACGGTTATATCTTTTCTTTTGATTATCGTTGCTCATATCGTTGAGCTATACCGCTTATGGCAGAAACCACAGGAATAAAAATTTGCCGCTTTTTTTATTACGGGTTAAAATTAAGTCACCAAACTCATTTTATTCATAAGGAGAAATTATGGCCAGTACAAGTTATAATGCACAAGAATTTAGGGAAAAAATTAATTCTGACTTAACAATTAAAATTAGCGACTCTGTCATCTTAATGTGCGCTATCTTAATTGCTTCCATCGGATTAAATATGAACTCTATTCCCGTTATCATTGGGGCGATGCTAATCTCCCCGCTTATGACGCCTATTTTAGGTGTAGGGTACGGACTTTCCGTCCTTGATTTTTATATCGTCAAAAAAGCAGCACTGTTACTACTCGTTGAGGTATTAGTGAGCCTAGTAGTGGCCACTCTTTACTTCACGATTTCACCGATAACCTATGCCAGTGATGAACTAATCGCAAGAACTGCCCCAACGATTTGGGATGTAATTATCGCTTTTGCAGGTGGCGTTGCTGGAATTATCGGGGCTTCTAAAAAGACGAGTACAAATATCGTTCCCGGGGTAGCCATTGCAACGGCGTTAATGCCGCCAGTTTGTACAATTGGGTACGCCATCGCTACGCTGAATTTTTCGTATTTCTTAGGTGCCTCTTACCTCTTTATTATTAATTGTGCTTTCATTATGATAGCCACATTTATCGGCATTAGATTTATGCGCTTTCCCTTACATACAGCAAAGAATAGCAAACACACACGGCGCATCAATATCTTTTTAATTATTTTATCGCTTTTCATTATTATTCCAAGTATTTTTTCTGCTTCTATACTTGTCCAAGATAGTATGGAAAAATCGTCTATTAACCAATTTGTTACGAATGAATTTTCGGATTATGTTGTTTTGGATCAAAGTTATAACGAGGATAAACATGTTCTTACGGTTACAATATCCGGATCCCCGATGCCTAAAAGCACCGTTCAAAGTATTGAGCAAGACTTACCGGATTATGGTTTAGACGATGTTAAACTTGATGTGGATCAAATTCCTGACCTCACTGAACTGAAAGGTAGTCAGGTAACGAAATTCATCGACCAGTATATTAAGAAAAACTACGATACTAACAAAAGCGTCGAAGAACAAGCAAAATAATCATTTATGAAGCCACCTCCAGTCACGGGGGTGGTTTTTCAGTGTCATTACAGGCTTATATACGTATAAAAAATGAAAATCCAAACAAATCATTCGTATTTTTCTTTAAAATAGGGTTGACTTCACTTTTTATTGTCTTTATCATAAGAAGTAGATTAAAAAGGTTAGGAGGATAAAGATGTTTTTCAAAGAGCAGTTTGACGAAATGCAGAAAATTGCTAATCAGATTTTCAACAACCCCGAATTAGGATACAAAGAGTGGAAAACGAAACAATTGGTTGAGGAATTTCTGAAAAGTAAGAATAATCAAATTGAATTGGATTATTTTAGCACTACGGGTATCAAAACGTACCTTTCAAAAGATAAGCCTATTACAATGGCTTTTATCGCTGAACTAGACGCTGTGTACGCACCTACTCACTTTTGTGCCGACAAAGAGACTGGCGCCGCGCATAATTGTGGGCATTTCACACAGATAACGACAGCTCTTTCGCTGTATGCCTATTTCATTGAAACAGCTGCCTATAAAAACTATGATTTCAACATCGCCTTTGTTTTTATTCCAGCAGAAGAATATTTAGATCTTGACTACCGCGAAACTTTACGACAAGAAGGAACGATTACCTACTACGGCGGCAAGCCGGAAGCGATGAAACTTGGCGTGTTTGACGATATTGATTTTGGTGTTTGCGTGCATTCAATTGGGGAAACATTTGATGAGCCGACCATCGAAATTGGTTGCGATTTAGCCGGCTTTCTTTATAAACGTTATCACTTTGAAGGAAAAGCAACACATGCTGGTTTCGACCCGTTCAGCGGCGTAAATGCCTATAGCATGTCCACAATGTTCAACGTCGCACTCGGGCTACTCAGACAGCAAGTTCGCGATGATCAGCTTGTACGTTTTAATCCAATTTTGATGAATAGCAACATGTCGACAAACGTGATTCCAAACCGCGTTACTGTGGGAACCGATTTACGTACCAAGTCTATTGAATACATGCAGGAAACTGCTAAAAAGCTTGACCTCGCTGCAGAACATAGTGCGGCAGCCTTATCAGGAAATGTCAAAACAGAAACACAAATGGGCTACTTGCCTTTCGTTCAAGACACTTATTTAAATTCATTTGTCAAACACGCTTTTGATAAAAATGAAGAAATCACGGGCCTAATTGATGACCGCGGCGGAATTGCAGCTGCTGGTGACATTGGCGATTTAGCCTTTATGTTCCCGTGCATTCAAATCAGCTATGGCGGCTTCACAGGTGCCATTCACGGCGATGATTTCCGCATGATAGACGACCGCTTTGTGTTGGAACAATTCCCGCGTTTTGTGAGCCAAGTGTTCGAGGAAATGAACGGGCAATTAGACACGACGAAACTTTATAAACGTAGCTACAATGAATATGAAAAACTAATCCAATCAATCACAGACTAGGGAGGAAAACATGAAAAAAGGGTTTATTTATTTAATCGCAACTGTGCTCATCATTATTACAATCGCAGAAATGATTGGAATTAAGACACTCCAATTCGGCACAGTAACTGTCACTGTCTTGCCACTTGTTTTTGCCGTTGCCATCGGAATGATTTTCGGTATTCCATTTTTCCGAAAAGGCATCTTGAAGAAAATTTATAGCAAAGAAAATGTTGGCTTTTCCGGTCAATATTTAATCATTATTATGTTACCACTAATGGCGCGATACGGCGCCGATGTAGCCCCGCACATTAAAGAAATCCTAAGCATCGGCTGGGTATTCCTCTTGCAAGAATTAGGGAACCTAGGTACCGTTCTGCTCGGTCTCCCAGTAGCCATCATGCTCGGGTTGCGCCGCGAAGCAATCGGAGCAACACTAGGACTCGGTCGCGAAGGCGAACTGGCCTACATCTCGGAAAAATACACGCTAAATTCAGCAGAAGGACGCGGCGTATTATCCATCTATTTAATTGGAACCTTATTCGGCGCTATCTTCTTTAGTATTTTTGCACCATTCTTGCTTTCTCTAGGCTTTGACGTTCGAGCACTAGCCATGAGTTCAGGCGTTGGATCCGCTAGCATGATGACAGCCGCGTCCTCCACGCTCGCAGCCCAAGTTCCTGAACAAAGCTCAACCATACTATCTTATGCAGCAGCCAGCCAGCTCTTGACCAGTTTCTTAGGAACATATACCATGGTCTTCCTCGCTGTTCCGCTTCAAAGATTTATGTACCGCACCTTAACTCGAGGAGGCAAACAACATGCAAAATGAAACTCTTGGTAAAAAATATATCAAAATGGGCTTAATCCTTTTACTTAGCGTAGCACTTATTTTATTTACGCAAGGAATTAAATTATGGAAAAACCCTGACGGTACGCCAATCGTAACAAACACCCTAATTGGGCTAGCCGTTTTATGGTTATTTGCTTTCCTAGGTATTATCATATCTGATGTAATGAAAAGAGTGCCAGTTGGCTTCTTGCGTAACTTCCCCGTCCTCGGTTGGGTATCGCTAGTATCACTCATTTTCTGCCTAATCTCAGACTTCTTTGTAACTGCTATTTCAGCCGTTGATTTCCTATCCATTACAACGCCAATTTTAGCATTTGCAGGCATTTCCGTTGCCGACCATCTCGTTGACCTCTCCAAAACTTCTTGGAAAATTGGCATCGTTGCGGTTTTTGTTTTCATCGGAACCTACTTAGGCAGCGCCATTCTATCACAATTCGGCCTTTGGATTACAGGCTCACTATAAAGAACATAATAAAAAAAGTAGGCAAGACCATGGTCGTGGTCTTGCCTACTTTTTTTATTATTTTTGACGTCTTTCCGGGCTAGTCCAGACGCCTGTGCCAAATCCTAAAATAGTCTTCACTGCTGGAACGAATGTCATTAAAATGGTCACAGCGTTCATAATCCAGTAGAACAGTAAATAAAGCGGTGCAAACATAAAGTATTTCATTTTCTTCCCGCGGTCATCAATTAGTAGGGCGGCGAACAATTGGAGAGCGCCGGCTATCATTTCGAAGCAAACAAAGACGAAAGCGACAGCGAGCATGAGCCAGATTTGCGGGATGTCCCAGATGTACAGTAAATAGATGAAGCGAGCGACAAAAATGATACTCGAAATCCAAAAGAAGAAGGTCCACAAGATGCTTAGCGTTTGGTCAATGAATAGGGATGTTCGGCCGAGATTTTGAAACGGGTGGGACACTACCTTTTTGAAGTTTGTCAGCCACACTTCTGTCCCACCTTTTGCCCAGCGTTTGCGTTGTTTGTAAAGCATGTTTAAGGTTTCGGGCACTTCCATGAAAAAGATAATATCGGCGGCGAAAATCGATAGCCAGCCATTCATTTGGTGATCCCAAGCGATGCTAATGTCTTCTGTAGCGCGGTCTTGGCGAAACATGCCAACGTCCATTAGAGCGGCTTTTCGGTACATTGTGTTTGCCCCGCTATAGGCATAGATAACACCAAAAACGCTGCTTTGGGTCCGTTTAATAATGCCGACGATGCTTGAAAATTCGACGGTTTGAGACTTCCCAACGAGTGTTGAACGATTTTGTACGTCCATATTGGAGGTCACGGCGGCGATGTTTCTTCCGTCTTCACGGATAAAATAATTGACGTATTTCCATAAAGCATCCGGTTCAGGAACTGTGTCAGCGTCATTGCTTAAAATGAGTTCGCCTTTCGCAAAGCTTGTGCCAATGTTAAATGCGTGTGCCTTCCCTTTGTTTTTTTCGATTCTGACGACGCGTAAGTTGGGGTACTTAGCCATTAGCCGTGCTAAAATTTCTGGCGTTGTGTCTGTGGAACCGTCGTCTGTTACAAGCACTTCATAATTTTCGTAGTTTATTTTGTTCATTAAATATTCGATTGTATCCTCGATAACGATTTCTTCATTATGTGCTGGAACCATAATGGTTATAAATGGTTCTACTTCTGGCGGAATATTTGTCCAAGTTTCTTGCCTATATTTGAACAAATAAGAATAACAAAACGCTCCGAAAAACCAAGCAAGTCCTCCTAAAATAGGATAAGTAAGCAAAATAACAAAAAAGATGGTCATTGTCATATCTAAAACGGTATTTCCTGTATGAAAAAGACTTAAATTCATTTGAGTTCTACCCCTTTTTCTTTGTATAAATCACGGATTGTAGTTTCATCGATATTTTTTTCTTCAGGTATGGACACAAATTTTGCGGCCTCCCGTTCTGCTTTATCCCCAAATCGCTCTGTAAAAAATGCTTCTAATGTAGCTTCTCGTGTATTTGATTCAAATTCATCGTATGTAATTTCTTTTTGCAAGCGTTCTTCGAAATTTTTATTCGTTTTGTGTGTGAGAAATAAGAAATAAATGACAATAAAAATAATGGCTACTAATAAAAAGATGTCAAGTATTCGAAAAATCCGAATGGCTGTTTCAAAAGCGGCAAAAATAATGACGCGTTCCTTTAAAAATAAAATGGGAAACAACACTAAGCCGAATGGCAGAAAAAAGACTAGCCATGCTAAAATCGTGATGAGTATTTGGCGAACTTTTAAGCCCGTGTGCCCCGATTCAAAAAATTGATCTTCGATAAACTGCTCGTTCATTTCTTCTCTTGTCGCGTTCTCTTTCATATGTGTCAACTCCTCTAAAAAGTTATTCTTCTCTCCATTCCCTTAATCATTATTTTGTAAGCATGATTTCATAAAACATTTGACTAAATTTAAACAAAAAACAGCAAAAAAATGTGTAAATTCCACATATTCATTCGTTTCATTCTTGTTATGATAATAAAAAAAAGGAGCTGATTGAATTGTTTACCGACAGAACTAAAGAGATTTTAGAAGACTTAAACTCTAATAAACTTGATAACTCATGGATAAATTTTGAAAAATTAGTTAAAAACTCAATCATTGATGGGAAACGCTTTTTAAATGAATTCATTGTGGTTCATGAAGGGACTGTGCATATGGAAAATAAAAATGCACAGATTCTTCATTTTTTCTCAAAAGGTGACGTCATTAACCAACAAGTGGCAGGTTTAAATTTAGAAAAAAATCTATTTTTAGTCTGCGATACAGATGTTGAGATTACTTTTGTTAACCGGGAATATTTTCTAAACTTCGCAACGAATAAACCTTCTTATATGGAATGGCTACTTGAGATGACTTTACTTAACAATATGAACTTGTACAATGAGCTTATTAAATATGACTTTTCTACAGAAGGTAGGGTTGTTTATACATTACAATATTTATGTGAAAAGTTAAACACGACTCGAAAAAATGACTATTTCGCTGTACCTTCTTTTATAAATAAGGTTAAACTCGCGAAATATGGGAATATTTCACGTAAACAACTTGATAAAATTTTAGAGTCGTTAATGCAAAAAGAGCTTGTACGAATCGAAAATAAAAGGTTTTTTGTAAAAGTCCCTTCATAAAGATTTCATTTAAAATTTTATTAATTATAATGCAATAAACAGTCATTCTTCACTTTTTTCTGTTATTATGATAGTATAAATTGTTGGGAGATGACGATATTATGAATCATAGCGAGCTGCTCAGTATGGTTGAGGATTTGAATCAAAGCAAGGTGTATCCTTCACACGTAGCATTCGAGACAATACAGAGAAATCAGACGCTTGAGATTCAAAAAATGGATACACATATAGTCATTATTTTGGAGGGTTGTTTCCATTTGGAAAATAAGACCTTTCAAATTTTACAATTCTTTGTTCCAGGTAATGTTATCCACCAATCTCCCTATAAAATGGGCGTGCATGATCAATTACGTCTTATTAGTGATAGTGAAACACAAGTTGCTTTTGTAAACCGAGAATTCTTTCTAAACTTTGCTTCAAATAAAATCGAATATATGGAATGGCTGCTAAATGCAGTTACGGAAAATTCTTCGGCATTTTGTTTTGAACTCATGAAATTTGATCTTCCCACTGATAAGCGCATCATTTATACGTTACAAACTTTCTGTCAAAAAGTGGAAGCTCCCGAAATAAACGGTTATTTTGAAATCCCTAGTTTTATTACAAAAACAATGTTGTCCAAATATGGTGGCGTTTCGCGCAAAACTTTGGACAAAATTCTTATAAACTTAGTCAATCAGAATTTATTAAAAAGAGAAGATGGCAATACTTTTGTAAAAAGTCATCTTTAACCATGAAAAAAGCTTGGTCATAGCGACCAAGCTTTTACTTATATAAAACAACTTTACCACTTGCCATTGATTTTTTTACATTGATAATTCGTTGATTGCTCGAACCGCGGAAAGCTAAATTGGGGTCAAAAAGCTTTTGCTCGAAACGGCCATCAACGAGCACATCGACATAAGAAAGTAGCTCGAGTTTATCTTCTGATTCCTGCATCATTTCTTCCCACGTGTAGCCGGTCCATGACCAAATATCTTTTGAGTCGCCGAACTCCTCGCGAATTTTTTTACAAACCGTTAAACAAGTTTCCGTGTTTAGAAATGGTTCTCCGCCGAGAAGTGTTAAGCCTTGCACGGACTCATGCCGAACGTCGCGGACAATTTTTTCTAAAAGTTCCTCTGTAAACGGCACGCCGTATTGAAACGACTGCGCGGCTTTATTATAGCAACCTTCACAATGAAAAGGGCAACCAGATACATAAAGACTGCATCTGACGCCCTCCCCGTCCACAAAATTAAACGCTTTATAGTCCGCGATAAAACCGCGACTTAGTTTTTCAGATTGCCATTCTTTTGGCGCTGGATTATTCATCACGTAGCTCCATATGTTTCACACGCTTCGAAATTTCCACGTGACGCCCGTGAACCATCGGACGCTTCATCGGATTGCCCAAATAGCCACAAGTTCGCTTCACAACGTCCGCCTTTTCAGGATCTGTGTTTCCGCACTCTGGGCACTTAAATCCTTCTTCTGTTGGGGAAAACTCACCTTCAAATTCGCATTCATAACATTTATCAATTGGCGTATTTGTTCCGAGATAAGCGACTCGGTCGTAGGCATAGTCCCAAACAGCCTCTAACGCTTTGGTGTTGTGTACAATTTTTGGATACTCACAGTAATGAATGAAGCCACCTGAACAAAACTCTGGATATTCTTTTTCGAAATCAATTTTTTCAAACGGTGTAATTTTTTTGCGCACATCGAAATGGAATGAATTTTGATAGTATTCCTTATCGGTTATGTCTTTAATAACGCCATATTTTTCGCGGTCTAGGCGATTGAAACGGTCGGTCAAGCTTTCACTTGGTGTAGAGTAGACGCTAAACCAGTAACCGTATTCTGCTTTCCACTCGTCCGCGTATTCTTTCAAACTTTTCACGATGTCGAGCGTAAAGTTTTTCGCTTCGGAATTCGTTTCCCACTCGCCACCATAAAAAACGGTCGCCGCCTCATAAAGACCAATGTAGCCGATTGAAATGGTGGAACGCTCTTTGTTAAAGAGTTCGTCAACTGCATCGCCGTCTTGTAGTCGCTTCCCGAAAGCCCCGTATTTATATAAAATCGGCGCGTTTTCTGGGCGTGCCTCTCTGACACGATTTAAACGGAATAAAAGGGCATCTTTTACAGTTTGCATGCGCGCATGGAAAATATCCCAAAACTTCGTCTGGTCGCCGCCGCTTTGAATCGCGATTCGCGGAACATTAAGCGTGACAACGCCAAGATTATTTCGGCCGGCATTCACAAACTCGCCGTTTTCGTTCTTCCACGCTGGCAAAAACGAGCGACAGCCCATCGGAACTTTGAAGTCCCCCGTCAATTTCGTTAGCGTGTCGAAACTTAAAACGTCGGGATACATACGCTTGGCAGAACATTGTAACGCCAGTTGTTTAATATCATAATTAGGGTCGTTTTCCTCCAAATTCGTTCCTCTTTTTAACGAAAAGACAAGTTTTGGAAAAATCGCCGTGTGCTTATCTTTGCCGACTCCGCCAAGGCGAACAGTGAGAATCGCTTTTTGGATTTCGCGTGCGAACCAATCTTCCCCAAGACCAAAACCGAGCGTGACAAATGGCGTTTGACCATTGCTTGTATACAACGTGTTGATTTCATATTCCAAACTTTGCATGGCATCATAAATGTCCTTGCGCGTTTTTTCTTCAACATATTCCTTTTGCTTGGAAGCAACAACCCACTCGCCCGCTTCCTTTTCATGTTTCGCATAGTTGCGCTTAGCATAACCCGCTAAAATTTCATCGATGCGGTCGACGGAGCAACCGCCGTATTGTGAGCTCGCCACATTCGCGATAATTTGCGCGATCTGCGCGGTCGCAGTTTGAATCGACTTCGGACTTTCCACATTCGCATTCCCAATTGTAAACCCTTTTTCAAGCATTCCTTTAATGTCAATTAAACAGCAGTTCGTCATCGCGTGGTACGGGCTGTAATCCAAATCGTGAAAATGAATATCTCCTTTTAAATGCGCGTTTGATACGTGTTTAGGCAGCATATATTTCAGCGCATAGCTTTTAGCAACCGCTCCAGCCGTTAAATCGCGTTGCGTATTAAATACAGTCGCGTCTTTATTCGCATTTTCGTTGACAACCGTCTTGTCTTTTTCAAGTAATTTTTGAACACTTTTCGTCATGTCGGTCACATTTTCACGTACAGCATCGCGGTCATGGCGGTATTCTATGTAGCTTCGTGCAACATCTGGATAAGCGGATTTCATCAGCGCATTTTCAACCGTATGCTGAATTTCATCAATCGTTAATTCCCCTTCACTTGGTAAAGAATTCACAATTTCAACCACAATATCATCTAAAAAAGCTTCATCCTCCACATGAATACTTTTCATTGATGCCAGCACTGCACTCCTAATTTTTATCAAATCGAAACTCGATTTTCGTCCATCTCGTTTGATAACAACTTGTTCTACAGCTTGCTCCATGTACATAACTCATTCCCCCGATTATCTTCAGTCTGTTTTTAAACAGTATTTCCCCACCGTTATAAAAACTATATCTTGTATCAGCAAAATAATCATAACACAATATAAAGTATCATTTAAAGTGATTTCCTAGATATTCGAAAAAAATAGGCCTTTAGTTCTTAATTTCACAAATATAAGTGCATGGCACCATGCTTTTCTAAAACAAGACATTCGTCCCTTTTCAAAAACACCCTTTTCTGCTCAGCTAACTTTTGTCAACATGCCCAAAAAATTCATTCGGCTTTTGTGCATGTTGCCATAGTTTTTGTAAAGCGTTTTCATTTACAATACAAGTAAGTTAAAAAGAAAGAGGCGAATAGAATGGCTCAATTATCTTTACAACATGTGTATAAAATTTATGATAATAAAGTAACAGCTGTATCAGACTTCAATTTGGAAATTGCGGACAAAGAATTTATCGTTTTCGTTGGTCCGTCTGGTTGCGGTAAATCCACAACACTTCGAATGATTGCTGGTCTTGAAGAAATTTCAAAAGGTGACTTTTATATTGATGGAAAAATGATGAATAACGTGGCACCAAAAGACCGCGACATCGCAATGGTTTTCCAAAACTACGCTTTATATCCACATATGACCGTTTACGATAACATGGCGTTTGGTCTTAAGCTTCGTAAAATGCCAAAAGCCGAAATTCAAACTCGTGTTGAAGATGCGGCCAAAATTTTAGGCCTAACCGAGTATTTAAAACGTAAGCCAAGCGCGCTTTCTGGTGGACAAAGACAACGTGTTGCCTTAGGTCGTGCGATTGTACGTGATGCAAAAGTCTTCCTAATGGATGAACCGCTATCAAACTTAGATGCTAAACTTCGTGTGCAAATGCGTGCGGAAATTACAAAACTACATCAAAAACTTGATACAACGATGATTTACGTTACTCATGACCAAACCGAAGCGATGACTATGGCGACTCGTATCGTTATTATGAAAGATGGTGTTATCCAACAAGTTGGTTCGCCAAAAGAAGTGTATGATCACCCTGTTAACATGTTCGTAGCTGGCTTTATTGGTAGCCCTGCGATGAACTTCTTTAGCGGTCGGATAGAAAATGGCCATTTCATTGGTGATGACTTCACCATCTCGATTCCAGAAGGCCAATTGAAAGTCTTAAAAGAAAAAGGCTATGACAATAAAGAAATCGTTTTCGGCATTCGTCCTGAAGATATTCACGATGAACCTCTAATGATTGAAGCTAATCCTGATTATGCCTTTGAAGCGAAAACAATTGTGGCTGAACTTACTGGTGCTGAATTCATGCTCCACAATCAAGTTGGCTCACACGAATTCGTAGCACGTGTTGATTCCCGTACAGATCACGTAAACGGCGAAACACTAACACTTGCTTTCGAAATGTCCAAAGCACACTTCTTCGACAAAGAATCTGAAATTGCATTAATTGACTAAGCTAATCCTCCCACTTCAATAAAAATAAGCGGTCGTCTAATTATAGACGACCGCTTATTCTATTTCTCAAAAGGAAATTTAATTCCCCATTGTTCCCTCACATTCGTCATAATTTGAATCACATCTTCAGTGAGTGCCATCGTTTGGCTTGCCCCGTTCGCAATGCTTTCTTCCATATCGAGGATTTCATAGGAGAGCGCTCTGTTTGAATCGCCGGCAGTCACAATTTCCTGATTGCCATTTGAATAGGTGATGCTTGCTTGGCTCGATCGCGGATACTCATCAATTGTGATAAAGCCTTTTTCGTAGGCGACGATGCCTCGTTTTGGCATTTTGGAACGGAATGTTAAACTTACAACCGCCATTTCCATTTTTTCATTACGCAAAATAATGCCTGATTGCTCGTCTACGCCCGTCTCATATTTTTTCACTGTCGTCAAAATTTCGGTTGGCGTTTCGTTCATAAAAAAGCGCGCAAACGACAAAGCATAAGTACCAATGTCAAGCAGCGCCCCGCCGCCAAGGTCTAAATTAAAAAAGCGATTAGTAGGATCATTCGGCTTCGCACTACCAAACGATGCCTGAATCATTTTAAGCTCCCCAAGTTTCCCCGAGTTCGCAATTTCTCTTAGTTTTTTATAAAGCGGCATGTGAAAAATCGTCATCGCCTCGGCAACAATCAAATTTTTCTCCGCCGCAACCGTTTGAACGGCAACGAGTTCCGCCGTATTTATCGTTATCGCCTTTTCGACTAATATATGTTTTCCGGCTTGCACAGCTTGCATCATAAATTCAAAATGATGCGAATTTGGCGTCGCAATGTACACAACATCAATATTTTCATCGGCAAAAAGCACATCAAAGTCGTCATAAACCGTTTGAATCCCGTATTCTGCAGCAAACGCTTCGCCTTTTTCCTTTTTGCGCGCTCCAACTGCATAAATAGTACGCCCCATCTTTTGCATCGCGTCAGCAAATTGATGCGCGATTTCGCCTGGGCCAATGATTGCCCAGTTTAGCTCTGTCATTTCCATCATCCTTTCCCTATTCATATTCTAATTTATTATAGGCATGCTCGCTTTTCTTTGTCAAAAGTCTATACTTTGGTATAATATTTTAAAATGGGGGGAATGAAAATGTCTTTAAAATTAGTCATTCTAGGCGTTCTTGACTATCAAAATGTGCATCCTTATGACGTAAAGCGCTTTTTAAAGCACTACGATTGGAATTACTTATTCCAAATTAATGATGCTAAAATTTATTATGCTTTTGACTCACTTTTTAAAAATGACTACATTTCAGTCGCTAAAGTGGTTGAAAATGAAAAGACTCCGACAAAAACGGTGTATGCGATTACAGAAAAAGGGCGCGCCCAAATTGAAAAAGAGCTTTATAAACTATTTAAAAAAGATATTTTGTCGTATAAAACGCTTTACCCGGCGTTACTTTTCTCCGACTATGCCGATAAATACAAGCTTTTGTTCTATTTAAATGAACGAAAAAACGCGGTGTCCCGCGAGCTTGAATTGAGCCGCGAGCGGGCAGCGGACAAAACGGCCAATCCAGAAAACGCTGCCACTGCGCTAATTATTAAAAACGCGATTCAACATTTAAAAGCGGATGTGGATTTGCTTGATAATTGGATAGCGCGCATAGAAACCGGGACTTTTAATGGGAATATTCGCGAGGAAATGGCTGAATTTTTTGGGTAAAGAACCCCTTTGTTGCTCTTGCAACAAAGGGGTTTTAGTCATTTATTCCCGCACAAACTTCCTAAAAACGGCATTCAATTTGGCATAGGCGATTGGTTCGGGCGAATCAATGGATTGCACAAATTGTTTGAAATGGCCGATTTGTTCGTTAATATAGGCGTTTAGTTCATCAAGGCGCGGTTCTAAATCGAGTTCATCGCCTGCTTTTTTGCGTACTAAAAGTTCAGACGTTATTTCGCGAATTGGTTCGGGAATTTCAATTTTAGCCATGATTTCATCAAAGAGGACAGGCGGTTCCGCTTCATATTTTTCAATGTAGCTACATGCAAAAAGCGGACGGAGCACATAAAAATATTTTTTAATTTTCACCTGCTCACCTTGCAAATATTCGCGAAAATTTCCTTCCGCCATATGTAAATAATGATAAATCAGCGGTTTTAGTGCCATATTTTCACGACAAAGTTTGCGAAGTTCAGCTGCAAGATTCCCTTTATCACGATATACAATTGGCGAATTCAGCCATTCAAGTAAAGATGGATTGCACTTCCGAAGCAGTTGCAAGCCCTTCTTCAAATCCCAACCGCTCACGTCAAGCGAGTCATCAATCGGGTACTCAATCACGTCGCGCCGCTCCTCCACTGAAACATACCAATCCTCAGAATGTGTATATAAAAACCGTACATCAAAATCGCTATCTTTGGAAGGAAAGCCCCAGGCCCGACTGCCAGACTCCACTGCATACCAAATGGTTACGTTTTGTTCGTGCTCAATTCGTTTTATTTCCTTTTCAACCCATTCCCACACGCTTCTCACCTTCTTAAATTTGGAGTGTGTAGACGCTAACTACGTGCGTTTTTTCTCCAAACTGTGTTGTTTTTTCTTCCTGTTTTTGGTAGCCGAGATGTTCCCAGAAACCTTTTGCCGCCTCATTCTCATTCAAAACGCCGATGCGGAGCGACTTCGCGCCGCCGTCTGTCGCCCAGTCGCGAATGACTTGATGTAAAACGCGTCCAAGTCCTGCTTCTCTCGCGTCTGGCACAAGCAGTAACAGCCCGATAATCCATTCGCCCTTCTTTGGAAAATCTGCCACAACATCAATCAGGCCGATAGGTTCTTCCTGATCATCTAAAATCGCCATGACAAACTTGTCGAATTTCGTTTTCCCATCAGGCAAGTCCGTTAAAATGGCGTGTGCATCACTTGAATTCGCTTTCCGCCCTTGCTCAATTTGAAAGTAATCCTCGCACTTGGCGCATACATGTTCAGCCAAAGCGATATCCTTTTCATTTAAAAATTTCACATGATAATTACGTTTCATACTGTCACACTCTTTTCCACATTTCTTCTTCCATCTTGCCATATTTCCTAGTAAACTTCAATCGCTAGCAGGAATATGCTATACTTAATTGGTATGATTGGAGGAACTGAACTTATGATTAAATTAGTAGCAATTGATATTGATGGCACACTTTTAAACGACCACCACGAAGTAACGACCGAAGTGAAAGAAGCGATTCGAAAAGCAAAAGCAGCTGGCACAAAAATTGTTTTATGTACAGGCCGTCCACTTGTCGGCGTGCAACAATATTTAAGCGAACTTGAACTGCGCGAGGAAGGCGATTATGTCATTAGCTTTAACGGCGCCATGGTTCAAGATACCTTTACGAAAGAAGTCGTATCACACTTAACGTTAACGAAAGACGACCTCGTTTCATTTTCAAAAATAAGTGATGATGCTGGACTACATATGCACTTCTTCGATGATAAAACGCTCTACACAGCGAATCGGAACATTGGAAAATACACTATTGTAGAAGCTTATTTAACCGGGAGTCAGCTCGTTTTCACTGAAATCGAGAAAATTCCGGCTGATTTCCAAATGTCAAAAGCAATGATGATTGACGAACCAGAAATTCTCGAAGCGGGAATAAAGAAGCTACCAAGCGACCTTGAAGAGCATTACCACCTTGTTCGCAGTGCCCCGTTTTATTTAGAAGTTTTAAACCCGAATGCAAGTAAAGGAAATGCGGTGAAGCAGCTTTCTGAACTTCTTGGCATCAAACAAGATGAAGTGATGTGCATTGGCGACCATGAAAATGATACAACGATGCTTGAATTTGCAGGCACTGCCGTTGCGATGGGCAATGCTATCCCGCGCCTAAAAGATATGGCTGATTTCATTACAGAAACCAACAATAACAGCGGTGTTGCGCGGGCCATTGAAAAATTCATTTTGAATGCTTAAATTAAAAAGCGTTGTAGTTTTCAATAACTACAGCGCTTTTTTTAAACTATTTTTTAAAACCCGTACTCATCATTTTTCGTGTTGCTAGCACCTTCAACGCTAGGTAAACACATGAAAACAAGAATAATAATGCTTCCAACAAACGGAATAAGACCAAGTAGCACGAACCAGCCACTTTTTCCGATGTCATGAAATCTGCGAATCATAAGGCTAATTCCCGGAATAATATTCGCGATTCCAAAGAGCCATACAAGTACGACTACAAAAAGCATTGGTCCTGCATACATTGCTCCAAAAACTTCCCCCGGATAAGCTGTACCCGCTGCTGCTGTTGCAGAAGAAAGACCAACGATTAGCATTAAAATCCAAAAGATTGCCATGATAATCGCATTCCATAGGATAGTATACCAATACTCCGAACGTGTTGAACGCCCACTAAAGTTCACATAATTCTTCCAATAGGCTTTATAAGCTTCTAAAAATCCCATTTTTTCAACTCCCCTTTTTTAAACTATCCAAATTATTATACTATACTTTCAAAGTGAATGATATGTCTAAATTTCGAATTTATTAACCATTTATTCTTTTTTAGCCACACTTTTACACTATTTCAAAAAGTAATTCGGTGTAAAAAAAACCTTTTTTTGTTTCGCGAAGTAGGCACTCTTAAGCCCATTCTCCACTGGATAATGACTAAGCTTCGTGCCAGGCTTGTAGGTTAAAATTGCGCCGCCGTGTAGGTTCATGTCGTCCCACCAAATCGCGAATGCTTTTATTTTCCCTTCAAATTTATCAGTCCCTTTAACAGGCTTCAAATTGGTGACCATCGAGTGGTAAATGTAGCCAGTAACCCATTTCCCGTTTTTATCTTGAACGGAAGTCTTGTGCCAATAGCGCGAATGCTTCCCAATTTGGACTTTTGTACCCGTTTTCCAAAGCCGAAGTGGCGTTTGTGATTTGAATTGCGGTTTTGGAAGTAGTGGGGTAACATCTTGGACGGTAGCAGAAATGGAATGTTTCTTCACATCATTTTTCGTATTGTGAGCTACTTTTATTTTAGACAATAAAGTGATATTTTGCGAAGCCGTTCCTCTGTAGCCCGTAATGCCGTACTTCGCGGCTAGCTCCATACGATGACCATAGCTTGAGTCAAGCCCAATCAGATTCATATACGCGACGAGCCCTAGATCGTCTGTTTTCGGCGCGCTCGCTTCAAACGAATCCGAACCATAACCTTTGTAATTGAACTGCATATGCGGCTTATCAACAAGCCCCCGCCAGTCTCCACCCCATTCAAAACCGAGCGTCTTCGCCTTTGCGATAAACTTCTTCATATCTGCACGGTTGTACCCGTCCCACTGAATCGTTTGCCCTTTCGCTGGGACAAAATCGAATGCCTGCCCAACAATATGGTAAGACTTCATCGTCTGTGATGCGCCACTCGCCACGTGACTCTTTTGCTGCGCAGTAGTTCGGATCGTTTCGTAAATTAAAACTTCGATTTGTTCCCCTTCTGCCCATTTTAAAAGCGAAGTCGCCGCTTTTTTCGTCTGGTTGGCTAATTTTGCGATATTCGCCCAATTTCTCTCGCTGTAATACGTCACTTGCTGTCATCCCCCTTCAAATTCCCATCACGTTTCGTAAACTGTTCAAACAAACCCGTACCGCCTAGTCCTGCTAAGCCGCCAGACCATAACATAACGGAAATTGAGCCGGCACCAGGAATAAGCGTTGCCAGGCCTCCAACCGTAATACCTATCATTAAACTTACTAGCGGCAAATAATGCCGCGGAATTTTATTTGTGCTTTTGACAACTTGAACAATTGCAGTTGTTGAAATTGTTAAAAATGTCATATAAGCGAGTAATTCTTCTCCAAAATTCATTTTTTCCATCTCCTTTATGAAAAGCTTTCGACAATGCTTGCAATTAAAAGTGCAGCAACAAGACCAATTGCCCAGTAAAACGAGCGCAAAGCTTTTTCTTCACGTATGTTGGCTGAAACTTCTCTATCAAGTGCGTGTTTTTCGCGGCTAGCAGATTGTGTAAGTGCATTTTTCAGCTCGTTTTCAAGTGCTTTTAGCGAGTTTCTGATTTCATTTAGTGCATGTTGTTCATTTAGTTCTCTCGCATGGCTTTGCTCCTCGATATGTTTGACACGCTTTTTCAAGTATGCCAATTCATTTTCTAATTGCACGACCTTTTCTTTCATCACTTCCACTTTCAACACCTCCGTTTTGATAGCAGCCTTTTAAAAAGTCGCATTTTTGCAACTTCCTTCATTATACGCGATTGTTGATTTTCTCACAAAAAAAGTATCGCAAAAATGCGACTATCCATTGTAAAACTTGGTGAGATAAGATATACTTTCTATAAATCTCTGGAAAGAGGGGCTTTCAATGCATGTTGGTGAGCGAATAAAAACAAGACGCAAACAATTAAAGATTAGCGCAGATGAAATTGCTAAAAAGTTAGCGGTTTCCAGGTCGACTATTTTTAGATATGAAAACGGTGAGATTGAAAAACTGCCTGTTGGCATGCTCAAGGCGATTGCTGATATGTTAGAAACGACTCCGAGTAAATTGATGGGGTGGGAAACTGAAACAAGCGAAGATTTCATCGCAATTTTTGAAGAGCTAGAGCCGGATAGACAAAGGCTGGTTTACAATTTTGCGGCGGAACAACTGGCAGCACAAAGACAAATGAAAGTTCTAGATTCCTCGACCATCGCGGCTCATTTGGAGGACGATGTCACAGAGCTTGAAATGCAAGAAATTCTGGGCTTTATTGAGAATATCAAAAAGAACTAGGACAGCTAACTTTTGTAAAAAAATAAAAAGAAAAATGGGTATAAACGTAGCATGCGATTATATAAATACAACAGTAGAAGGGGTCGTTAGATGAAACATCGTAGAAAAATTTTATTTACAGCTTTGCTAGCAACAAGTCTTTTGGGAGGATGTGGGGAGCTTCCTCTCGAAATTAATCAAACACCCGAAAATGGCTATGATTTAACCTATTATGGAACAACTGATGTAGGCGCTGAGATAACGTTTACAGATGCGGCTCGTAATGAAGAAAAGGCAATTGCAGAAGACGGCAGGTTTGCTATCCATGTTCCACGGACAACCTCTAAAGCGTCGTATGAAATCATTGCAAAAAAAGAGGGCGAAGAAGCAACAAATTCATTTACAATTCCGAAACAAAAAACATTGGTTGATTATGAGGTGCTGAAAGACCAGTTTACACTTCCGCTACCTGGTGCCCCGCAAGCGGATACAAAAGTGACGACTGGATTTAATATTGCCTGTGACGGGAACAACGTAATGGCTATTTCTCTCGTTTATGCGCCCAGTACCGAGCTTGACATGGGTATTTACGATTATGACAATTTCCAAAACGCCATTGAAGCGGTCATGCGTGCGGTTGGCTCAGAAGATAAGCTAGATAAAGTTTTAGATACTTTCGACGCTAGTCATAAGAAACACAGTACTACGAAAGTGACAGTAGATCATGCAACTTATAAATTCTCTACTGATAAGAGCCTAGATGTAACAACATTAGAGATATATCCAAATTAAATTTGCCTTACTGATCACCCCTTAGCCTGAAGGTTATAGGGGTGTTTGCTATTTTCCTAGCATACTCTTTCACTTCCAATTGAAAAGATTATACTTTAAAATAAAGAAGTAATGTGTTTTATGATTAATGATTTGAGGAGGATTTTAAATGGAACACAAAAAACGGACAAGTTTTCCGAAAGATTTTTTATGGGGGTCAGCTTCTGCTGCTTATCAAATTGAAGGTGCATGGGATACAGATGGTAAAGGACCTTCTGTTTGGGACAACTACGTACGAATTCCCGGCACGACTTATGAAGGAACAAATGGTGATGTAGCGGTTGACCATTACCATCGCTATAAAGAGGACGTGAAACTCATGGCGGACGCTGGACTAAGAGCATACCGCTTTTCGATTGCTTGGTCGCGTATTTTCCCACAAGGTAAAGGGGAATTAAACGAAGCTGGCTTGAAATTTTACGATGACTTAATTGATGAGTTATTAAAATACGATATTGAACCGCTTGTTACGATTTATCATTGGGATATTCCGCAAGCGCTATTTGATGAATACGGCGGTTGGGAATCACGCGAAGTCATTCGTGATTTTACTAATTATGCGATTACGCTATTTAAGCGCTACGGCGACCGTGTTAAATATTGGGTTTCTTTAAACGAGCAAAATATTTTTGTTGGAATGGGCTACGGACAGGCGCTTCACCCGCCAAAAGTTTCAGATTCAAAACGGATGTATGCTGTTAACCATATTGCAAACTTGGCGAATGCTAGTGTGATTCAAGCTTTCCATGAAATTATTCCTGATGGTAAAATCGGACCAAGTTTTGCCTACACGCCTCACTATCCGATTGATACGGATCCAAAAAACGTTCAAGCAGCCGATGATGCGGAAGAATTGAATAGTTATTTTTGGATGGACGTTTACGCATATGGTCGCTATCCAAGTGCAGTATGGAAATATTTAGTGGAACAAGACATTGCGCCTACAATTGAAGATGGCGATATGGAATTGCTTCGCGCTGGCAAACCTGATTTTATGGGCGTCAATTATTATCAGTCTGCAACAGTTGCTTACAACCCGCTTGACGGTGTTGGCATGAGCAATGAAATGAATACGACGGGTAAAAAAGGGACTTCGAAGGAAACAGGGGTACCAGGCGTTTATAAAAAACTGGTTAATCCATTTGTGAAAACGACAAATTGGGACTGGACTATTGACCCGAAAGGTTTACAAATTGCCTTGCGCCGCATTAACAGCCGCTATCAACTTCCTATTTTAATCACAGAAAATGGTTTAGGTGAATTTGATAAGCTGGAAGACGGGCAAATTCACGATGAATATCGCATCGAGTATTTGGCGAGTCATGTGACGGCGATTCGTGATGCGATTAGCGACGGCGTGGATATGCTTGGCTACTGCACGTGGAGCTTTACGGACTTGCTTAGCTGGTTGAACGGCTATCAAAAGCGCTATGGTTTCGTTTATGTGGACCGCGATGTGTCTGACGATGCACCGATGACGCGTATCCCGAAAGATAGCTTCTACTGGTATAAAAAAGTGATTGAAACAAATGGTGAAGAATTATAATAAAAGTTGATGACGACAATCAAAAAAAGTAGGATGGCACTTCGGCCATCCTACTTTTTTGATAAGGGCATTTCAATTTATTGTGCGTTCACAAATTCTGCTGATTTAATTCCGGCTTGGCGACCGAAAATAATAATTTCCGCCACCGAGTTTCCGCCGATTCGATTTTCTCCGTGTAAGCCGCCAGCTACTTCTCCAGCCGCGAATAACCCGGTAATTGGTTGCCCCTCTTTATTTAGCACTTCCGTATTCGTATTAATTTTCACACCGCCCATTGTGTAGTGGACGCCTGGACCGATTTTAATCGCATAATATGGCGCTTTGGATAAATCATTATCCATACCTGTCGTACGACCAAATTCAGCATCTTTTTTACTAGCTACACTTTGGTTCCATGTATTTAATGTTGCTTCCAAGTCAGTAGCTGGAACATCAATTTCTTTAGCTAAAGCCTCAATCGTATCCGCCTTTTTCACAAAGCCCATTTCTTCATATTGCTTAATTGCCTTCACACGTTCTGTTACGCCTGCATCAAAAACTAAATAAGCCGTTCTTTCTGGCAATTTATTAATAGCAGCAGTCACTTTATCTCGTGTGTCTAGTTCATTTGTGAAACGCTTGCCGTCGCTATTAACTAAGATGGCACCTTCACCACGAACTGCTTCCCCAATTAAATACGATTTTTCTTGTTGAACCGTTGGGTGAACTTGAATTTGATCCATATCAACCGTTGTACCGCCAAGTTTCTCAATCATCTTGATACCATCGCCAGTACTACCTTCTTGGTTCGTTGTAACATAACCTTTTAAATCTGGACGAACTTTTTCAATCAATTCAGCATTAGCACCGTATCCACCGGTAGTAACAACAACTGCGTCTGCTGTGATATTTTTCTTCGTCTTATCATTGAACACGACTTTCACGCCGTTTACTTTGCCATCTTTTTCAGTAATTTCCGTTACATTTGCATTGACAAACGTTGGAATTTCTTCTTTTTTCACATTTTCTAACAGTCCATCTACTAAATATTGTCCTACTGCGGAACCGTCTTCTGGACGATGCGTCCGTTTTTCATTCATTCCGCCTGTAATGGTAATATTATTTAGCGTAATTCCTTTTGAATCGAGCCAATCAATTGCGTCGGCGGAGTTATCTACAAAGAAGCGTAGCATTTCTTTATCATTCGTTCCGTGTCCGCCTGCTAAAGTTTCCTCATAAAAGAGGTCGTTACTGTCTTCAATCCCTTGTTCTTTTTGAAATTTAGTTTCTGAAGCGTTCATACCAGACGATGCTTTGGACGTATTTCCTCCGGCAACTGGCATTTTTTCGAAAATAACTGGGTTTAAGCCTTTTTCTTTTGCTTCAAGTGCTGCGGACATTCCTGCACCACCTGCACCGATGATAATGATGTCGTAATGGTCTTCCAGTTTATCTAGTGATGTATAGCTCGCTTGAGATGCTCCTGAATTTGCTTCCGTAGCTTCCTCTTTTTCACTAGCCTTACTTTTCTCGTTTGACTTATCACTGGACCCGCACCCTGCTAGTACGAGTGTGATAGAAAGGATAAAAATAAGTGTAGCTAATAATTTCTTTTTCATTGTTAAACCTCCGTTTTTTCCCTTTTTCACGTTTATACCCTTACCTTGTGAACACATGAACAAGCATAACATAAAATAAACTCCTTGTGTGCGAATTCACAAAAAAAGTGCTCAAAAAAACAAAAATAAAAGCCGCTATCCTTGTTTTAGGATAGCGGCTTTTATTTCGTAAATACATTTGGCTCGAAATTAAGCTTCTTATACAAAACAATTTTAGAATTCGCTTTAATTTCATCTGCTCTTTGCACAGTTTACGATATTTCTCCCCATCTGGGATTTCATGAAAATTAACTTTTCTTATTAAATTATACGCGCGCCTTGTCTAAATGCGCGGTGTCATTAAGTTGTACGATATTAAATTGGCCATTCTCATATTCGACTTTACTAATACTTGTATTTAAAATTCGTTCGCCTTCTGCGCGGTGGTCTGACATTTTTCCGCCTCCTAAAAGATACATCAGGAGCGTTAACGTCATGCCGTGAGAAACGACGAGAATATGACCGCTTTTTTGTTCAGAAATAAGCTTTTGCATGCCTTTTTGAACGCGTTCTTCTAGCTCATAATAAGTTTCGCCGCCATTTTCGCTTGCGTCAAATGTCGCTGGGCTATGTAGCATCGCTTCACGCGCTTCTTTAAACTGAACATCTAGTTCGCTGACACGCACGCCTTCCCATGAGCCAAAGCTCATCTCACGAAACTCTTCGGTAAGGTGAATCGGGACTTTTTTTCCACTTAAAATGTATTTGGCTGTATCTTTTGTACGTTTACTTGGACTCACATAAGCTGCTTTAAAAGGAATATCTTGAAGTGCCTCGCCGACTAAAATCGCACCATTTTTCCCTTCAGATACAAGCGGGGAGTCTCCCCAGCCTTGCATTTGTCCAGTTAAATTCCATTCTGTTTTGCCGTGTCTTACAAAATAAATTGTCAATTTGCCTTGTTCCAATTCATTTCCTCCTATAATTCAAACACTAATAGATATTATTGTACCACTCCATCTATTTTTTTAAAAGAGGACGAATTTCGCTCATTTTCGGCTTTAAAGCTTGGCTAGACTTGTTGAAAGCGATTTAGTCGCCTTGTAAATTTCGCGATAAATCAGATAGATTTTTTCATATTTTGCTACATTTTGCGCATTTGGCGTATATAATTGACCTTGATACGTGACAAAAGTTTCCGCGCATGCATTTAAATCCGGATAAATCCCGAGCCCTGTAGCGGCAATCATAGCGGCCCCAAGGCCCGGACCTTGCTCACTCGTTAGCGTTCGCACATTTCGGTTGTAAATGTCCGCTTGCATTTGAAGCCATAGCGGGTTTTTGGCACCTCCGCCAACTGCAACGATTTCCGCCGCATCACGTCCTGCCAGTTTTAACAGCTCAAAAGCATCACGCAGTGAAAAAGTAATGCCCTCAATAACCGCGCGCATGAAGTGACTGCGCGTATGCTGGCCGTCAATGCCAATAAAAGCACCGCGAATCTCGCTATCCGTGTACGGGGTGCGCTCACCGCTTATATACGGCGTAAACAGCAAGCCTTCCGCACCAACTGGGATTTTCTTAGCCCCTTCAAAAAGTGCGTCAAAATCTTCGTCTGGCGCGAATTCCCGCTTAAACCAGTTCAAACTATTGCCCGCAGAAAGCGTCACGCCCATTGAATAAAAAGACCCTTCTTCTACATGGTTAAAAAAATGTAACGGTGACGCGTCGGCCTCCAAAATGTCCGATTCGAAACTTAGGAATACGCCACTCGTTCCAATGCTCGACAGTGCGAGACCTGGTTTTGTGATGCCGGCACCAATTGCAGCTACTGCGTTGTCCGCTCCGCCCATGAACACTTTCGCGCTCGTTTGAATCCCGAGTTGCCGCGCGAGTTCCGGTGTGACCGTTCCGATGCAAGTCGTTGATGAAACGAGTTTTGGTAGCGTTTGCCTTGGGATTTGAAACGCGGTTAAGATTTCCTCTGAATAGGTTTTCTTTTGGACGTCAAGGAGCAGTGTGCCGGCTGCGTCGGAGTAATCGGTGCACAGTTCGCCCGTTAAAATGTAGGCCAAATAGTCTTTTGGCAAACAAAAATGCGCCGCCTGATTCCATGTTTTCGGTTCATTTTGAGCAAGCCAGACCAATTTAGGGAGCGTGAAGCCTTCCAGCACATCATTTCGCGTAATCGATTTAATATCAGACATCTTCTCCCGAATATACTTACACGCCTCCGTTGTACGGACGTCATTCCACAAAATGGCCGGGCGCACCACTTCCATCTCGCTGTCCATCACAACAAGACTGTGCATTTGCCCCGAAAAACTAATGCCTAGAAGCTCCGCCTTTAAATCAGGCACCGCCTCGTGAAGCGCTTGAAATACCACCTTTAAGGCACGCACCCATTCAGCCGGATTTTGCTCGCTGTAGCCCCTTCGCTCACTAATTAGCGGGTAATCGCTTGCGGCGTCTGCAATGAGCTCGCCCGCTTCACTCATCAAAACCGCTTTTAACGCGCTCGTTCCTAAATCTAAACCTAACACATAACCCATTTTTTTCTCCTTTAAATTAAATAATCGTTCAAGCGTGACTTCACATATTCAATGTGGCTTGACGCGTTTTTGACTTCCTCATTTGCTAGCGCATATTCAGTTAGCGTTTCTAGGTCTTCCTCGCCTTTCAAAATGCGTGCGCCAATTCCTTCGCGGAAGCTTGCGTATCGTTCTTCCTTAATTTTTTCAAAAAAGCGCTCTTCTGTAAGTTTTGCTGCTGCTTTTAATCCCCGTGCGTACGTGTCCATGCCAGCGATGTGTGCGAGCAGAAGGTCTTCCATCGCAAATGAACTGCGGCGAACTTTGGCATCAAAATTAATGCCGCCTGGCGCGATTCCGCCGTTTTGCAAGATTTCATACATCGTGAGCGTTGTGTCATACACATTTGTCGGGAACTCGTCGGTATCCCAGCCGAGCAGCAGATCGCCTTGGTTCGCATCAATCGATCCGAGCGCGTTGTAGGTGCGCGCCACATTTAATTCGTGTTCAAACGTGTGGCCAGCAAGCGTTGCATGGTTCGCCTCTAAATTCAATTTAAAATCATTTTCGAGACCGTACTTTTGTAAGAAAGCCATTGTTGTGGCCGCATCGAAATCGTATTGGTGTTTCGTTGGTTCTTTTGGTTTTGGCTCGATTAAAAATTGTACGTCGTGACCGATTTCTTTCGCATAACGAATCGCCATTTTATACATCCGCGCCATGTTCGCCTGTTCAAATCCCATATCCGTATTTAAAAGCGATTCATAGCCTTCACGGCCGCCCCAAAAGACGTAATTTTTGCCGCCTAGTTTTTTACTAATATCGAGGCCTTTTTTAATTTGGGCGGCTGAGACGGCGTATACGTCCGCATTATTCGTCGAAGCAGCTCCGTTTAAAAAGCGCGGGTGCGTAAATAAATTTGCCGTATTCCATAGCAATTTGATGCCCGTCTGCGCCATTTTCTGCTGAATTAAATCCGTGATTTCATCTAAATTGCGCATGAATTCTTGAAGGGAGTTGCCTTCTGGCGCAATGTCCACATCATGGAAACAAAAATACTCCACGCCTAGCTTCTCCAAAATCTCAAAAAACATGTCTACCCGATTTCTCGCGAGCTCCATTTCCGTTGCCCCGTGTACATCGCGAACATTCGTTGCCGCACCAAACGGGTCAGATCCGTCTTGCGTCATGGTGTGCCAGTAAGCGACTGCAAAGCGCAAATGCTCCTTCATCGTTTTTCCTAAAACAACCTCTTCTGGATTGTAATGTCTAAATGCAAATGGATTTTCGGAAGTTACACCTTCATAATTAATTTTTTCGATTTGTTTAAAATAAGTCATCATTTTCTCCTTTATTTTTCGTTTTCTCTAAACGCGCGATTTCGTTCTTCTAACTCTACTAAATATTGTTTTTCCTGTTTGTCAGCTCGGTAGAAAAATAGTGCGATAGCTGCAATGGCAAAGCCAACAATTGGAATCCAAACGAAATTAAATTCGATGGCACGAAGGGATGCGTCGGTTTGAACTTGGTTCGCCTGATAACCGCCCATCGCCAAAATTCCAGCCGTCAAGGCACCGCCGATACCCATACCAAATTTTGCCCCAAAGCTAGAAGCCGATGTCAATAGCCCTTGGGCGCGTACACCGTTCTTCCATTCGCCGTAATCAACTGTGTCGGCAAGCATAACGGATAACAATCCGGAAATAAAACCAGTTCCAAAAGCATTAATGATAACCCCAACAATAATAATCGCGATACTCAAATTGTGTGCCCCGACACCCATGATGACTTGGCCAACAATTGCAAGCGCTAGCCCCATCACCATCGTGTTTCGCTTACCAATTCGTCCAGCGACAGCAGGTGTAAATAATAATGTCAGAAGCGATCCAAATGCGAGCGCCATAATGATGGGCACTAAATCTTCACGACCGAGATTGTATTTAAAGAAATACACCGTCGTTTGATTTTTCATCGTCATCGCCATCCAGTAAATGAAGTTCATTAGAATCATAATCATCCACGGCCAGTTACGCTTCATTGCTTTGACGCTATCCTTGACGCGCACCACTTTTTGAACGTTAGTGACGCGCTCTTTTGTGTTGACGAAAGTATTTAAAAGTAAAACAACAGCGACGATTGAAAAGAGCAAAATCGTTAGGAAAAAGCCTTTTTGCTGGTCGCCAGAACCGAGTAGCGCCACAATTGGCAAGGTGAAAACGGTTACGATAATTTGCCCGAGCGTGCCACCAAATTGGCGAATAGTTCCGAGCACTGTCCGCTCTTTCGGGTTGTTCGTCAAACTTGGCAAAATCGATGTAATTGGCAAATTCACACATGAATAAAAAATGCCGACTAAAATGTACGTCACATATGCCCAAACAATTTTTCCGCCGTCCGATAAGTCTGGCGTTGTAAATGTGAGCACACACATCAAGCCAAACGGAATGGAGAACCATAAAAAAAACGGCCTGCTTTTCCCCCATTTTGTATGTGTTCGGTCAATAAAAATCCCAATGATTGGTCCGTCAAACGCGTCAATGACACGTGCGACTAAAAACAGC
This sequence comes from Listeria sp. ILCC796, assembly GCF_900186175.1. Lineage (NCBI taxonomy): Bacteria > Bacillati > Bacillota > Bacilli > Caryophanales > Listeriaceae > Listeria > Listeria sp. ILCC796. Next base: position 99,050 of record NZ_FYBV01000008.1, read on the forward strand.
GTTCCCACTGCCGCCGCACTAATGCCATAAACATCCGTATAGAAAAACATTAAATACGTTCCGATAACTTGAAATGCTAAATTACATGCTGTGTCGCTTAAGCCATAACTAATTCTTTCTTTCCATGGAACCATTGCTTTCAGAGGTGCTGCCTCTTTTATACGTTCAGTTGCTTCCATTTCGTTACCCTCACTTTTTTAATTTTTTTACTTCAGACGAAGATTTTTTGCTCCCTCAAAACGCAGTACATCACCCGAACCGGGCTTATGCCAAACAACAGAATAATGTGCGATGTTTTCTACATCAACAGAAACAACATCTGCTTGTTTATTCACCGTGACACGCGCCACTTCTTCACCCGCTTTAGAAAAAATCGGCTCTGTGACAGAAACGTCCGCCCCGTCAAAACCGTATACGTGGATTTCTGGGTTCGCCGCGTAATCGTACTCGGCGCGCTCACCTTCTCTGCCCATCACAATCACACTGTTTTCTCTCGTAAGCAGTGGAAACGACATATAATCGTGCGTTTCGCTGTACCACTTTTCGCCTTCATATGTTTTTTCGGTTAAAATGTTCGTCCATTTCCCTTGTGGCAAGTAAAATTCACCTCTACCCGCAGAATTGAAAATCGGGGCCACTAAGAGCGCGTCACCGAGCATATATTGCCGATCCAACGTTTGCGCCGTCAAATCCTTCGGAAAACTCATCACCATCGGGCGCATCATTGGAATGCCCGTTTGATGTGCCAACACCGCATGACGGAACAAGTACGGCATTAAACGCAGTTTTAGCTTCGTAAATTTGCGCGTTACTTCCGTCGCCCCATCATCAAACACCCACGGAACGCGGTATTCGACATTGCCGTGATAGCGACTATGAGAAGATAAAAGTCCAAATTGCGTCCAGCGTTTGTAAATATCTGGCGTCGCGCCTTCTTCAAAGCCGCCGATATCATGACTCCAGAAGCTAAAACCAGATAGCATGAAGGACAAGCCGCCTCGAAGCGATTCCGCCATGGATTCATACGTCGATAAGCAGTCACCGCCCCAATGAACGGGAAATTTCTGACTACCCGCTGTAGCTGACCTTGCAAACACAACAGCCTCGCCTGGTTTCTTGCGTTCTAAGAGCTCATACACCGCCTCGTTATATTGATACGCATAATAATTGTGCATTTTTTCAGGATCAGATCCATCAAAGTATGTAACGTCAGTTGGAATTCGCTCACCAAAATCCGTTTTAAACGCGTCCACACCCATATCCATGAGCGCTTCTAGTTTCGACAAGTACCACGCTTTCGCTTCCGGGTTCGTAAAATCGACCACCGCCTGGCCGCCCTGCCATAAATCCCACTGCCAAACAGAACCATCTTTACGTTTAATGAAATAGTCGTTCGCTTTCCCTTCCGCAAATAAAGCCGATTTTTGCGCAATATAAGGATTTATCCAGACGCAAATTTTCAACCCTTTTTCCTTCAAACGTTTTAACATCGCTTCTGGATTCGGAAACACTCGCTTATCCCATTCGAAATTGCACCATTCAAAGTCTTTCATCCAGAAGCAATCAAAGTGAAACACTTCAAGTGGAATATCGCGTTCTTTCATGCCATCTATGAAGCGATTGACCGTTTCCTCGTCGTAATCCGTGCAAAACGATGTGCTGAGCCACAAACCGAACGACCATGCTGGCGGCAGTGCTGGTTTGCCCATCAAATCTGTATATTTCTGGACTATATCGGCCATTGTCGGCCCGTAAATCACATAATACTCAAGCGTCTCACCTGCCACACTAAACTGATTTTTCGACACGTGCTCTGTCCCAATTTCAAACGATACGTGTTCCGGGTGATTGACGAAAACGCCATACCCTTTATTACTTATGAAAAAAGGGACGTTTTTATAGGACTGGTCGCTACTTGTTCCGCCGTCTTTATTCCAAATATCAACCGTCTGCCCGTTTTTGACAAAGTTCGTAAACCGCTCGCCTAAACCGTAGATGTTTTCGCCGACTGCTAGGTTCAACCTTTCGCGCATAAAATTGCCGTCTGCCGATTCAACATAGCCTTGTCCGTTTACATCAGACGTTGTAAGGGGCGTATCATTTCCGAAAAACGCAATTTTATAGCTCGTTTTATCGAGCTCGGCTTTTAAGGCGCCAGATTGAACGACAATTTTTTCTTGCGTATCCGTTGTTTCTAGCTCTCGTTTGCTTTTCTTGACTGGAAATTCCGGACCTTTTTTTAGTCCCCCATCATGATGTTTTAAAGTGATTTTGAGAATATCTTCTTTTGGTGTTTCTAAACCGACCGTCATCATTCCTAAATTCAATGTGTCGCCACGAGTTTCAATTTTCTTAAACGGCGCATAAACCTCAACTGAATCCGCTTTCATTTTGTAATCAAAAATTTCTTTTGGCGTGTGAATTGTGTAACCTTCTTTGACGAGCCAAATCCCATCTGTAAATTTCATGACTTTTCCTCCCATTCATCAAACGTTTGCAAAAGTTTAAGTTTGTTAGCATGATAAACTAACTAACAATAATATAAAGGAATACGGTTTCTTTTGTCAAGCCTTTTTGCTAAAATAAAAAGAGAAAGCGGGGGAAACGAATGTTTACTAGTCGTGCAGGAATTAGAGAATCAAACGAACGAATCGTCTTAAATAAAATTGCGCAAAAAGGGCCGCTTTCGCGTGCCGAACTTGCGGAGACTATCGGTTTAAATAAAGCAACCATTTCTGATATCGTAAAAAAATTGATGACACAAAAACTTATTAATGAAGTTGGCATTGGCGAAAGTACAAATCAAGGCGGCCGAAAGCCCATCATGCTTGAGCTTAATGCCAAAGCGGGTTTTTCCGTCAGCGTTGACATCGGCTACAACTACATTGACGTGATGGTGCAGCGTTTAGACGGCACTGCCTATAAGCGGGAGTTGTTTCCTTTTAAGACCATCAAGCGGGACACGATTATTCAGGAACTTTCTGAAAAACTTGATGTATTTCTTTCCAGCTTGCCAAAAGCGCCATTTGGGGTTGTAGGAATTTTAATCGCGATTCACGGAATTGTACTAGACAACCAAATTCAATTTACACCAGCATATGATTTGGCTTTTCTGGATTTCAAAAATACACTCGGCGAACAATTTGCCTGCCCGGTGTATGTGGAAAATGAAGCGAATCTATTAGCAGTTTCTGACCATACAAAAGAAAAAAATTACACGAACCTTGTGAGCATCAGCATTCATTCTGGCGTGGGAAGCGGCGTTATTTTGGACAATCAACTTTATACCGGCATAAACGGCTACGCTGGCGAAATCGGCCATATGACTATTGTGACTGAAAACGGCCGCCCATGCCCGTGCGGCGCAAATGGCTGCTTGGAATGCTACGCTTCCGAAAAAAACACTTTGGACACATATAAAGAACTATCTGGACATGAAAACGCACTCGTCGTAGATTTATGCCGCGCTTTTTTGGAAAAAGATGCAACGGCCGTGCGCGTCGTACAAAATATGATTCACTACTTAGCAATTGGCATCCAAAACGTGACGGCGCTCTACAACCCAGAAGTTGTTTTTATAAACAGTGAAATTTCGCGACTTATACCCGATTTCACCAACCAAATCGAAGCCAAACTCACTTCATTCACATCAAAAAACATCAAAATAAAAGCCTCCCACCTAGGCGAGGAAGCCATCTTATACGGTGCTGGCTATTTAGTTATAAAGCGCTTCTTAGATTCATAAAAAAAGCAGTTTCCTGAATAATAGGAAACTGCTTTTTATTACACCTCATCTGCTGTAAATACCAGACCCGCTGAAGCTTTCGCCTTCGTCACAACGTCCATCACAATTTGGCTGTGCACAAGCTTGCGGAGCATTTCGTCCGCATCTTTTTCATCAATGATACGCTGGAACGCTGCGAATTCGTCGTACATGCGATGTTCGCTATCCTTCACATCAATATGCTCATCTTCGCCGCTGTTTGGCAAAAATTCAAAAGAATCGCAAACACTTACCGAGCCGTTCACATGAATCGTTCCCGCGTCGCCTTGAACATTCGCTGAAATTGGTGCCTTACTATCTTTTGAGCCAATGCAAACCGCCTTAAAATTACCGTAATCCATCACTAGAACGCCAGACGTATCAATCCCTTTCGCCATGTTTGCGTAATAATGGACATCTTTTGGTGCACCGAACAAGCCAACAACAAAATGGACATTGTAAATGTTCAAGTCCATCAAGGCTCCGCCAGACATTTCTCGATTAAACGCTGGTAAAATGTTTCCTTCTTTGAAAGCATCATAACGCGAGGAGTACTGTGAATAGTTCGCTTCCACAATTTTCATTTCGCCAAGGCTACTCACCCGTTTTTTTATTTCCAAAAAATTCTTCATGTATTGATTGGTAATCGCTTCGATTAAGAAGAGACCTTTTTCTTTGGCTAAATCAACAAGAATTTGTAGCTCTTTGGCGTTCGATGTGAAGGGCTTTTCACAAATGACGTGTTTGCCATGGGTGAGCGCCATTTTCGCATACGAAAAATGCAAATGATTGGGCAGCGCCACATAAACCGTATCGATTGAATCATCCGTTAGAAATGCTTCAAAATCCGTATGCACCTTGTCAATGCCATACTCTTTTTGCAAACCTTCAAGCTTCGCACGACTTTTCTCCCGCCCGAAAATCGCCGCAAGCGTAATCTTAGGAAGTTCTGCAAAAACAGGTAGCAAGTCATGAACAATCATTCCTGATCCAACAATGCCTAATTTCATGTTATTTACACTCCTCTATTCCTTTTTCTAAAATTTGCATTTGTAGTAACGTTTCCTCGTCCTTCACTTGTTTCGGCTTCCCGTTCACAATGGCTTCATAAAGCCCATCATACACGCGACCATAATCGCCCACTTCCGAAATTACTTTTTCCTCGTGGTAATCGCCGCTTTCGTCTATATAAGTCAGCGTTCCGTAATGTTCGGGTAAATCAATGCCAAAATCTGGATTTTCAGGCATGTAGAACAGTTTTAAATGCTCTTCTTGACGGTCTTTCGTTTCCTTCACAAAAGAACCTTTTTTACCGTAAACAACAAAGCTAGGGCGCCCTTTCAAACGGAAATAGCTCGATTTGACGGAGACTTTTAAGATGTTGTAGTAAAAATCTAGATCAAAATAGTCATTCATCCGGTTTTCGCCGAGCAATTGCCGGACGTCATAATGGATTTTGTCCGGTTTTCCAAAATAAGATAGCACTTGGTCGATGGTGTGGCAACCGTGGCCGTATAGGTAGCTGTTATAAAACTCAAACTTGTGCGTCGACTCGGGCACTTCTGGTCTAAAATAGTCATAATGCATTTCCACTTCCAACAAGTCGCCCAGTTTCCCACTTTCAATGACGCGCTGCACCGTTAAAAAGTCGGAATCAAAACGGCGATTTTGGTAACACTGCGCAATTAGACCTTTCGCCTTCGCTAGTTGAAAAATTTCTTCGGCCTCTTCGGACGTCATCATAAACGGCTTTTCGACTAAAACATGTTTCTGAGCTTCCAAAACTTGCTTCGCAAATTCAAAGTGGGACTCCTGAGTTGTGGCTACCACAATCATTTGAATTTCCGAATCAGACAGTAATTCTTCCAAATTCGTTGTATAATGAATATGATCAAATTTTTTCCAAGCATCATGACTTGGATTTCTCCGGTAAATGGTTTTAACGCGAATGTTATTTCGTTCTAATACGAATGGTAGATGGTATCGGTTGGTGCTTTTTCCGTTCCCGATATATCCAATTGTAAGCATACTAAATCCTCCTCGTTTCACTTTGATACTTTTATCTTATAAGTATTTGGCGAAAAAGGCTACCAATTATGTTTGCGCCAGTTCATTTAGGAAAAATGGTTCTAAATGTATTGCGGAAAACTTATTTTTTGCACAAAAAGTTCATGAAAGGAGCTTTTTTATGATTTTAACGAATATGAAAAACATGGCGAATTTTACGGCGACTGAAAAAACAATTGCAACATTTATTCTTAAAAACACCGATAAAATGGAACTTCTGACGATTCAAGAGCTGGCGAAAAGGACGTTTTCATCGCATGCCACCATCATCCGTTTTACTCGAAAATTAGGTCTTTCGGGGTTTAAAGAATTTAAAATTGCGCTTGTGAAGGAAATTCAAGGTCGCGAGTTTTCGCCTGCTGATGTTGACCCGAACACGCCGTTTAAGGAGGGGGACTCGCTTTCCACGATTAGTCGCGAGATTATGGAGCTCACGCAGCAGACTGTTTCGGAAAGTTTTCACTTGCTTGATGAGGCGAAACTTGCCAAGGCAGCGCGGCGGCTACACGGGGCAGAGCGAATTTTTTTATTTGCGGTGGGCGATTCGCAAATTCGGGCGGAGAGTTTTCAAAATAAGCTGTGGAAAATTAACCGCTATACGTTTTTGGCTACGAAGCGCGCGGAATGGGCGGTTCATACGGCAAATATGACGGAACGCGATTGCGCGGTTTTTGTAAGTTATGACGCGAAATCAAAACTTGATCTTGCGGCGGCGAAATTTTTAAAAGAACGCGCTGTGCCCATCATTTTGCTTACCTCACATACTACGAGCGAACTTAGTAGACTCGCGGATATTTGCATTTCGATTCCGAAATCGGAGGATAAAATGGCGCTCAAAATTTCTACTTTCGCTTCACAAATCGCCTTTGACTACGTCTTAAATGTATTCTTCGCAGCGCTTTATCAAATGGATTACGACGAAAACAAAACATATCTTGCAAAAAACCAAGCGTTCTTTCAGGAGAATGATGTTTAACTAAAAAAAGAAGCTGAATGAATCCAGCTTCTTTTATTTATCAGTATCAAGTGGTGTTAAGTGTGCTTCAATTTCTTCGCGGCGGCTTTCGAATTTTGGTGGGAGTTCCACATAAGTTCCGTGTTCCACTTCGAAATTCGTGTTGAAGCCTGGGCCGTCTGTTGCCAGTTCAAAAAGGATGCCGTTTGATTCGCGGAAGTAAAGCGAGTGGAAATAAAAGCGGTCAATAAAGCCGGAGTTTGGATAACCGGAATCAGCAATTCGTTCCACCCAGGCGAGCATTTCGGCATCGTCTTTCACGCGAAAAGCTAGATGATGTACTCCGCCGGCACCTAAATTGTGTTGTTCTAAATCGGTTCTAGCCTCAAGATGAACCTCAGCTCCAGTGCCGCCAGCTCCCGTTTGATAGACAGTAAGCAATTTTTCATTTTCTTCATAAGCTCCTGCATGTTTAAAGCCAAGGAGTTTAGTTAGCACCGCGTCGGTTTTTTCTTTCTTTAAAACCGAAATGCGCACGGGACCAAGACCAGAAATGGCGTATTCGATTGGAACCGGCCCATCTTTCCACGGATGACCTGCTGGTGTGCCTGAATTCCCCTCATCAGAAACTAAATGGATTGTCAGGCCGTCTACGTCCTTCAGCCGAATAATCCGCCGCCCAAATTGCGTCTCGCCGGTGCTATGAAAAATTTGAAACTCGTCAAGTCGTTTATGCCAGTATTCAAGTGCGGCATCATTTGGGACGCGCAAACTCATCGCGGAAATTTGATTGCGGCCTAGTCGATTTTTAGCCATGTTAGGGACTTCAAAAAAAGTGACTGTTGTGCCGGGGTTGCCAATCTCGTCCGCATAGTATAAATGATACGTATAAGGATCGTCTTGGTTGACGGTTTTCTTTACAAGGCGCATTCCTAATACTTTTGTATAAAAATCAAAATTTCGTCTTGCGTTTTCAGTGAAAATGGAAATATGATGTAAGCCTAATAATTCCATGTTTTTTGCCCCCTAATTTAATTTTTTCAGTAAATCAAGTAGCTGTTTTTGTTCTTTGCGCGTTAATTTGCTGAACTGATTTTGTTGAAAAGCTTCTTGCTTTGGCACCAGTTCATTGTAACAGGCGACACCTTTTTTCGTTAGCATGATGAATTTTTCACGCCCGACTTTTTCGCGTTGCACATAATTTTGTGTTTCGAGTTTTACGAGTAACTGTGTAATATTTCCTTTCGTCACAACGAGTTTTTTGCCAAGCTCTTGTTGTGTTATCTTGCCTTCTGGACCGATTTGAGCAATGCAGTCGAACATGGCCGTTGAAAGGCCTGCTTCTTTAAAATTTTGATTGGTAAGCTTCATATTGCGATTATAAAAACGACTTAAGCGAAACCAAAGGACAACGCCTAGTCGGTCGTCAGTTTTTACCATCTCAAATCGCCTCCTTTTATTTTCAGTTTAGTACTAAACTTAATAAAAAGCAAGTTTTACGACTTGCTTACGAATTTAAGGAGCGTTTTTGCGACTTTTTGCGTGTCGGCTTGTTTAATGCCTAAAATATGCGTGTGCCACATACCATCAATGGTGTAGCGAACAAAATTGGCGTTTTCTGGGCCGATTTCAGGAATGAGGCGTTCGTGATCGGCATCATAAACGGCGTTCCAGTCTTCATTATCGACGTCTAGAGTGATGACAGACGCTAGGAGTGCTGCGTGTAGACCGATTAAATCATCGTCTTCTAATTGACGCAGATTTCCTGCAATATAAGCTTCTGTAAAAGGATATTTAGACGCGTTTTTGCGCTTTTCGTATTCCTCTGTGAGTATTTTGTTGTAGGCATCAATTGTATGTGCGATGAGTGATTTTGTAAGTTCCTCTTTATTTTTGAAGTAATAAAAGATGGCGGCCTTTGTTATACCAGCGTTTTTAGCGACTTTGGCTAAACTGTAATTTTGAATACCTGCTTCTGAAATTACTTCGATGGCAGACTTAATAATTAAATCTCTGCTACTCAATTTTGCTCCTCCGTTCACTTCTTTCCTAAATTTTAACGAAGAATTGCTTTTTTAGCAATTGTAATCCCGTTTTAGGCTTGAAATTGCTAAACATGACGAATCAAATTTCATGCTTGACATGTAATGCATTACAGAAAGTATGATAAAAATGTAAACAAATTAATGATTGAAGGAGCGACAAATATGACGGAAATAAAAAATGGTTTTCCGAAAAACTTTTTGTGGGGCGGCGCAACGGCTGCAAACCAAGTTGAAGGGGCATACAATTTAGATGGCAAAGGCTTGTCTACTGCGGATATGGTCAAATTTGTACCGAAATCAGAACGTGGCAATGATTTTTCATTAGATGTGACAAAAAAGGAAATTGATGCCATTTTAGCAGGCGAAACGCATGCCCGCTTCCCAAAACGCGACGGAGTCGATTTTTACCATCATTATAAAGAAGATATTGCGTTATTTGCGGAAATGGGCTTTAAGACTTTCCGTTTATCGCTGAACTGGGCGCGAATTTTCCCAAATGGTGACGATGCGGTGCCAAATGAAAAAGGGCTTGCTTTTTATGATGCGGTATTTGATGAGCTGAAAAAGTATGATATTGAGCCCCTCGTGACTCTTTCGCATTATGAAACGCCGCTTAATTTGACGCTGAAATATAACGGCTGGGCTGACCGCCGTGTGATTGGTTTCTTTACGAACTATGCCGAAACCGTTTTCAAACGTTATAAAGATAAAGTTAAATATTGGCTTACTTTTAACGAAATCAACGTTATTTCACTTAGCCCCTACACTGGCGGTGGCGTTTTAGTGGAAGATGCCGAAAACCCACTCGAACTTTCTTATCAGGCGGCGCATCATCAGTTTGTCGCAAGCGCACTTGCTACGAAACTTTGCCACGAAATCATTCCTGGTTCACAAGTGGGCTGCATGCTTGCACGCATGGCGACGTATCCGGCAACTAATAATCCAGATGACGTTCTAAAAGCGCAGTACGAAAATCAAATGAACCTTTTCTTTACAGACGTGCACGCTCGCGGAACTTATCCGACTTTCATGAATCGTTTCTTTAAAGAGAACAATATTTTGATTAAAAAAGAAGTAGGAGACGACGAGATTTTGAAAGAACATACAGTTGACTTTATCTCGTTTAGTTACTACATGTCCCTTTCTGCGACCGTAAAACCCGAAGGAGACCGGACTGCTGGCAACTTTATGGGCGGTGTAAAGAACGAATATTTGGAGACTTCCGACTGGGGCTGGCAAATTGATCCTAAAGGTTTGCGCTGGACGCTTAACGACCTTTACTCGCGTTACAATTTACCGCTTTTCATCGTTGAAAATGGCCTTGGCGCCTATGATACTGTTGAAGCTGACGGCAGTATTCATGACGATTACCGCATTGATTATTTGCGCAAACATATCGTTCAAATGAAAGAAGCCATTAAAGACGGCGTTGATTTAATCGGTTACACAAGTTGGGGCCCAATTGATTTAATTAGCGCTTCGACAAGCGAAATGTCAAAACGTTATGGATTCATTTATGTTGATCAAGATGATGAAGGTAACGGCACATTAAAACGCTCGAAAAAAGACTCCTTCAATTGGTATAAAAAAGTCATCGCAACAAACGGCGAGGATTTAGATTAAAACGCAAAATGAGGTTGGAATTAATCCAACCTCATTTTTTTATTTCGATATTCTCTTGCGGTGAAACAAAGCGAACCCACCTAGTACTAGAAGGCCACCTAACGCCACATAAAGCAGTCCATTTGTATCCCCCGTTTTAGGCAGAAGATGTGTGCTTTTTGTTGGTTTTTCGGTGTTCGTTTTTGGTGTGATGATGGTATTTTGTTGCTCATTTGTCTCTTTTGGTACAACCATTTCGCCAGCTTTTGGTGTTTCTGGTTTCTCTGGCTCTGTTGGTGTAATGGGCGTTTCTGGTGTCACAGGCTGTTCTGGATTTGTTGGGTCAACTGGTGCGGGTGCAACTTCTCGTACGGTAACTTGAATTTTAACAGGCGTTGCTTTTAGACCTGCTTCATTTTCAGCATTCAATGTCACTTCGTAAACTCCCGGTGTTGTTAAATCAACAACTTGTGCAAAATTACTCGTCACTGGTGAACCATCATCGGTTGTCGCATGAACATCTTGCAAAAATTGCGCTTCTGTCACTTGTTGATTTTGGTCATATTCATAAGCTTCATCTGCTGTCAAAGTAATAAAATGTTCAATGTCAAAATATTGGTCATACGTGCCAGACGAAGCATTATAGCCTTGTAAAAATGTTGGTGTTGCATAACTTCCGGCCGCATTATCATAAAATGCATTATATTCGATTTCTGAAAGGTTATCGAAGTCTTCTTTTGTCATCGCGTTAACCGTAATGCCTTCATCATTTATAGAAAGGCGGCTATTATCCACTCTTGTATCATTAAATGCTAAAAATGTTTGATTTGATGCAGTCGATTTTGTAAACGGTGGTTGATAGCCATTAAAATGCGTAAAGCGATTTACCATCATCGAAAATGGAATAAACACTGTTTGATTGGCTTCATCATAGCTGAGTACTGAGCTTTTAATTTTATTATGAGCATCAAGACGCCCTGTATTTTGCCCCGTTGCCGCGAGCGATTCTAATGCTGGAAACTCAGAAATACATTGTAAATCTTGAATGCCATCGAATTGCACAAATAATACTTTCAATTTCGGCATACTTTTGAGAGCCGAAATATCTGTGATGTTATAGTTATTCTGCACATATAAATTCGCGACGTTTGGCATTTTATTTATTTTCGAAAAAACTGCGTTTGTATTTGACGTATTACTCAAACTAACAGATTCGAGGTTCGTCACATTATTTAAGTCCGGTAATTTATCGTCCGTAAGAAAAGCACCCGAAATCGTCAAATTTGTCAAGCTAGGAATCGCCGTCACTGTTGAAAGATCCGCAATGTTGGACGTATTCGACAAAGACAACGCCGTCAAATTGTTCGCATGTTCAAGCCCTGATAAATTTGTGTAGGTATCCCCTGAAAGTGAAACACTACGGAGTGTATTCAATTGCGCTTGTGTAATATCCGCATCTTGCGCCTGCCTTAATTGAGTATTTAAATATTTTTTTAACTGTAAATCTGGAATTTGGACTATCTCTGTCCCTTGTTCTGTAACAATTGGTTCTTCTGCTAAAACTGTAACTGGTACAAAAGGTATTGCCATTATTGTTGTCACTAACATAAAAGTTAATGCTTTTTGCTTCACTGCCATTCATTAAACCTCCTGATGGTTAGTACCATAAGAATACCTTTCTTCTTAGTCGTATTCAATGAAAATTTTGTGAAATTCAGGATTTATTTGATTATTTTTTAACAAAATATTCTTGACATGGTCTAAATCGCCTATTTAAGCCATTTTTAAATGTATACTTATCTTTTCTCAGACACATTTTAGACACAAAATATCATATACGTGTCAAAAAAAGACAATTATAGCTTCTTTCATACAAATAAAAACGGAAATCATTTCATAAAATGATTTCCGTTTTATTTTTTAGAAAGTAGTTGGTTCCTCTGTTATTTCTTTTTCAGCACCAACAACTTCTGGTTTTAATTTGCGATAGTGGTGAATACCTGTTCCTGCTGGTACAAGTTTACCAAGAATAACATTCTCTTTAAGACCAAGAAGTTCATCACGTTTTCCTTTAATCGCAGCATCAGTAAGAACACGTGTTGTTTCTTGGAATGATGCAGCAGATAAGAAGGAATCCGTTTCAAGAGAAGCTTTCGTAATTCCGAGTAATACTGGACGGCCAGTAGCCGGTTGTTTACCACTCAAAATAGCTTCACGGTTTGCTTCTGTAAACGTATGAATATCCATTAATGTACCTGGTAAGATATCCGTATCCCCAGTGTCCATTACGCGGATTTTACGCAACATTTGACGAACCATTACTTCAACGTGTTTATCGCCAATTTCTACCCCTTGCATCCGGTAAACTTTTTGTACTTCAGCAAGCAAGTATTCTTGAACGGATAAAACGTCACGTACACGGATTAGCGCTTTCGGATCAATAGAACCTTCCGTAAGTGCTTCCCCGCGGTCTACCATTGAACCTTCTTGAACACGAAGACGTGCTGTATAAGGAACTGTGTAGCTACGACGGTCGTCCGCACCTTGAATTGTAATTTCTTGTCCACGGTCACGGCCCTCTTCGATAGAAACAACTTCCCCAGCCACTTCTGTGATGGTTGCTTGTCCTTTCGGATTACGTGCTTCAAAAATTTCTTGAATACGTGGAAGACCTTGCGTGATATCGTCGCCGGCTACCCCACCAGTATGGAACGTACGCATTGTAAGCTGTGTACCAGGTTCCCCGATAGATTGTGCCGCGATAATACCGACTGCTTCACCAACTTCAACTTCTGTACCAGTAGCCAAGTTTTTACCATAACATTTTTTACATACACCATGTTTTGTATTACATGTAAACGCCGAGCGAATCGATACTTCTTCAATACCCGCTTCAACAATTGCTACTGCAATCGGTTCAGTAATCAAATCATTTTCTTTAACTAAAACTTCGCCAGTTTCAGGGTGACGCACGGTTTTACGAGCATAGCGCCCTTCTAGACGTTCTTCTAGCGGTTCAATAATCTCCGTACCTTCGCGAATCGCTTTAATTGTTAAGCCGCGGTCCGTGCCACAGTCGTCTTCACGAATGATAACATCTTGCGCCACATCAACAAGGCGTCGAGTAAGATAACCAGAATCGGCCGTTTTCAGGGCTGTATCGGTAAGACCTTTACGCGCTCCGTGGGTCGAGATAAAGTATTCAAGGACTGTTAACCCTTCACGGAAGTTTGAAGTGATTGGAAGTTCTACGATACGTCCAGATGGATCAGCCATCAGACCACGCATACCAGCAAGTTGCGTGAAGTTCGAGATGTTACCACGAGCTCCGGAATCTTGCATCATAAAGATTGGATTTAAACGTTCCAAGCTTAAAATTAGTTTTCCTTGAATTTCGTCTTTGGCAGCATTCCAAACGCCGATAACGCGCTCATAACGCTCGTCATCTGTAATTAAACCGCGACGGAATTGTTTCGTAATTTTTTCAACCATATCATGTGCTGTTTCTAGAATTTCATGTTTTTCCGTAAGCGTTAAGATATCTGCAATACCAACTGTGATACCCGCTTTTGTGGAAATTTTGAAACCTAAGTCTTTCATGCGGTCAAGCATTTTAGATGTTTCTGTAATATGGAATCGTTTGAACACTTCTGCAATGATATTTCCAAGAATTTTCTTCTTGAATGGGTCAACAATTGGTTGCTTAGCGATATGCGCTTTAACGTCCGTTGTTGGCTCAACAAAATATTTTGTAGGCGTTTCAATTTCTAAATTATATTTCGTTGGTTCGTTAATATAAGGGAACGATGTTGGTAAGATTGTGTTGAAAATCAATTTACCGACTGTCGTAATTAATAGTTGCTTACGTTGCTCTTCTGTAAAGCGTTCATTTGGAATGGATCCTGCGTAAACGGCAATACGAGAATGCAAGTGAACATAGCCATTTTGATAAGCAAGTTGCGCTTCGTTAATATCCTTAAAGATTGTTCCTTCACCAACCGCATTTTCACGTTCAAGTGTCAGATAGTAGTTACCTAGCACCATATCTTGGGAAGGTGTAACAACTGGTTTACCATCTTTTGGATTCAAAATGTTTTGTGCGGCAAGCATTAAAATGCGTGCTTCCGCTTGTGCTTCTGCCGAAAGTGGAACGTGGACGGCCATTTGGTCACCATCGAAGTCGGCATTATACGCCGTACAAACAAGTGGATGCAAACGAATCGCGCGACCTTCAACTAAAGTCGGTTCAAACGCTTGGATACCAAGTCTGTGGAGCGTAGGGGCACGGTTTAGTAGAACTGGATGTTCGCGAATAACTTCTTCAAGGACATCCCAGATTTCTGGCGCCATGCGTTCAATTTTACGTTTAGCGCTCTTAATGTTGTGCGCAAGGCCTCGTCCAACGAGTTCTTTCATCACAAAAGGTTTGAATAATTCAAGTGCCATTTCTTTTGGAAGACCACATTGGTACATTTTAAGGTTAGGTCCTACGACGATAACGGAACGACCGGAATAATCGACACGTTTACCGAGTAAGTTTTGACGGAAACGACCTTGTTTCCCTTTAAGCATGTGCGATAAAGATTTTAATGGACGGTTACCTGGTCCAGTCACTGGACGGCCACGACGACCATTATCAATTAACGCATCAACTGCTTCTTGAAGCATCCGTTTTTCATTTTGGACGATGATGTTTGGTGCGCCTAAGTCAAGCAAGCGTTTCAAACGGTTGTTCCGGTTAATAACACGACGGTACAAATCATTTAAATCACTTGTTGCAAAACGGCCACCTTCAAGTTGTACCATTGGGCGAAGTTCTGGTGGAATAACTGGTAGTACATCAAGAACCATCCAACTTGGATTATTGCCAGAGTTACGGAAGGCTTCCATTACTTCTAGGCGACGAATTGCACGCGTACGGCGTTGACCTTGTGCGGTTTTCAATTCTTCTTTCAGCTCATCTGTTTCTTTTTCAAGATTGATGTCTGAGAGAATTTTCTTAATTGCTTCGGCACCCATTCCAGCTTGGAAGGTTTGACCATATTTTTCACGATAAACGCGATATTCTTTTTCAGAAAGAAGTTGTTTCTTCTCAAGCGGTGTGTCGCCTGGCTCTGTTACTACATAAGACGCAAAGTAGATAACTTCTTCAAGCGCACGCGGGCTCATATCCATCACAAGACCCATACGGCTTGGAATACCTTTAAAATACCAAATGTGTGAAACTGGCGCTGCAAGTTCAATGTGTCCCATGCGTTCGCGACGAACTTTGGATTTCGTTACTTCAACCCCGCAACGGTCACAAACGACGCCTTTATAGCGGACACGTTTGTACTTTCCGCACGAACATTCCCAGTCTTTCATTGGTCCGAAAATACGCTCACAAAACAGTCCGTCACGTTCTGGTTTTAGCGTACGGTAGTTGATTGTTTCAGGTTTTTTTACTTCACCGTGCGACCAAGAACGGATTTTATCTGGAGATGCTAGACCGATTTTCATATACTCAAAATTATTAACATCTATCAAGTGCCCAACCTCCTAATTTTGGTCATGACTTTTCACTTATTAGGTTTAAATTATATCGTTTCATATAACTTGGCCCGCAAGAAAGCACGACTACGTTCAGTGCTTCTTGCGGCTAACAAGTCCATCATGTTTAAGTTTATCGAAAAATTATTTTTATTTTGGAGTTTTGTTTCGGGCGGGTTAGTCAACCTGCTCGGTAGCCTCTTCAGGCTTCACAATATTAAATGCATCGTTTTGACCGGAGAAGTCGTCGTCATCGGTATCACGCATTTCGATTTCTTCCTCGTCTGCAGATAGGATTTTGACGTCCATACCTAAACTTTGCAACTCTTTGATTAATACGCGGAAAGATTCCGGCACGCCTGGTTTCGGCACGCTTTCGCCTTTCACGATTGCTTCATACGTTTTCACACGTCCAACAACATCATCTGATTTAATTGTTAGAATTTCTTGTAACGTATAGGCTGCACCGTACGCTTCAAGAGCCCAAACTTCCATCTCACCAAAGCGTTGTCCACCAAATTGAGCTTTACCTCCAAGTGGTTGTTGGGTAACAAGTGAGTATGGTCCAGTCGAACGAGCATGCAATTTGTCATCAACCATGTGAGCAAGTTTAATCATATACATAACGCCGACAGAGATACGGTTATCAAATGGTTCACCTGTACGTCCATCATAAAGAACAGTTTTCGCATCGCGAGCCATTCCCGCTTCTTCCACTGTGCTCCAAACGTCTTCTTCATTTGCTCCATCAAATACTGGTGTTGCAACATGAATGCCGAGTTTACGAGCCGCCATACCTAAATGAAGTTCGAGCACTTGCCCGATATTCATACGAGATGGCACCCCTAGTGGGTTAAGCATGATATCAACGGGTGTTCCATCAGGCATAAATGGCATATCTTCTTCTGGTAAGATACGGGAGATAACCCCTTTGTTACCATGACGACCGGCCATTTTATCGCCTTCGTGAATTTTACGTTTTTGTACGATATATACACGCACTAATTGGTTTACGCCTGGTGGTAATTCGTCACCGGCTTCACGAGTAAAGATTTTAACATCGAGAACGATACCGCCACCACCGTGAGGTACACGTAGTGATGTATCGCGAACTTCACGCGCTTTTTCACCAAAAATAGCATGTAATAAACGTTCTTCAGCCGTAAGTTCGGTTACACCTTTTGGCGTTACTTTCCCTACAAGAAGGTCGTTATCTTTTACTTCAGCACCGACACGAATAATACCGCGTTCGTCAAGATCGCGAAGTGCGTCTTCACCAACGTTTGGAATATCGCGTGTCATTTCTTCAGGTCCAAGCTTCGTATCACGTGCTTCGGACTCGAATTCTTCGATGTGAATGGACGTATAAACGTCGTCTTTTACAAGACGTTCGCTCATAATAATCGCATCCTCATAGTTATAGCCGTCCCATGTCATGAAGGCTACTAAAACGTTACGTCCTAGTGCTAGCTCTCCTGAATCCATGGATGGACCGTTACCGAGGATTTCGCCTTTAACGACGCGGTCCCCTTCTGCAACGTTTGGACGTTGGTTATAACATGTTCCTTGGTTGGAACGAACAAATTTACGTAGTGTATATTTATCGATTCCACCTGTTACTTCTTTGCCATCAACCATAGATACGCGGCGCACCCAAATTTCGCGTGCTTCAACGTGTTCTACGATACCGTCATGTTTCGCGGTTACAGCTGCACCGGAATCTTTTGCCGATACGTGTTCCATACCTGTTCCAACAAACGGTGCTTCCGGATGCATTAATGGAACAGCTTGACGCTGCATGTTCGCACCCATTAGGGCACGGTTACTATCATCATTTTCTAGGAACGGGATACAAGCTGTTGCGACGGACACAACTTGTTTTGGCGATACGTCCATATAATCGACGCGTTCTTTATCCACAGCAAGGTTTTCAGAACGGAATCGAGCCATAACTTCTTCTTCCGTAAATGCACCTTTTTCGTCTAACTTGGAGTTCGCTTGCGCAACCACGTAGTTATCCTCTTCATCTGCTGTTAAATAATCGATTGTGTCGGTTACTTGGTTCGTTTCAGGGTCAACACGACGATATGGTGTTTCGATGAACCCGAAGCGATTGACTTTCGCATAAGAAGAAAGGGAGTTAATCAAACCGATGTTTGGTCCCTCTGGCGTTTCAATTGGACACATACGACCGTAATGAGAATAGTGAACGTCACGCACTTCATAGCCGGCACGTTCACGCGTCAAACCACCAGGACCTAAGGCAGATAGACGGCGCTTATGCGTAAGTTCGCCAAGTGGATTTGTTTGATCCATGAATTGCGACAATTGTGAACTACCAAAGAATTCTTTAATAGAAGCGACAACTGGGCGAATGTTAATTAATTGTTGTGGTGTGATGGTTGTCATATCTTGGATAGACATACGTTCACGAACCACACGTTCCATACGGGATAAACCGATACGGAATTGGTTTTGAAGCAGTTCACCGACTGAACGTAGGCGGCGGTTACCTAAATGGTCAATGTCATCTGTATCGCCAACGCCGTGCAGAAGGTTGAAGAAATAACTGATGGAAGACACGATATCAGATGGCGTAATGTGTTTTACATTTTCATCGATATACGCATTTCCAATGATGTTGATTTCTTTTTCTTCATCGTCAGGTGCATAAATTTTAATAGATTGAACAACTACATTGTCTTCTAATACGCCATCAGTTGGACGCAGTGTACGGAAGCCAACGCCGTTTTCAAGATTAGGAATAATCGTATCTAGTTTGCGGCGATCTAAAATGTCGCCTTTTGAAGCGATAATCTCACCTGTTTCAGGGTCCACTAACGTTTCAGCTAAAACTTGGTTGAATAACCGGTTTTTAAGGTGTAGTTTTTTGTTGATTTTATAACGTCCAACGCTAGCTAAATCGTAACGCTTAGGATCGAAAAAGCGAGACACTAGTAAGCTTCTTGCGTTTTCTACAGTAGGAGGTTCTCCTGGACGTAAACGTTCGTAAATTTCGAGTAACGCTTTATCTGCGTTGTCCGTGTTGTCTTTTTCTAGGGTGTTGCGAAGATAGTCGTTATCTCCGATTAAATCTAAAATTTCTTGGTCGGAACCAAATCCGAGTGCACGGAGTAAAACGGTAACAGGCAATTTACGTGTGCGGTCGATACGCACGTGCACAACGTCTTTTGCGTCTGTTTCATATTCTAACCAAGCGCCGCGGTTTGGGATAACGGTTGAACCGAAACCTTTTTTACCGTTTTTGTCTAGTTTGTCATTGAAGTATACACCTGGGGAACGAACGAGTTGTGAAACGATAACACGCTCTGCTCCGTTGATGATAAATGTTCCCATTTCTGTCATCAGCGGGAAATCACCCATGAAAACTTCTTGGTCTTTTACTTCGCCTGTTTCTTTGTTGATTAGGCGTAGTTTAACGCGTAAGGGTGCTGCGTAGTTTGCATCACGATTTTTGGATTCTTCTACCGAATATTTCGGCTCTCCTAAATCGTAATCGATAAATTCTAGCGATAGGTTGCCTGCGAAATCCTCAATTGGAGAAATATCGCGGAACATCTCACGGAGTCCTTCATCTAAGAACCACTGGTAAGACGCTGTTTGAATTTCGATTAAGTTTGGTAATTCTAATACCTCACTAATCCGAGCAAAACTTCTACGTTTACGGTGTCTGCCGTATTGTACATCATGTCCTGACAAACTCTTCACCCCTCAATTTTTTTAAAATTTATAAGCACATTCAAAATGGTTGTCATTCGCACAAATGGTGGAACCCCCCGCACCCGGAATTTAAGACGCTAAGAGCTTTTTTTACACGTGTAAAAATCACTCGCTTAAATACCGTTCATCAAAAGCTTCCTGCCACTTTTCAGCCGGCTTAAATACCAGCAAAAGGACAACTTTGAATGGAACTTTAAAAGAAAATTCTATGCTGTTTTAGACAAAAAGAAAGCGGATTTCATTCGGCAAAGAGACTTTTTTAAAAAAAGTTTCATAATAAATCAAATTTGACCTATTTGCTTGAAAACCACGACCATGTCCATTATGCTACCAAAACAATGGAAACGCTTCATTTCACTAGCTTTTCACATAAAAATGAGCGCACCAAAAAACAGTATAGATTCTTTTGGCATTTAACTATAATACAACATCTGGCGTACATTGTCAAGAGTCGCTGATGATGTATGACGTAGCAAAAAAAGCGATTCACATTTAATCGCTTTTTACTTATTTTCAAGTCGATCGCCGACAACTGAATCTACACTACAACGCGCCCACTTCGAAAGTGATTCAATAAAAACTTTTAACTTTTCTGGTTCAAAATGCGCAACTACCATAAAGCAAGCATGTCCGCTTACTTTATAAAATTCTTCAATTTCCTCATATTCCATAATTTTTTGTTCGACCTCTTTAAAACGATTATCTTCCATAAATACGCGAATAAACTGTTTGTTACTGTAATAAACTTTTATGGTGTAACTGCCTATGATGCCTGCATCTTTCAAATTCAATATTCGTTTGCCAACTGCTTGACCTGTTAGGTGCACTTCATTTCCAATTTCCTTATTTGTTAACTGCGCGTCTTTTTTTAATAGCTTTATGATTTCTTGGTCGAGTTCATCCATTTTAAAGTCCTTTCACGATGAAAACATTGCATCGTTTATTTTTTCATGAGGCTATATAATTATTAGGGGATATTCTATATACTTAAATATAGCAAAACTACATAGGAGGATTTCAGATGAATTACCAATATTATACTACAAAAGAACAATTGAGTGCAGCCATACCAATCGTGCGTGCTTTATCACAAAATTTAGTGGAAAAGAATACCATTGAATTGAAAAATATTCTTACAAAATGGATTTCCGAAATTGATTTATGCTACAATGATTCACTTTTTTTAAATAGGTTAATTTTAGACATTTCGAATTGCTTAATTGTACACCGCATCTCCTTATCAAAAGAAAATTCAGCGCTTTTAAAAAAACTTAACGCTTGCTTATTAGCGAAGTAAATTGACAGGCCGTTAATAAACGCTAAACTTAAGCAAAACATACCACGCACAATCAGACTGAAGGCTGGGAAGTATTTCCCAGCCTCTAATGTGCGTTTTAAATTAATTTTATAGTCACGATTTCTGCAGGTTTTAGTTCATTCGGTAGCGGATTTTGGCCTTCTTCAAGGAGATTCGTACGGTAGCTGCTACGCGCACCTGCTTTAATTTCAAGTGGCTCTTTAGATGTTTTTAAGTTGTAGCCGCGGAGGATTATGGCGTCTTCCGTTTGGGCTTTTTTGAGTGCGGTCATTAGGAAAGCGTCGTTGTTCGCTTTGAGGAATGCTTTTGTAGCGGGGATTTCGCCACGATGCACATTGGTTTGTTCGGCGGTAAACGGCACTTGGAATTGTTTCGCTTGATGGAATGTTTTTTCGCGCTCCCCGTCGCCGTGCAACATGAGACCATAGCGGAAAACATGTTCACCGAGGCACTGCGCTTCTGGCGTTGGGAAGTAGCCCCAGTCACCCATTTCGCCGACAGAACGGAACAGCGTGAGCGCGATGGTGTTATTTGCGAGCACTTCGTATTCATTTAAGCCCATGTTCGCAATCGTCATTCCGCCAGCTTCGTCTTCCATGTGCACAAAGGCATGTTGGTGATTCGGATTCGTCGGATTTTCCCACGTTTCTGGCATTTTGTTTTGCCGCGTCACCACTTCGTAAATGCTGTCTGCTTGATGGACGTTAGTTTCAAAGCTTGTTGGGAATAAAACGCGCAACCTGTGATCTTTGATGTCGTTATTCACGGTCGTTTCAAATTGCACGAGCGAATTGTTTTTCTCTAAAACAACACGAGTCGTGATGACCATTTTTTTCATTTTCTTGGAGCGTTTAGCTTGGCGCAGTTTAAATTCGAGCACCATTTTTTGTTCCTTATCAAGGAGTTCGTCCGCGGATTCAGGGACAAGCATTTCATGGCGGATCTCAATTTCCCCTACATTCGGCGTATTTCGAATAACCCGAACTTCAGCTGGGCTTTCATGCGAGTAGTAGCGCGAAACCCCGGTCGGCTCAAAGAAAATATATTCGTTCCCAATATCTCCCGTTTCCTCAAAAGAAAGAAGGTTTTCGTGAATGCGACCAGTCGGCTTGTGCATGATTGTAAGCTGCCCGTTTTCGTTCACATCAACACGGACAGTAGCATTTTCAAGCGTATGCGTGCCCTTCACCAGATTTTCAGAACCGGCAGTCGGCGCTTTTTGCACAAGACCGAAAACCTCGTGGCTATACGCCGGCATGTCGACCAAGAATAGCTCAACCGTGATGTAGCGCGCGATATAAGGGACTCTAAAAGCATCTTTAGGTAAATCGAAGCCAAATCGTACTTCTTGCGATAGAAGCTCAAACGGAATTTGATTGCCGCGAACGTCCACAACAGAAACTTCAGGAACAGGCTTACTGGAAAGTTTATCGTAGAGCGTATCGTGTTTATTGCCTGCAAAAAGCATTCTTTCCCACTCGAGTTCAATCGTAACGGAGCCCGTCTTTTGGAAAGATGTCGTATTCCAAACAACGAACGGTTTCGCGTCAGCGTCAAAAGCACTCGTGTCAATTTTTTTAGCGAGAAATGCTGCTGCCTCACTAGCCACGTATTTGCCGACTTCATTTGCCGTTTCAAAACGTGTGACCATTCCGCGGTGAACCGAATCTACGCTACAGCCGCAAATGCTATCATGCGGGTGGTTTTGCATGAGCGTTTTCCACGCATAGTTGAGTTTGTCCGTTGGATATGCGAAACCTTCCGCGAACGCCATTGTTGCAAGCGGTTCGGCGATATTTTCTAGCTGGCAGCTCACTTCCGTATTTTGCTGTTTCAAGTAGACGCGCGATGATGCCGTATTTGCGAGCGTGTACCAACCATCTGATTCTTGGCTTGTAAGTTCACCTTCAATGACGCTCATATCAGCAGGCAAGTCTGCTTTTAGTGCATTTAAATACGTATCAAAGCCAGCGTGAATAAATTCAATATCCGGATACAATTCATTGGCCACGCGAATCGCTTCTGTAATGTCCTTTTGAACTGGTTGGTGGTCGCAGCCATTCATCATGAGCAAATGATCCGTTGCGGCATATTGTTCGGCATCGCGCAATTTTTGCTCCCAAAACGCTTTCGCTGCCGTTTTGTCTGTTGGGATTTCATTCCCGTTGCTGTACCAGTTGGCGAACAGCACGCCTAAAATGCGACTACCGTCAGGCCCGTCCCACCACATTTCCGAAAACTGCGAGGAATATTTTTCGTCATTAATTACAACATTATTAAAACCAGTCGGCTTGACTCCTCGGCCAAAAGCGGCAACGTCCAAATTTGCTTCTTTCATCAATTGCGGCGTTTGCCCCATGTTTCCAAACGTGTCAGGGAAGTAGCCGAGCTTAACGGGCGTGCCCCATTTTTTACTTTCTTGCATACCAATTAGCATGTTGCGCACATTTGATTCGCTGCTCGTTAAAAAGGCATCTTGCAAAATGTAAAACGGGCCAATTTTTAGTTTGCCAGCTTCAATGGCTTTCCGAACGGCCGCTTCTTTTTCTGGGCGCACTTGTAAATAGTCGTCTAAAATAATCGTTTGCCCGTCTAAATGGAAACTTTCAAATTCCGGGTCGGTTTCAAACAATTCGAGCAAGTCGTCCATCAATTCAATTAGCCGCATGTGGTGCGCTTCATACGGAATATACCATTCTCTATCCCAGTGACTATGCGAAACAATATAAACTTTTTTCACGTTTTCTCCTCCTATTTTTCGACTCGAATATCAAAATAATCCATCACAAGCTCACAAAACATCATATTGGCCCAAGAAAACCATTCGCGCGTATAGGCAAACGGATTATTCACATCAAAACCTTCGTGCATTAAATTCGTCCCGCCGTCGCAATCGACAAGCAAGTTCAAAATACGTTCCTTCTCCGACTTGTCATCAGTCGTCATGCCCTCCATCGCAAGCGCAATTGGCCAAATGTAATCGGGCGGCGTATGCGAACTGCCAATCCCTCTCGCAAACTCTCCTTTATAAAAATAAGGGTTTTCCTCACTTAGTAACACTTTTCTCGTTGCGAGATATGTTTCATCGTTTGGCGACACATAACCTAAGTACGGCGCCGAAAGTAGGCTCGGCACGTTTGAATCGTCCATCACACTCACACCGCCGCGACCGTCCACCTCGTACGCAAAAATCGTTTCGCCAGCTTGTGATTTTGTTTTCCCGTACGTTTCAATTCCGTCTTGAATTGCTCCGCGAAGCGCCTGAATTCGCTTCACTAACGATGCATCATCCGCAATCTCACTGTAAATTCCCTCCAAATAACCAAGCACGACGACCGCAAACATATTCGAAGGCACTAAATAGCCAAATTTACAAGCATCATCGCTCGGTCTAAAACCTGACCAAGTCATCCCTGTGTAGCCAACCTTTGTCCCTTTCCCGTCTTCTGGCAGCGTATCCTCTATACGCCAAGTATCACGCGTAAACGTATAAGGAGAATCTTCATGTTTTTGTTCAACTTCCCACACGGTTAAAATATTCTTCACCGCCTGATGGAACGTTTCATTAAATTGCTCCGTTTCGCCCGTTGCTTTATAAAGTAAATAACTAAGTTGAACGGGGTAACAAAGCGAATCAATTTCATATTTTCGTTCCCAAATCCACGGGTTCATTTCTGTATTATCCGTTTGATGCCCTGCGCCATTTGCTTCCTCATTGAATGCGTTTGCATAAGGATCTAAACAGATGAACTGCATTTGACGCTCTACTAAGCCACGAATCATCGTTTTTATTTCTGGATCTTCTTTTGCAAGTACAAGATACGGTCTGACTTGTGCGGTTGAATCGCGCAACCACATCGCTGGAATGTCACCAGTAAGTAAAAATGTTGTATCATCTGGCAAACGCTTGACGGTTGTGAGTAATGTATTGGCAAAGCACGCATTGAAATTTTTCGCCCAGTTAGCGTGTGTTTCGCCGCATTTCTCCGTAATTATTTTCATAAACTTTTCTACTGAAACAGGAACCTCTTGATATGTCATTTAAAACACTCCTAAAATTTGATATATCTTTTTAACTTTAAATACAGTATAATGATGTTAGCATGAATTGTCTAGTGTTTTTTCATTTTATTTTCTTTCAAATCGCAAATTTGGTATAGTAGGTATATTAAATGATATATCAAAGGAGACAATTTGAATGGTTAAAAAACCACTTTACCAGCAAATTAGCGAACAGCTTGAACGTCAAATTATGTCGGGTGAGTTGCAAGTTGGCGCACAATTGCCGACAGAACATGCCCTAGCCGCCTCACATCAGACGAGCCGCATTACATCAAAGCGTGCTTTATCTGAACTGGAAAACAAAGGTTTGGTGGAGCGAATTCGCGGCAAGGGAACCTTTGTCAAAGCGCGTTCCATTTCAAAAGCGGTTACTTCCATGAAACAAGTCCTTTTTATTTTGCCTTTTCCTGGCCAACACGATCTTGGCAATTTTACAGCTCTAATGCTGCCGTATTTAGCGGAAAAAGGGTACCATGTGCACATTCAAGATGAAAGTTTCCTAACTCAAACGCATTTTTTCCAGTTGATTGAACAATACGACGGGATGATTTACTATCCGGAAACAGGAAACTCAAACTTGGATATTCTTTATCAGTTGCACTTTCAAGGTTTCCCGGTTGTTTTACTCGACAAAAAAATGGAGGGTATCCCGTTTCCGTATGTAACGGCGGACAATTTCAGTGGCGGGTATATGGCGGCTCATTTACTCCTATCAAAAGGCCACACGAAAATCGCCTTTTTAAACAGTAGAACGATCCAAGAAACTTCCACTGTTCGCGAGCGTTACATGGGCTATTTGCGGGCTTTGTTCGAGGCGGGGATTTCGTTTCATGCGCTTGAAACGAATGTGCACTCGGAAGAGGCGTATGCTGGGATTGCGGAAAAGTTTGTTGCGGACGGCGTGACGGCGATTGTGGCGGAAAATGACTTGATGGCTATTCAATTTATGAAGCAAGCGAAGAAAATGGGGATTCGTATCCCTCAAGATTTGGCGGTTATTGGCTTTGATAATATTCAAGCCGCGGAATTTGTTGAGCCCTCGCTCACGACGATTTCACAAAATTTTGAAGAGATGGGGCGCGCGGCCGCAATCAGTTTGCAAAAACAAATTCAAAAAAAAGACGTGGAAAACGCAATCATTCCCGTTTCTTTAATTGAAAGGGAGTCAAGCGGGGCACGTTAGAATCGGAGGAAATTATGGACGTTACACAAATCGACACGAGGCATGGCACAAATAATCAGCACAGTTATTCAAATGGAAATACGCTTCCCTATACTTCTGTGCCACGAGGAATGAATTATTTTGTGCCGCAGACGACAA
The DNA here is from genome assembly GCF_900186175.1 of Listeria sp. ILCC796. Classification (NCBI taxonomy): domain Bacteria; kingdom Bacillati; phylum Bacillota; class Bacilli; order Caryophanales; family Listeriaceae; genus Listeria; species Listeria sp. ILCC796. The sequence goes on from NZ_FYBV01000008.1 coordinate 125,453, forward strand.
ACAATAACGGAAGTTGGTTTTTCCATCCAAACGACCACACATTCCAAGGCTTTCGGTTAACACACCAACCAAGCCCGTGGATGGGCGACTTTTCTCACTTTTTGCTCACCCCGATTTCTGGGAAGTTGGCAAATTATGACTTATATTTCGCCCAAAGCTCTTATCGGCCGAATGAAGCCGTTTTCAGCCCGCATTATTTAAAAATCAAACAACTCCGCTATCAAATTACGAGCGAACTCACACCGAGCACTTACGGCGCGAAAATACGCCTTTCTTATACGAAAGACGAACAACACGGCTTGCTTTTTTCTGCTGAAAATATCAGTTATATTGAGGTGGACGAACGGCAAAACCGCGTTTTTGGTTACGTGCAGAATTTTGCTGGCTGCGCGGATCCAGAATTCAAAATGCACTTCGTCTTGACGGCTGACCGCCCATTTGATTTTTCGAACACGGGCTTCCCTGTAGACGGAAAAATCATTTCAAAAGCGGCACAAAAAGCAGAAAATCAATTTTTCCAAATTGGGTTTGACGATACGGCACCTAAAACGGTGGAAATCAGTTTGGCGACAAGCTTCATCAGCTCTGAACAAGCGAGTCTCAATTTAAAACGGCAAGCGGATTATGATTTTGAGGCGACCAAAACGAGGGCGGCCGCGAAGTGGAACGCCTATTTGAGCAAGATTCAAGTGAGTGATTCAGATAAAGCAAAAGTCGCCACATTTTATCATTGCCTTTACCGGACGGCGCTTTTCCCGCAGCGCTTTTATGAATATGATGCAAATCAAAATGCGATTCATTATGACACGACTGCACGGCGCGTTGCAAATGGTAGATTATATACGAATAATGGGTTTTGGGATACTTACAAAACGGTGTTCCCACTTTATTCGCTTTTAATTCCAGATGAATACGAAAAAATGCTTGGCGGCTTTTTAAATAGCTACCGCGAAACGGGCTATCTGCCAAAATGGCTATCGCCTGACGAACGCGGCCTCATGCCCGGCACACTCATTGACGCGGTCATCGCGGACGCTGCTGTAAAATGCATCGGCACAAATTTAATGCCCGAGTTTCAAGACGCGATGCTAAAAGCAGCCACGACACAGTCCGACAAAGAAAACTACGGTCGCCGCGGCGCACTGGACTACAACCGTCTTGGCTACGTCCCCTTGAACTACCATGAAAGCGTCAACCACACACTCGACTACGCCTACAGCGATTTTTGCATTTCCGCCGTCGCGAAGACACTAGGAAACACAGCGCTCGAAGCCGAATACGAGGAACGCTCGAAAAACTACCTGCATATTTTCGACCCAAAGACGGGTTTTATGCGCGCCAAAGACGAAAACGGAAATTTCCAAACCCCTTTCAACCCTTTTTCTTGGGGGAAAGACTACGCCGAGGGTAGCGCATGGCAGACTAGTTTCGCGGTTTTCCACGATTTTGCTGGCCTAAATGAAGCGTACGGCGAAGGTGGATTTTTGCGTAAGCTGACCGAGCTCGCGAACACACCACCAAAATTCGATGTAGATGGCTACGGCTACGAGATCCACGAAATGAGCGAGATGGCGATGATTGACTTCGGTCAAATTGCGCTGTCCAACCAGCCTAGTTTCCATTTACCCTATTTGTTCACCTACGCGAAAAAACCTGCTTATACGCAGGTTCTAATCAAGCAAGCGGTGAATCAATTTTATGACGCGGGCATAAACGGCTATCCTGGCGACGAGGACAACGGTAGCATGTCCGGCTGGTACATTTTCAGTACGCTCGGTTTCTATCCGGTGACACCCGGTTCAGGGGAATACGTCTTCGGAATTCCCGCTTTCGAAAACGTGCGCATTGACCTGCCAAACGGCAAAACCCTAACGTTAGATACGGCGAACAATTCGCCTGCGCATCAATTCGTCACCGCCAGAACGCGCGACAATAAACCCTTAAAATCGCAATTCATCACCCACAGCGACCTAATCCGCGGCGGCAATCTAACCACCACATTAGGCCTTGTACCAGAAGAACGTGAGATTTCAGAGGAAGAATTGCCGTTTTCGATTTCGTCGGCACAAAAAAGTATTTTAAAATCCCAAGAGCTTGCGACTACACATTCGGAAACTTGTTAGCGATGTAAGCATAAAAACTGAGAAACATTTCCTGCGCTAGGATTTGTTTCTCTTTTTTGCGTTTAAAAATATTGTTTAATCTGTTACAAGCTGATTATCTCAATCTCTTCTGACATGATACACTATCCGTTAATCAAAACGCTGCCATTTAATTATGAGATGACAGCTTTTATGGCTATCAACTCATCATTATTCACATAGAATGAAAGATTTTTAGATATAATACATTTATCATACGTTTTTATTTCAGAGAAGTATAAAGTGAAATATGCTTCACTTCTAAAAACTTTTGCTTTTGAAACTGTTACAGCCTCCTCTATTTCTACCAAAGGAAATCCAACTTTTACAACGGCATTCTGATTGTTTAAAACTATTTCTTCATCTATTTGTTCAGGGAAAATACACTCCAGTTCTCCAAGTAATCCATCCTGATTCAACCACATCATCATATTAGTCCCTAATGGAAAAGTATAAAAATCATCATCCATTTTTTCTGTAATAATATCAAAATTCTTGATTTCATCAATAACTGTGACTTCGCACATTAACTCTTGTTGTAACACTCTTTTTACCTTCACATTCAATCTCCTTACTGTTTAAATTTTTGGGGCCATATTCTCACAACTTCTTTTGTTGTCGGATTAACAAATACTTTTGCTTTTTGATACAAATTCATCCCGTAAGCATTTATGCTTTATCTGTTCAACGGTAAAGTAGGGGATATCATTTTTATCATCAATGGCTATATCAAGCCTTGTAAGATGAAAATTACCTTTTCCGGCTAATTGTAAGCACGTACGAAAGAAATCGCTGTATGTGTGCTTTGTGGTCTGTAAGAAGCTATAATAATCATCACACCATTGTCCACTCAAAACAAGATAACAACCTGCTTCATCTGTACCGTCTTTCAACCGTCTATCCCCATACACTTTGATTGTGCCAAACTGATACAAGTTTGTATAATCTTTATGCTTGACCTTTGCTTTTTGTATCATGAAGTATTCTAGGGGAAGTCCTAATACTTTACGTATCAGCTCGTCAGCTTCAGCGTATCGAAGATGATACTTAAATAATCAATCTTGATAGTTAATTCTTTTTTTAACATTTTTGCGTCCTCCTTGTCTTTCACACCATATCTAACTTGAAATGGTCGATTTGTTGCATATCTCAGAAAGATTTTTATTTTTTCTACCATTAGTACGAATGACAAACAACTAATTGGCAATGTTTTCAAATCTTTTTACACCATTACTACAGTTTCAAAGACCTCAATTCCGTAAAATAAGCGAAACTTTATGAAATATATGTATTTATGCCTATTTTTTTGATAAAACTGTGCAGTAAAAAAACAGGCGGTAAGCCTTTAAAATAGCCTGTTTCTTGTTGTGTATGTGTAGGGCGGTGTTACTCATGCGCCCTATAAGGATTGTCGCTTACGCTCCAATCCAAGCCACTTCCCATGCTTACACTTACGCTGGGAGTGGCTTGGTGTAGTCTTGAACTTTCTTACAAAATAAAAAAGCATAACTTACAAGAATTATAATTCTTAATAAGAAATGCTCTTTTGCCATATTTGACTTTAACACTTTTCAAGAAACCTTAAATCCTTCATCTATATTTCTCAGCGGCTTTCTTTAGTAAATCGTCCAAATCATTGCTTAAATTAAGTTCTATATCATCCAAGTTGACTTGTTCTTTTTGTTCGAATTGAAACTGCATAATAAATTCACTGAAATTCCGTGCTACTAAATACGTATCCTCGACCTCGTCATGAATCCAGAAATAAATCTGCTGGTTTTCTTTATCCATACAAACCAAATTTCCTCCTGGCAAATCTGCTATTGGAAATAGGTTTGACGGGATAATATCTTGATAAAATAAAATCTTTTTTTCCAAATTGTTCAAATCATCATCAATACCAAAAATAGAATCTAATTCAAAGCTATTCTGATTAAGTATTTTTTCCAAAGAATCACTGAGCGTAAATAAATAGTTATCTTTTATATAGTCATTTCCATAATATTGCAAATAAAATGCATAGTCAGTGGGAAAAACTAATGAATATTTTTTTTCAATTTCTTCAATACAATCCATCCCCCATACTTTAGGATTTTGCTTCATCTCAGTATCAATAATTTCATCTAATTTATTTTTTAAATTATCCATTTTAAAATCCTCCTCTCATATCTGCTGCTGAACCTATATGTGGTATATTACCATGTAAATCTGATGGAATCAATTCTATTTTAGTTGGCGATTTATGGTGAGGTGTAACACCAATGTCTTTTAACATTTTTTTAGCTGCATTCTTTGAGGGCAATTTATATTGCTGTTGAATCTTTTCATACACAAGAGAAAAATCATCAGGCGTACCATTTAATTGACCAGGTTTAAAGTTTAAATCACCTTTTGACCAAGGCGAAAAATCAGGTCTACCATTTTTAAATTCTACACCTTTTCCACCAGTAATCTTATCAACCTCTGGTTTATTTGAAAACCATTTTCCATTTCCTGGTTCGCCTGACCATTTCCCATTAGTTCTCGGTAGCCTTGTTTTAGGCGATGTATTAGTCTTAGCCCCACTACCACCCTTATACGCCTTACTCCCACGAGCTATCGCAGCGCCTAGGCCTACGCCTGATAACGCCGACATAATGCCGGATTCAGCTAGTTGGCCTTCCCAGTCCTCCACATACGCAGAAGCTTGTAAGATGCTCCCTGCCGCGCCTGAATACACTTTTCCGTCCATGTAATACGTCTTATCTTGCCAAGCTTTCATGATTTTCTCGTTTAACTCTTCTAACGTTAGTATAGTATATTTATCCTCATCTTGGTAGT